>JBBRVS010000254.1:0-7117 GCA_038246645.1 Pyrinomonadales bacterium
ACTCTCAACCAAAAAAAATTTAATTCTTCGGGGTCCAACCCGCGGTTTTACTCCCCCGCTCCCCCCCCCAGTTTTTCCAGCGGGGGCGGCGAAGCGGGGAATAATATCGCCGTTTCGGGCGGCTAAACCGAAATATTGCAAATTGGGGCATGTTATTTAATCTTTTTTACTAAGTCCTGACCATAACCCAACTTTATAAATTGTTATATTTATGATTTTTAGCATTCATCAAATATCCGCCCAAGCCCGTTATCCATTCTTTTCGCCTAATTTTTCAATTTCCTTAATCCATTGTTTTCTCTTTTTATCATCTGACGATTTGATGGGTGCGAAAGAAGTTATCCTAACCGGATTTATCCCACAAAATCCTAAAATTCCTTTTTTCATCGAATTGTGTCCGGGGCTTCTAAAAATTAGCCAATAATACCATTTGGGCGTATCCATAGTTACAATAAGTCTGGCTGATCGACCTTTTAATAACCCGTCCCAAAGCGGAGAATTATCCCGATATTTGAAGGCAAAATTCGGAAGAAAAACCCTGTCAATAAAACCTTTTAACAGAGCGGGATAAGTTCCCCACCAATTAGGATAGACAAATACCAAGTGGTCGGCATCTAATATATCCCTCTGTGCTTGTAATAAATCAGGCTCTAATTCACTTACTTTTCTATATCCGAAAGTCAAAATCGGGTTGAAGTCTAAATCAACAAGATTGATTAGTTTACAATCTGCTCCGGTCAATTCCGCTCCCTTTTTGTAGCTTTCCGCTAAAGCAAAACACAGGCTTTCTTTGTCAGGATGACCGTTAATAATTAGTGTTTTTTTCATCTAAATTTGCACCGTAGGTTGTTGTAGGAAATTGCTTCTGAGCTAATCCCGTTGGCGAAAATATACCCGCGATACTCAGACTTAAAGCTGTGAAAAAATAGGAAAAGAGATGCCAATAATTTTGACTTCATAAATTTTATCTTCGCAAAAACCACTCAACAGGTCGCCTTAATGAAACCGGTGGCGGATAATTTTTCAAATATCCGGCGCGCAAAATAAATTGAATATTTTCACTGATTCCGATTGATTGATTGAGCGTTTCCCTCGTTGCAGTCTCTTCCAAAATCTGCGTCATCGGATGAATAGCGATATTTTTTTCGCGCGCTTTCAGAAAAATTCTTTCCATTCTTCTGCCTGTTTCGAGCAGCGTTTCGACCGTCTCGTCTTTGCTCGTCATCAAAATCCAGCCCGCCGAGTGCGAAATCTGCGTTCTGACTTTATCAAGACCCTTCTCACGAAAATCTTTGGTCATCACACTGTCTTTGTCGTAAAAATTTCTGACCAGCCAACCCGCGAAACCTTCGATTTCCAAACTCGCCGTCGTCAATCCGTCGCGGAATTTTTCGGCATCCGCGCTTGAAAATCTGATCCATTCGGCTAACTCTTTCTGCGCCGCGTCACGATACGTTTGCAGGCGATTGGCTTCGACGGTTTGCTCGTTTAGAAATTGACTTTCCTTGCTTGCGGCAGGCAAATAATGCAAGAATTCAGAGTTTGAATCGGAGAGAAAATCAAGGTCTTCTTTTTTCAAGACATCGTTTAAGAAACCCGAACGAACGGTTCGACGATTTTTAATTTTTTCGCTGTCGAACGCATTTTTTGATTCGGCTTTGGCAAGTTTGACTTCTAAAACCCGCTCGCCTTGATTAGTCGCCGCCAACAAATTCCAGTTGCAATCGTAACCAAACGAACCTGCGGCGTATTCGAGATTTTGAATAAATGCGCCGATGGACAAAATCGTTTCTCTCTGATTCGGGTCAACGGCAGGCAGCCAACGGCTTTTGTCGTTGCCGACAATCCAATGATACGGCTCAAGATATTGAACTAACCACGGCTGCGTGTTGTGACCGCTCGGCGCGAGCGAGGCGAGAAACAAAATTTCCTTTTCGTCGGGCTTGAGAATTTCGTCGGCAGCTTGCGGCGATTTCAGATCAACCCGCGAAAGGTTGCTTTTGTCGCTCAATAAATAAGCTGTTGTTCCGGCAGCTAAAACAACTCCGCCCGCGATTCCGATAAATTGCCGTCTCTCCATAAATGACCTCTTATTTCAAGAAATGTAATCCCTGTTTCGGCAAAGAAAATATAATTTGAAGTATTATTTCTGTTCTTCGCGCCCGGCTTTCTTTTCCGTATCACTCAAAAGTCTGTCGAGTGTATCACGGTCGAGAAGTTTTCCTCGTAAAATCACCGCATTGACTCGGCGAATATTTTTAATATCTTCGAGCGGATTTGCATCGAGCAGAACCAGATCGGCGACGAAACCTTTTTTGACTTTGCCGAATTCATTTTCTTTTCCTAAAAATTTCGCCGGATTTATCGTTGCGGTTTGCAATGCCTCGCTCGGCGTAAATTTTGCATCCGTTGAATATCGTTCGATTTCGTTAAGAATCGAATAGCCGTGAAAGATATAAGGATTAATCCAAGCTGCGTCAGAACCTGCCAAAATGCGGACACCTTTGCGTTTAAGAATTTCCAATAGTTTCAAATCCAGTTCATAGGCTTGCTTGACGAAAGCCCGATCTTCATCCGTATAGGCTTGACGGCGACGGTCGGATTCGCTCCATTGATTGCGAATTTCGGTTGGGACGGAGCGAAAACGCGGATCTGTTGCAACCGGGTCTTTGCCTTGATAAAAATCCGTAACAACAATCGTCGGCGTCACGAACATATTATTTTTCGCCATTTGTGCGGCAAGTTGTTCGCATTTTTGCCAATTAATATCAAGAATTTGCCTGTTATGTTTGCGGAAACTTTTAAACAAACCCTGTAAATCGCCCGAAGCGATAATCTCCGCTCGGTCGGCAACAACTTCTTCCTCTTTGCTCGAACACCCAAGCAAAACGCTGTCAATATGATCAACAATTTTGTGTCCGGCATTTATTGCCTGCGGCATAGTTACACCGTTCGGAATATGACCGATGAGCGGAACATTTCGTTTTTTTGCCACGTCCGCTACGCCCAAATACGCATCGAGCGGCAGAAGCGAATAAGTCTTCAAATATTGCCAACCTTCATCAAGCAGCTTGTTTGCTTCGCGGATTCCTTCTTCCCGGGTTTTGGCGATTCTCAAACCTTGCCACGCTCCCGGAGGTCCGTCAACGATTGCTCCGGTCAAAATTATTCGCGGACTAATCACCTCGTTTTGTTCGACCGAATCCGCTATCGGCTTCAATTCGGCGAACGGGCGAAAAGAACCTAAATCACGAATGCCTGTAATTCCGTTCACTACATAAAGCGGCAATGAAAATTTATCTTCTTCCGGCAAAGCAAGCGCGTGAACGTGAAAATCCCAAAGCCCGGGCATCAGAAATTTGCCCGCTCCACTAATTGTTTTGAGATTAGTTTGGTTATCGCTTGAGCGAGTAATTTTTGAAATTTTACCGTTTTCAATAAAGACATCACGGTTTGCCAAAACCTTTCCCTTTTCAACATCTACGACATTTACATTACTTATTACAAACGGCGCGGTTTGAGCGGTTGATTTTGAAGCTATGACAAAAATGATGCTGAAAATCGTTAATAAATAACCTAAATTAAGTGTTAAGTTTTTCATTTTTTTCTCCCTTTGTTCGTTTAAATAATTGCATTATTCCGAAGACGCTGAGGAAAATTATCGGCGTAGTTACAGCAATCACCGGCAGTAACATCAGCCAATCACGAGTGGGGCGAAAGTGTGTTTTACCATCTTTTATTTCGATATATCCAACCGGAGTTAAAGCTACGCCGCCGCCGCCGCCGCTGCCTTCTTCGTTCTCATTTTTTCCGCTACCGCCGCCGAAAGCGTAAGCGGCTTTGGCAACGGGAATGACCGTCACGCCGTCACGCTCAACAGGCTCGGCATAGATATATTTTGCATTGGCGGTAATTCCCAGCCTCTGTGCCAAACTTTCAACAAAATTTTCCTTATTTTCGTTTATGATTTCTTTTTGATCTTTCATTTTTACTCCTTGCCGTTTTATGTCAGTCTGCCAGGTCAGCAGTTCCGTTTAGCACATCCTTTAACATAATTTCTTTTACTTTTTCCGGTTCTTCAAATATCGGACTGTGAGCTGATTCTTTGAACGTATAAAATCCTTTAACCGGAGCTTGCAACTCCCTCAAATATTCTTTTGCCAATGTGGAGGAAACCGTGTAATCGTAAACACCGCCGAAGAAATAGACCGGAATCTCCAACTTCGGCACCTCGATCATCAGGTTTGTTGACAGTACTTCGCTCCAAAGTGAGTGAACGCCCGAATGAGATTTGCCCGCCCAAAAATTATATTTTTCCCGTAAGGTGTAATCTCTGCACAGTAAAGACGGTATAAATATTCCTGTGATTACCGATTTCATATTGTGTGTTGTGCCAATTCCCAGACTATGCATCGCCTTATCTCGCAGTTTGAGGTATTTGTCAGGTGTAATATCTGTTACCGGAGCGTTCTCCAACTTTCGCACCATTTTTTTGTTCCCGATCAACTTATATTCCTTGAGCATATATTCGTGTGCAAGCTGTTCAGATTTAAGCTGATTCGATATTTGAGCCACGCCAATATAAGCGTGGAAAAATTCAGGTGCTTTTTTTGCCGCTTGTATGCCGATAAAACTTCCGCCTGAATGAGCCATCAGATAAATTTTGTTTTTATTGAATCGGTTGCGTAAATAATTTGTTACTTCCAATGTATCGGCGACCATTTGCTCTAAGGTTATCGAAGCAGTTGAAATGTTGGAGTCAAAAGAAATTCCCGAGCCGCGTTGTTCCCACCAAACTACGGTAAAATAATCCTCAAGTCCGGTAGGGTTTTTCTGACTAAGGAAATATAAAGGCATTCCCCCGTGAAGAATAAGCAACACAGGATGCTTTTCATCTTTGCTTTTTATAAACATTCCTTGTTTTACGCCATTGATGGTCTTAAAAGTTTTTTCTGAAATGCTGCCGATAATCGGATCTCCGAATTCATCGAGATAAGGCTCAGGTTGACCATTGCTATATGCGAATTGTATTGATCCTAATTCACATGGAATTACTTCGGTTGCTGCACCTTCTTTGGTGAACATCGTATTGCGATTTAATATGACAACGATAATTGCCGCCGCTACGAAGAATATTGTGTCGTAAGGATGCGCATCAGGAAAAATAGGATTGTTAAGTTGAAAATGAAATAGCGCGGGGAGCAAAATGCTTCCGCCGGATGCGTTAAATATAGGCGTAACGATCAAACTAACTGCAACTGAGGCGATAAAAAACGGAGCAAAAGACCAACCGCTCTGCGGTGTTCCGCCAATAACAAATGCAGGAATATGCCAGATTCCCCAAATAATTCCCAAGATCAATCCCGACCAAAATGGTACAAATCTTTGTTGAAGCAAAGGCAGAGCAACTCCACGCCAGCCGAATTCTTCAACCGGTCCGATAACCGCAGTTGTCGCCAATGCGGTAAGCAAAGGAACCAGTGAAAATTCAATCGGTTGTTCATACAGATTTCCTTTCAGAGCCGCTCCGCTATAAAAAAGAACCGGAATTCCGGTTAATAAAAACAGATACCAAATCAGCGAAACCCTCCACAGCAAAAGCCTTGATAGAAAGCGTTTTAATCCATTGAAACCTGCCCGATACAAAACCAAAGAAAACGCCGCAATTGCCGGAGCATAAACCGCCAAAACAAACAAGGGATTCGTCATACTCACTTCACCAAATACATTTTTTATTTCTTCGGGGAAGAAAAACATCAATGCGGTGATGCTCCAAGTCAAACCGAAAGCAATTGCTAAAAATGATTTTAGTGATCTGGTGGTTAACATTTTTTTCTTCTTTTTCTCTAAAATTGCCTTGATTTCTATGACACCAAAAAATCATCAATATTGAATCCAGCGCTGGCTAAAAATGCTGTGACTCCCGACGAGAACCCGACTTTGTAAATTAATTTCTTCATCTTTAATTACCTGACTTTGCCGGTTTTTTCGCACTCGGTTTATGACACAAACATAAATTTCCTCTTCGTAAAACAGATAATTGATTGGCACGATATCCGGTTCGCCGCCGGGAAGCGGGCAACCGAGATGCCCGAATTGTTGCTCTTGAAGGAGTTTCCGCGCCGCCTTTTCGTCTAAAATTTTGATTGTCATTTGTTTCTGTCGTTACGGTAATTTCACGTTCGATTTTTCAATCAGATAATTGTAGATTTCAGCGATCATTTTGCCGGTCAAACCCGCGCCGGACATCACGATACAGAGACCAAGGAGAAATTTCACCAGCGGCGGAATCAGGTCGAAATTCGTAAAATCCGTGTAACCGAAATCGCCGCTTATATTTATCGCTAAAATCAGTAATAAAAAGACGCTCCCGCTGTAAATCGTCCACATAACGGCGGCGGCGATTGCGCCTGCCCAACCTAAAATTTTCGGATCAATTTTCACGTTCGCCTCCTGTCTGGCAAATCTCAATCGCAAGCGACGTGCCTTAATTGAAAAAGCCGTAATAGCGGGTTTTTGTTTGCAGATAAAAAGGTGTCTGCGGAGATTTCCACGATTTTCCGCGAAATTTTTCAGAGCTTCGACCAATATATTTTAAAATATAAAACCGCAAGTCTTTATCAGGCTGAATTCTCTAAAGGAATAGAGATTGCTCAGGGTTATTAAATAATGGGGTTTTGCAAATAATAAATGAAAAGGAGGAAAGAAAGATGGAAGTCGTTTTAGGTGTCTGTTTAGTAAACTCGACAAAAACCCGCGTTAAGACTCCTAAGTTGTTGAAAAAAGCAGACTGTGATTCTATGCTTTTCATCAATTCCAGTGCCGGAACAAAGTGCGATAAACTTTCTCAATGAATGATGATATATACAAAAACTTGGCAAGTTAGAACTGAAAAAAGAAAAGTATTATTTTGTAAATACTAAAACTACGCCGTCCGAATAAAAGACATCGCTTATCCTGTAGCTTTCGGCTAACAGCCGTTTTACTTCCGTTGCGGTTTCATCTGTCGGTGAATTGTTCTTTTTGTCGGTCAAGCGAAGATATTTGTGATCGGCTGTTCGGGCATCTTTGCCGGGTTGCAGAAAAACAAGTTTTCCGCCGGTTGTTTTGGACGCAT
>JBBRVS010000255.1:0-7108 GCA_038246645.1 Pyrinomonadales bacterium
GCACCGAGCAGGAAGATTGGGTTTCGGTGACAAAAGGAAATACGAAAGTGCTGATTCATTATCCGAATCAAGCGGCTGATAAATACAATTCGGTCTTGATGGACGGATTGAAAAATGCGTGGGACATATTGGTTGCGCCGAGATACAGTTCGGCTTCCAATATGCAGTTCCGACCGCTCACCGGCTGGCAGTCAATTGAATTTGCCGAAGCCGAGATGGTCGAAAAAGGAACGGGCAAAGCGGTTTATATTGTATTATTCAAAATGGGTTATTCCAACGGCAGCGGCAGATATTTGGAATTTATCACGCCGAACAAAAGAGCTTTTGAAGAAGAATTCGGTGCGTATAGCGGAAAGACTTACGGCTGGGAAAAGATGGAAAAGATGGCGACTTATAATAAATTCGCCGTTGCGCCGTCGGATTTGAAAGGCAGTTGGACAAATAAGTTTTCGGGAATGATTCAATACGCCAATATTTATACGGGAGCCGATGCCGGTGCCGACACACAGGCTTCGGCTGAAAATTTTGAGTTCGGCGCGGGAAACACTTACAAATGGGATTTGGGCGTGGCGAGTGGAATGGTCGGCAATATCAAATTTCAAAGCGTCAAATCAAGCGGCAAATTTTCCGTGCCGAATAATTGGCAGGTAACTTTTTCAAGCATCGAAGGCAAACCGCGCACCTTTAACGCATCATTTGCCGCCGTCAAAGGCGCGAGAATCTTGTGGCTCGACAGCACGGCTTTCGGAAAAGTTGAATAATGTACACTTTGTCAAAACCATTAAAAATAAGCAGGTGAGCAAAAGTTTTAAGATATTATGAAAATTCTAAAAATCCCTTTAAACATCAGATTTAAGAGAGTTTAAGAGTTTTCTGACATTATCCATTATCCATTTTTAATTATCAATTGGTGCTTAGCAACTTTAAGTTGTCGGTGATTTCTATAAAATCCTATAATTATGAGTAAATTAAAAAATATCATTTTGACGGTTCTGTTTTTGACGTTTATTTCAAGCATTTCATACGCCCAAACTCCGAAACGCTCCGTTCTTGACGGCATATTTTCTGCGCCGCCGGGCACAACGGTTGTTTTGCAAAAAGACGGTAAGGAAGAGCTTTCGCTCACCGCATCGAGCGACGGAAACGCCGATTTTTCGAGCAATTCGTTCAAATTTCCAAACTCATATCTTGACGGCACGCCTTACACACTCGCCGTGAAAAGCGCGTCGGCAGGTCAAACCTGCAAAGTTGAAAAAGGTGCCAGAGGAACTATCGGTTCGAGTCCCGGTTTCGTGCGTGTCGGCTGTGATTACACTTACGAACTTCTCAGCCGCAGCACCGACAACACCAAATTCGGCACATTTTACGAAAGCTCCGCGCCGGTTGTCGGTGGTGATTTTGCCGAAGAAGGTCGCTATGTCGCATTTGTCTCTTCCGCCGTCGGGCTTGGCAATTCGCTTGGCAAAAAACGCCAGATTTTCTGGCGCGACCGCAATTCGGGTGAAACAAAGCTCGTCAGCACCGGTATGAACAATGCAGAAGGAAACGGCGACAGTTTTGCGCCTTCAATTTCAGCCGACGGACAATCGGTCGCCTTCGAATCATATGCGACCAACCTCGTACCGATTGACACAAACAATGTTCGCGACATATTTGTCTGGAACGCCCGAACAAATACCGTGACCGCCGTCAGCACCGGCGCGGGCGAAAGCGAAACAAACTCCGAAAGTTTCGAGCCGGTGATCTCGGGCGACGGAAGTTTGGTCGCGTTTTCTTCCGGCGCAAGCAATCTTGCATCGGGCGTGAGCGGCATAGATACCGTCAACGTCTATCTCAAACGCGTCGGCAGCGGACAATCGCCGATTCTCCTCAGCTCCGACCCGAAAACGAAAAAAGGTGTCGGCGGCTCGAAGCCCTCGATTTCCGATGACGGTTCGAAAGTCGCGTTTTATTCATTCGCTTCAACGCTCGTTGAAAACGATAAAAACGGTCTGTGGGACATCTTTTTATACGATTCGAGCAATCCGAAATTGAAAAGGCTGAGCCTGACGGGCAGTGGAACCGAACGCGATCAGGGTACGGAAAGCGCGAGCCGCGTCGTCGCCCCGTCAATTTCGGGTAACGGTAATTTTGTCGCGTTTGCGACGACCGCGACGAATATGGTTTCCGGCGATACGAATAAATTTCAGGACGTTTTCGTCGTCAACGTCGGATCGGGCGAAGTCCGGCGCGTCAGCACCGGCGCGGACGCTGTTCAGGGAAACGGTGACAGTCCGATTACGCAGGGCGAAAAAGTCGCCATCTCATTTGACGGCAGTCTGGTTGCCTTTTCGACGAAAGCCGCAAATCTCGGCGGCGATATTATTTTGAAAAATGTTGCGGACGGGAAAACACGCGTTATTGCGGCGGATCAAAGACAGGGTGTCGGTATTCCGGCAATCTCGCGAAACGGCGGTTATGTGGTCTTCGGCTCCGGAACGCGTTTGGACGGCAGGTATCAATCAACCGGAATTTTTGCCGGATTTACCGGAATTACCCGCTGCCGTTTTTGTAACCGGTAATAGCTTTTGCGAAAAGATCAACCGGAGCGAACTTTTTTGCGATAAAATTTGCGCCCTTTAGCGGTAAAAACTTAAAAGGTTTAACCGCTAAAGGGCGCAAATTTTAAGTGCATTTTTTTTAATTAAATTTCTCTTTTTGATTCGCATCTATGAAAGTTTTGTAATACCAAAAGACTTATTTTTCGATGTTCGTCGCTTTTTCTTGCCAAGTTACTTCCAAACCTAATTTTAATAAAATTCATAATTTTCACAACATTATTTGACAATCCGTTTTAGTTAGTGTAAAAATGACAATAAGGTTAATGTAAAAATGACATTAACCTTATTGGTCGAAATAAAATCTAAGAGGGAAGAGACAAACCGGGAATGGCAAATTCAAAGCAGCTGACAAAAAATGAAGAGGAAGTTTTCGGGCGTTTTCGCCTGACGGTAGATTGCGTGGTTTTCGGACTCGATTTTTCGTCAAGCAGTCTCAAATTAGTTCTGGTCAGACGCGGTGAAGAGCCGTTTAAGGATTGCTGGTCGCTTCCCGGCGGTTTTGTTTACGGAATGGAAGAAACCCGGGCGGCGGCGCAGCGAATTCTTGCAAAGAAAACCGGACTCGGTGATGTTTTTCTCGAACAACTCTACACATTTGACGCATTGAAACGCGACGAGCGTGCCGGAAGCGGACTCAACAAGGATGTTGACCGGATCATTTCGGTCGCTTATTTCGCACTGGTTTCGCCGGCGCAGCACCGGGTTGAGCAGACCGGCGGCGGAAATGCGACCGATGCAACCTGGTTTGCGGTTGATGATCTCTCAGAACTCGATTGTTTGAGTTTCGACCACGAATTAATAATCGAAACGGCGGTTAATCGTTTGCGCGGAAAACTTTCTTACGTTCCGATCGGATTTGAACTGCTCGAACGTAAATTCACCTTAAAAGAATTGCAGCGAGTTTATGAAATTGTTTTGGGTCATAATCTCGACAGCAGTAATTTTCGGAGGCGTGCGCTGCGGATGAAAATCCTGGAACCGCTTGAAGAAAAACAGGAAAGCGTCGCGCACCGACCGGCACAACTTTACCGGTTTAACGAAAAGCGATACCGCGAATTGGTCGAAAAAGGGTTTGATTTCGAGCTTTAGAAAAGCCGGATAATTTTTTGGAAAAAAGTGATGAAAACAAAAAGCGAAAAAGTGAATTTAAGCGGCGGGCAAATTCTGGCAATAAATAAAAACGCGCCCGAAAAGCTTTTTTCCGGCGATTTTACAGCCGCAAAAATGGAATATTACGCGCTGAGCCGTGTCTGGCATCCCGACCGAAATTCAAACCGCGAGGCAACCGTCGTTTTTCAGCATATCACCGAACTTTACCGGACAGCGCGCGAATTAATCAAAACAAAGAGCTGGAACGGAGCAGGGATTTTGGAACTGTCGGCAGAACGAAGCAGGGCGCGGAAACTCGAATATTTTAAAAGACGGCGTTTTGAATTGGGCGAGATATATCTGGGCGAATCGGAAGTCGCGTTTGCCGTCGAGCGGCAATTTGCGGATTTATTTGAAAACGCCAAAAGGCAAATGGAGAACTTTCGGTTTGCCAATGATTCGATGCGAAAAGAGATGGCACGATTCTTGCCCGCCAAACCGGAATATTTTGCCGCGCCGGAGCGTTTGTTTATGGTTTTACCGAAACCGGCGGATATGATTTTGCTGGAAGATCTGCTTGATTATTTAGGCGGCGCGATTGATGCGCGGCACGTCGGCTGGATCGAAAACAGACTTTATAATCTCGCCTGTTATTTCGAATACGCCGGAGTGGTTCATCAAGACATCAGCCCGCGCACCGTTTTCGTATCGCCGAAATTTCACGCCGCAGTGCTGCTCGGCGGCTGGTGGTATGCGCGCCCGGCAGGCGAAAAAATCAAGGCGTTGCCGAACCGGACGATCAAAATTGCGCCGCCCGATGTTCTGCGCCGGAAACAAGCCGACGCGCGGGTTGATCTGGAATTGATTCGCCGCACCGGGCGCGAAATGCTCGGAGCGAAAACGGACGCACAACTGAAAACGGATGAGAAAATTCCGCCGGCGATGGCGCGTTGGTTTAACGGTGCGACGAGCGGCTCGGCAGTAACCGATTACGAATTATGGAACAATGTTTTGGAGATGGATTTCGGTAAACCGCGTTTTGTCCGGCTCGAAGCCCGACCGGAAGCGATTTACGGTGGTTAGAAACAAAAGAAGTCAGCAAATTTTAGAAAAAAACAATCTGAAAAATGATTAAAAAAGGAGAATAAATTATGGGATACGCAAGATGGAGCGCCAGCGATTGGAAGGATTATGCCGGTGCGACGGCAGGAAAAGCGACCGACGAAATTTTTACGTCGCGCGGATTAAAGGATGAATTCGATCCGGCGAAAATTTCTCTTCGGGAATCGAGAGATTCGGATATAAATCCGAACTCGAACGCCATTATTATTGCCTGCGACGTGACGGGTTCGATGGGATCTCTGGCGGATAATCTGGTGCGAAAAGGAATCGGCACGGCATTCGAGGAAATTTTGAAACGTCTGCCGGTCAGCGATCCGCATCTGATGGTGATGGGCATCGGCGATGTTCGATTTGACAGTGCGCCGCTGCAAGCCACGCAGTTTGAAGCCGATATCAGAATCGCCGCGCAGCTCGAAGAAATTTTTATCGAACACGGCGGCGGCGGCAACAGTTGGGAGTCATATAATTTGCCGTGGTATTTCGCCGCGCAGAAAACTTCGATTGATTGTCTGGAAAAACGCGGCAAAAAAGGCTATCTGTTCACGGTCGGCGATGAGCAGGTTCCCGAAGATCTGACCAGAGAAGACGTCAAACGGGCAATAGGTCTCGATTTGCAGATGGAGCAGATCGCCAACCGCGATCTGCTGACGATGGTCGGACGTTATTATGAAGTGTTTCATTTAATGGTCGAAGAAGGTTCGCATTACCGGAGTTGCGGTGAAGCCGTCCGGCGCGGCTGGACGGCTTTGCTCGGTCAAAATGCGATTCCGCTTGCCGATCACACGAAACTTTCCGAAGTCATCGTTTCGACAATCGAAGTCGCCGAAGGACGCGACAAAGATGCGGTGGCAAAAAGCTGGGACGGCGATACTTCGCTGGTCGTTGCCCGCGCGGTCAGCAATCTGAATTCAAATCTGACGCGTTCGGCGAGCGGCGGAAGCGGTGTTGTCCGTTTCTAATTCCGAAATGAGAAGGCGGAGAACTTATTGGCTCGTCAGCAAGAATAACCGATAAGTTCTCTGTTTCCGGTGAGATGCGATGATAAATGATAATTCAAATAATTATTTTAACCATTCCGAAAAATCGGCGGTCGTCATTATCGGTGCGCTCTTCGGCGATGAAGGCAAAGGACTTTTAACCGATTTTCACGCCGCACGCTTTGGCTCGGATTGTATCGTGGCGCGTTTTAACGGCGGCGCACAAGCCGGACACACGGTGGTTTTGCCCGACGGACGAAGGCACGTTTTCAGTCATTTCGGCAGCGGAACTATGACGGGTGCGGCGACATTTTTAAGCCGCTATTTTGTCAGCAATCCGCTGCTTTTTCTGCGTGAAGCCGCCGAACTCGAAACGCTCGGCATTGCTTCGCCCGTCGTATATGCCGATGAACGCGCTCCGGTTACAACGCCTTTTGATATGCTGATCAATCAATGGGCGGAAGCGGCGCGCGGCACCGGTAAACACGGGAGCTGCGGTGTCGGATTCGGTGAAACCATCGAGCGGAGTTTGAGCGAAGAGTTTTTGATTCAAATTCCGGATCTGGCTGATGAAGGCAGTCTGCGGGCAAAACTGAACGCCATTCGTGAGAAATGGACTCCGGCGCGCCTGCAAAAGTTAAATATTCCGAAACTAAATTCCGAACAAAAATATCTGCTTTTCTCCGACAAATTGCGCGACTCATTTTTGGAGGCGGCAAAAGAGTTTTATTCCCGCCTGAAATTAGCGCGTCCCGATATTTTAAATACTGCAAAAGGCGTTGTTTTGGAAGGCGCACAGGGTTTGCTTCTGGATGAAAATTACGGCTGGTTTCCGCACGTAACGCGCTCGCCCACCGGGCTGAAAAATGCCGCCGAATTAGCCGCCGAAGCCGGAATCAAGGGGCTCGACTGCATTTATGCAGCGCGTTGTTATGCGACGCGCCACGGCGCCGGACCGCTACCGCACGAATTATCGGCGAAACCGTATCCGCGCGTCGAAGACCTGACCAATATCCCGAATCCGCATCAGGACAGTCTGCGTTTCGGCTGGCTCGATCTCGATCTTTTAGCTAAAACGATCAATGCCGATTTCGGGCGTTACGGACCTTTGTCAAATATTAAAATTACCAAAAGTTTAGCCGTTACCTGTCTTGATCAAATAGATTCTGACCGAACATTTTTCGTCGAGGGCGGACGGCTACGCGAAACGACGGTTGACAATTTTTTTACTGCCGTCGCACAAACCACAGGGGTTACGAAAATCTATGGCGGCAGCGGACCGACCCGCGAAACGATTGAGAAAATTACTTTTTCATCAAC
>JBBRVS010000256.1:0-6907 GCA_038246645.1 Pyrinomonadales bacterium
ATGGAAAATGTAAAGTCAGACGAAACAAACAAAATCGCTCAAACAATTGCCGATGACGAAACAATAAATCGTCTGGCAGATATTCTCGCTGATAAATTGCGTGATAAAATCGCGGCTTAAAATAAGAAAAAACAAATCTAATTATGGCAAAAAAGAAAAGTAAATTTTTGAGTGGCAAACGCATTGATCCGACACCGATTGATAAAAATACGGCGCTTGCCGATCTGGTTGATGAATCGTTTATGGCATATAACGCGGCGCGTCTGAGAGAAGCGTGTCGGCTTTATTCGCAGAAAATGCTCGAGCCTGACGTAACCATCGGCGTAACTTTGACGGGCGCATTAACTCCGGCAGGTTTAGGAATTTCGGCTCTGATTCCGCTGATAAAGGCAGGATTTATTGATTGGATTATTTCGACGGGCGCGAATCTTTATCACGATACGCATTTCGGAATTGGCTTAGATTTGCATCAGGGAAATACGCAGATTTCCGATGTAATCTTGCGCGAAGAAGAAGTCGTCCGCATTTACGATATTTTCTTTGATTATTCGGTTTTGCTCGATACGGATTCGTTTTTTCGCCGGCTGATCGAAGGCGAGGAATTTCAAAAAACGATGTCGAGCGCGGAATTTCATTATCTTTGCGGCAAATATATCCGCGAACGAGAAAAGAAACTCGGTTTAACGGAAAAATCCCTGCTCGGCGTCGCCTTTGAGTACGGCGTGCCGATCTACACCTCAAGCCCCGGCGATTCGTCAATCGGAATGAACATCGCCGCGAAGGAATTACAAGGCGGAAAATTGATCTTGAATCCGAATCTCGATGTCAATGAAACCGCTTCAATCGTCCTCGCGGCAAAGCGCGGAGTCGTTCATTTGGGCAAACAATCGAAACAGGGCGGAAAGTCCGCGATCTTTATCCTCGGCGGCGGAAGTCCGAAAAACTTTGCACTCCAAACCGAACCGCAGATTCAGGAAGTTCTCGGAATTGACGAAAAAGGACACGATTATTTTCTGCAAGTGACGGACGCTCGCCCCGACACGGGCGGACTTTGCGTTTCCGGCGACACATTTATTGATACTCCGCGCGATCTGAGCGTTTACCCTAAAGGAATTCCGATCAAGGATTTAGTCGGAAAATCAGGTTTTCACGTTTATTCTTTCTGCTACGAAAAAAAGAAAATCGTTCTGTCAGAAGTCGAAAAAGTCTGGAAAACCGGAGAAAAAGAAGTTTATCGTCTGCGCTACGGTTGGTGGAGCGGACAACGAAAAGATAAATGGCTGGAAGACGAAATTCTCGCCACGCCCGAACATCTGATGATGTTGACAAACGGTTCCTATAAACCCTTAAAGGCTTTGAAAAAAAGCGAAAGTCTGAAAGCATTTAACACTTCCTATTCAACCCACGGTTATCGTCAAATCGGTTTAGGAACAGGAAAAACGATTCCCGAACATCGTTATTTATTGGAATTCTCTTTGGGCAGAAAGTTGAAGGAAACGGAAGTTTCTCATCACGTTGACCACAACCATCTAAACAATAATTTAGAGAATTTACAGGCTGAAGATTATCGAATTCACGTTGCAAACCATCGAAAAGTCGAATGGCAAAATAAAACCGAATCCGAAAAAGAGCATTTTCGCGAGCTAAATAGCCAGAGAATGACGAGCGAAAAAGCCCAAAAAATGTCTCGCAAATTTTGGGATAATATGAGCGATGCAGAATTTGAATCGTATCGCGAAATGAAACGTCAGGAAAATCTTAATCAATCTGAAGATGTTAAAAATTATCGCCGAAAACGTGCAAGCGAATGGTTCAATGATTTGCCAAGCGAAGAAAAAGATAGAATCAAACTTCATCTCGAGAATTATCGCAGAGCAAATTGGCTGAATTTATCTCCCGAAGAACGAAGCTCAAAAATTTCTCTTGAGAAAAATCCGCGATTCAAACACGAACTCAACGAAGAAACTGTAAGAAACGCTTTGACCGAAACAGGTGGTAAAATCGGTAAAACCTGCGAAAAATTAAAAATTGATTGGCGAACTTTAGATAGAAGGTTGAAGATGTATGGAATTTCACGCGAAGAAATACGCGAAAGATACATTGATAATCATAAAGTTTTGTCCGTCGAACCGACCGGAATCGTTGTTCCTGTTTACGATATGACAGTCAAAAATACACATAACTTTGTCGCCAACGGCATAGTAGTTCACAACTCAGGCGCAACTCCAGCCGAGGCAGTGAGTTGGGGAAAAGTTGATCCCGAAAAATTGCCCGATGCGGTTGTTTGTTATGTAGATTCGACAGTTGCGCTGCCGATCATCACGGCTTACGCCTTAGCGCGACACGAGCCGCGTGAACCGAAACGCCTTTACGAGCGGCGCGATGAATTTATGAAACTTTTGCAGAGCGAATACGAAAAATCTACTAGACGATAATGTTAAAATCATTCGGAAGTTTGGATGAGGCTTATCGTTTTTTAGAGAAATTAGGAGCAGCACCCAAACTTTTACTACATATAAAATTGGTTGGCGAAGCTGCTGAAATTTTGATTAGTAAACTTGTTGAATTAGATGTTTCATTTGATGAAGATTTTGTTCGGTTAGGTGTTGTTTTTTCATGATGCAGGGAAAATAATTCATACATCGGAACTTTCTGAAAAGGGAAGTAATCACGAACCTGATGGCGAAAAACTGCTTTTGGAAAATGGCGTTAATGAAAAATTAGCAAGAGTTTGTGAATCACACGGAAAATGGGAAACTTTTGATTGTTCGTTTGAAGAATATTTAATTGCGCTTTCAGATAAACTCTGGAAAGGAAAAAGAGAAAGCAAACTTGAAAATTTAGTTATTGATTTTGTTGCCGAAAAATTAAATCAAGATAGTTGGGATATTTTCGTAGAATTGGACTCGTGTTTTGAATTTATTGCATCACAAGGAGACTCAAGATTAATGCGAAGTCAAACAAATTGAATTATGAAACTTCAAGCCGAATTAAATAACGAAAAACACGAAATCGAAATCAGGCGCGAAGGCGGACAGGTTTTTGCTGAAATTGACGGGCGCGAATATGAACTTGAAATGAGCGAGCCGGAACCGAATGTTTATTTGTTGAAAAACGAAGGAAGGATTTACCAGATTTTCGTTTCGCCGCAGACGGATTTTGCCGCGCCTTTTAGTGTCAATGTCGGAAATCATCAGCTTGAAATAAATATTTTCGATCCGAAAAAATTGCGCGGTTCGGGCGTTTTAAATACAAATGCCGACGGAATTGCCGAAATTAAAACGGCGATGCCCGGAAAACTCGTGCGCGTTTTAACGCAAATCGGCGCGGAAATTAAAGCGGGCGAAGGCGTTTTGGTGGTTGAAGCGATGAAAATGCAGAACGAGATGAAATCGCCGAAGGACGGCATTATTAAAGAAATCCGCTTTGCGGAAGGCGCGACCGTCAATGCCGGAGATGTTTTGGCAATCATCGAGTAAAATCATAAAAAAAATTTGCAATTCCCGCCATAAATTGATTTCATATATAAAAACTTTACCTTCATATTCTCTAACAAAATGATTTGGGCAAAAGAAAGCGATTTCTTGTGTCTTTTTTCAAATAACTTTTACGCATTATTAAACGGGAATGATTAATTTTATGTTGTTTGTCGGGTAAATTTCCGTAAAAAATTTTTTATAAAATTATGAGCAAAACTTGTCAAAATTGTAACCAACTAAATCTGCCCCAGGCAACATTTTGCAGCAATTGCGCTTCGTCGCTTCCGCCTTCGAATGTCGGCGGTCAGCAGCAAGGCAATCAGCAATGGAATCAACCGAATTTCGGCGGACAACAAGGGCAAAACTTTGCTCAGACGGCAAATTCCGGCGGCGGAGCGAGTCAAAAAGCGACGGCGGCTTTGATTCTGGCTATTGCCGGATTTTTCTGCTGTTCGATCTTTACGACGATTCCGGCGATTTTTGTCGGTTGGATGGAAATGAACGCCATCAAAGCCGGACAATCACCGAAGGATGGTTTGATGTTCGCGCAATGGGGTTTTTGGATCGGGATTATCGCCACCGTTTTGCATATCGGCGGTATGGGGCTTTGGTTTTTGCTGGTTTTGCTTTCCGCCGCATCAAATCCGTATGGCGGTTATTAGATTTCAGATTCCAGATTACAAATTTCAGATTTCAGATTTCAAGAGGAATTTCAGATTTCAGATTGAAAAGCCGGAATCAAATGATTATCGGTTAAAAAATCATTTATTTAAAAATTGTTCTACTTAATTTATACGATCTTTAATTTGAAACTAGGCTGGGGACTTTCTGTAAATTTCTAAAATTACAGACTTTCTAAAACTTGAAATTTGAAATTTGAAATCTGAAATTTGAATTAGTATTTTTATGGCTGAACAAATTAAACATCCGATAATCTGTCAAAACGGACATCCGCAACCCGCGTCCAATACGAGATTCTGCATCTTTTGCGGAACAGCCTTAAATGTTCAAACGCCTCCACCGACTCCGCCACCCAATCAACCGCAAAATCCGAACGCCGCCGCACCACCCAACGCGCAACCGAAACAGGTCGCAGTTTCGCCGGTTCAGCCGCCGAATAATCAACCGCAACCGCAATTTCCGAATCAGAATATTCAGCCGCAACAGCAAGCGCAGATTCCGCCGCCATTTAATCAAAACAATCAAAATTATCAGCAGAATCAGTTTCCGCCGCCGCACCAGTTTCAGCAAAATCAACCGCAATTTATTCAAGCACTTTCTTGCTACACTTGCGGCGGAAACGGTCAGGGACTTCCCGAAAAAACCGTGATCTGCAAGGAATGCCGCTGGCTGCGCCCTTTGATTCCCGGTTATCGTATTGATTCTTCGGCGTTTGCCTGGGCGGCTGATGCAAAAGCGATGGCGGCTCTACGGGCAATGACACCTTTGAATGCGGCGGCAAAAGCCGTATCCGAAAAGGTCGGTCGGCGTTGGATCGAGGTGACGTTTAACGGCGTGCGGCTCGGCGAAAAACAAATGCCGCAAATCTACGCGCAAGCCGTCAAAGCGGCGCGAATCCTGGGCTTAACGAATATGCCGGATGTTTATCTGTCGGGCGAGAGACCGTGGGATTGTCTGACGTTCGGCACGGAAAAAGATGCGTTTATTGTGATCGGTTCGGCTCTCGCGGGAAATTTTCAGGGAATTGATATGTTTTTTCTGCTTGCCAGAGAAATGGGACATTGCCAGGCAGGACACGCGCTCTGGAAAACGGTTATCAGATTTTTCCTCGGCGAACAAGGTCCGGCAAAAGGTTTTATGGCGGGCGGAATTTTTAACGCGATCCTAAGCCCGACCGCGCTGATCGGCGGAGCAATCGAAATGCCTCTGCTGGCTTGGGCGCGGCAGGCGGAAATTACGGCAGACCGCGCCGGTCTCTTGACCGTCGGCAGCGAAGATGTCGCCCGCCGCGTGCTTCTTTCGTGGTCGCTCAAATCTTCGTTTCTATACAAACAGATCAATATCAATTCGTGGCTCGAACAGCAGGCGGAGACCGATGACGGTTATTCCAGACTTTCCGAGCTGACGACGACTTCAACGCCTTATATTACGCCGCGTCTGAAACTTTTAGCCGAATTTTCAAAAAGTCCCGAATTGCAGTATTGGCGGAAGATCATTGTTGATTCGATCAAGCGATCCGCGCCGCCAAAACCGTCTGAATCCGGCGATAAACAGTTGAAAGATGATGTTCTGCGGTCAAAATGTAATGCTTGCCAAACGCCGATGCAAATTCCGCTGAAAGTTTTGGAAGGCAAATCCGTTTTGCCCGTAAAATGTCCGAACCCGAAATGCGGGAAAATAACCCGTCTGAGAAATCCGTCTGATTCGGAAGCCCGAAAATCGGCGGTTTCCAAACCGGATAAACCAAAGGAGATTATGAATTATGGAGATTAAAGATCAAACAATAAGCACCGCCACCGATCCGAGCGGCGCTGATTATATTTCGGAAATCACGGCGACAGTAACCGAAGTCCGGGCGGACGGAACGGAACTAACCGCCGAAATCACAACAACCGCAAATCCCGATAATCCGACCGAAATCGAAGGACAGATGACGATTACGGAAGTTGCACCGGACGGCACGGAGACCGTAACTGAAATCATTGCCAATGAAAACGGCACTTTTATTGTTGAAGAACAATCTCCGCTCGCCGAATTTGTCAGTAATGTTCTCGGCATCGAACTGGCGGACAATCTTACGCCGCTCGATGTCGGCTCACCGGCTTTCGATGAAGATTCGGCAGACGTTTATCAAGCCGAACCGGATTATTCAATAACGCTCGAAGATATTACAATCCCCGAAGAATTATTAGGCGAAAATTCGCTGCCGGCGGAAGAATCGGAAATGCAGATGCCGGAAGAAGTAGAAACGCCTTTTGTTGCCGAATCTTTTGACGCGGATTTTCAAAATCCCGAACCGATTTTTACGGAAACACCGATTGCCGAAACCCCTTTGGAGGCAAATAATGAAACGCCGTCAAACGAAATAAGCGAAACAGAAGCAATCGAACTTGCCGAGCAGGAAGCCAATATTCAAGCCGCCACCGAAGCCCAGCAAGCGGCGGATGAATTTGTCGAACAAGGCGATTATGCGGCGGCGGCAGAAGCGCGTGAGGTTGCGGAAAATGAAGCGTGGGAAGCGGGCGATGATTCGATGCTCGGCACATCCGACGCTCATGATCTGGAATTTGCCGCCGATAAACAGAAAGATGCCGAGTATTATCAGGAACAACAGGCGATTCACGCACAGGAAGGCGATTATGAAGCGGCAAAAGAAGACGCGATCAATGCCGGATACGCCACGGGCGATGCCGATTTTCTTGCCGGAGGCGCAGATCACACGGGACAATCCGATATGGACGAATATA
>JBBRVS010000257.1:0-6819 GCA_038246645.1 Pyrinomonadales bacterium
GGTCGTAATGTCGGTGTTCGAAACAAACTTAGCGCGGTTTGTCCAAGTCGTTCCTGTTTGTTTGAACAAAACCGCCGCGCCGCGTCCGCTGAATACAAAATCATCGCCCGATGCGCCGACGAGCGCGATGTTGCCGAGAAGGGCGACGCTGTTGCCCGAAAAAATCCTCTCCGCCCGGATTATCGCTGTCGCCGAATAATTTTTGCTGCAAAGTCCAACTCGTTCCCGTGCGGGTGAAAACATAAGCCGAACCGTCATCGGGGCGTGTGGCGTTGTCTTCAAACGGCGCACCGATAATCGCTGTGTTACCGGAAACGGCGACGCTCCAGCCGAATTGGTCATTCGCTTGCGCGTCGCTCGCCGGGAGTTTTTGCTGAAACATCCAAGTCGTCCCGGAGCGCACAAAAACATAAGCCGCGCCCTGATCGGGATTTGCGCCGATGTCGTGAGTGTTCGTGCCGACGATTATCGTGTTACCGGAAATAGCAACATTTCTGCCGATTCGATCATCGCCCGCACCGTCCGGCGCGAGCAGTCGCGCCAATTCCACATTTGCCGGCGGTGCGAAGTGTATCAACCTGACTTGATTTTCAGCTTGAATTTTCTGCTCATTCACCACAGAAAAAATCAAACCCGTTCCAATAATCATCATCAAAATCAAGACAGTAGTAAAAAAACTTTTATATCCGATCATTTTCGATTCTCCTTAAATGCTTCTTTCGTTTATATTTCCGTTTCGAGAAATATATTTTAAGCACCTGAGCAAAATACCTTGTTACTTTTACTCTCCTGCTTACTTAAAATGCTTCTCCGTACTATCTTTTTAACTTCTCCAAAACGCATAAAACATTTCGATTAAATTAAAAATTACGTAAATCTTTAAAAGAAATATTGACACATCGCAGATAAACATTTATTATTTTCATTAAACGATGATAAACATCGTTTTATCTGTTCACTCAAGCAGTTACATTCTAATTAAAAAACTACAATTTTCTATTTCTTTTTGTTTGCATTCAGACAAATGGAAGCACCATAAAATAAATGTCAGCAAAATTAGGGGAAATCCTTGTTCGGGAAAATTTAATCAATTCGCAACAACTGCGCGAGGCTCTCGAGTATCAACGCGGTAACGGCGGACGTTTAGGTTCAAATCTGGTTAAGCTCGGGCTTATTTCCGATGATGTAATTACTGCTGTTTTGTCAAGACAGTACGGCGTTCCTTCGATAAATTTAGACCTTTTCCAGATCGAAGAACAAACAATAAAATTAATTTCTCACGAAGTTGCCCTCAAATATTCGGTTTTGCCGATTTCCAAAGTCGGAGCCACTTTGACTTTGGCAATGGCTGATCCGACCAATGTTTTTGCGATGGACGACATCAAGTTTATGACGGGCTTGAATGTCGAACCCGTAATCGCTTCGGAAACTTCGCTGCAAGATTCGATTGCCAGATATTACAGTTCTTCGAATGCCATTGATCTGCTGAATCTGAATGAAGAAAGTGCCTACGAAAAGATCAGCGCAAAATTAGGAAAAATCGGAAATGGCGGCGGCAGCGGAAATGGCAGTGGCAACAGCAATGGCGTATTAAAAAAAGGTGTTGCTCCCGGCGAAAGAATTTTAGAGTCCGATCTGAATATGGGAGTTTCGCTCGACCGTTTCGAGTTTGATCCGAATGAAGGCAGCGAACTCGAAGTTCTCGACGATAATGACGAGATTGATCTGGCAGAACTTGCCAGAGCCAGCGAAGACGCGCCGGTTGTTCGGCTGGTCAATGTTCTGCTGGTTGATGCTCTCAGACGCGGCGCATCGGACATTCACGTCGAACCGTATGAAAAAGATTTTCGCATCCGCTTTCGTATTGACGGCGTTTTGTATGACGTAATGCACCCGCCGATGAAGATGCGCGATGCGCTGATTTCGCGCCTCAAGATTATGTCGAAACTCGACATTTCCGAAAAACGTCTGCCGCAGGACGGACGCATTAAAATTAAGGTAAAAGTTGACAATCGTTCGCGTGAACTGGATTTCCGCGTTTCGAGTCTGCCGACTCTGTTCGGCGAAAAAGTCGTGCTGCGTTTGCTTGATAAAGACAAATTGATGCTTGATATGACCAAACTCGGTTTTGAACAACAAAGTTTGGACATATTTCAGCGCAATATCGCCAAACCTTACGGAATGGTACTCGTTACGGGTCCGACCGGTTCGGGTAAAACCAACACGCTTTATTCCGCTCTGCAATCTCTGAACACGCCCGAAACCAACATTATGACGGCGGAAGATCCGGTCGAATTTAATCTGCACGGAATCAATCAGGTTCAGATGAAGGAACAGATCGGTTTAAACTTTGCCGCCGCGCTTCGGTCATTTCTGCGGCAGGATCCGAACATTGTTCTGGTCGGCGAAATCCGCGATTTTGAAACGGCGGAAATTGCTATCAAAGCGGCACTTACCGGACACCTTGTGCTCTCCACCCTCCATACCAACGATGCGCCCTCAACCATCTCGCGTCTCGTCAATATGGGTATCGAACCTTTTCTGGTCGCCACAAGCGTCAATATCATTCAGGCGCAGAGACTTATCCGCCGCGTCTGCAAAGAATGTAAAGAAGAACAAAAAATTCCGGTCGAAGCACTCATCGAAATCGGATTTTCGGCAGAAGAAGCTCCGACGATTAAAACCTACAAAGGCAAAGGCTGCGAGGTGTGCAACGGCACGGGTTTTAAAGGCAGAGTCGGGCTTTATGAAGTAATGGAAATAACGGACGAACTCCGTGAATTAATTATCATCGGCGCCAGCGCAATCGAGCTTCGCAGGAAGGCAATCGACCTCGGAATGATTACGCTGCGTCAATCAGGCTTATATAAAATACGGGAAGGCATTACGACAATAGAAGAGGTCGTTAAGGAAACCGTTCTTTAGGAATTTTGGAGAGTAAATTATGCTGCGAGCAATTGTATTATCATTGGCGTTATTAATCGGAATCGGGACATTGATCCCGTTGGCAACCGAATTTGCGGAAGCAGGTTCACAAAAGAAGAGAACCTATAAAAAACCGAAAGTTAAAAAATATTCAAAGCGTTGGTGGCGGGCGTATAACAAACGCAAAAACGCCAGAAAAGCCGGAACTGCCAGAGCCAGAAAGGCAAAAGTGCGCCGCGCCAGAGCCGCCAAAGTGCGCCGCGCAAAAACAACCCGACAAAGAAGACAAGTTGCGAGAAAGCGTTCGACCAGACCGGCGCGCTCAAACAAAACTGCCGTAACATCTGCTAAAACCGTAACTCCGAAAGCCTCCGTCAAAACAGTTACAAATTATACGCCGACGACATATACGACTCCGGCAGTTCTGCCGTCGGGCAATCCCGCACCGAAAACGTGGAAATCCGAAGGCATCACGCAGGGCGAACTTCAATTTCGCGTAACCGATAACAGCGGTTCGCCGATCGGTGCGGCTTCAATTTCGGTCGTCGGACCGGCAATGGAAGATGCTCCGGTAACGGGCAATCGCGCTAAAACCGTCGGCGGCGTGGCAACGACCGCGTTGCGCCGCACCGTAATTGATCAAATGATTCGGGAAAACGGCTGGGTCGTGAATGATTATCAAAAAGAAATCGGCGGCAAAAATGTTTATGTGGTTGTTGCCCAATCGCCGGGCGCAAATAATCAGGTCGAAAACCGGATGTTTTACTTTACCGAAGTCGAAGGAAAAATTTACAGCGTGGCGACCAAAGCACCGGATAACGGTTCCGAACGCCTCGAAGAAGAATCGGAAAAAGTTCTAAATTCGCTTCAGCCCAAAACCGCGCTGCCGCCGCAAGTTGCCAGCAACCGCACGGTCAGCAATCTGGTCGCAAATGAAGAATAAATGGAATTTGCGATTTGCAATTTGCGATTTTATTAAAGCCGAAATCCTCCGCGCTTTATCTGCTTGTTAATAAATTAGATCGGCAAAATAAAGCGCGTAAATTTTGCCGGAACATAAATTAGACAATTCGCTCAAAATAGAGAAAAAGTATGAGTTTAAATCAACAGCTAAACAATATGGACACGCAAGTCACTCTCCCGGATTTGCTTCGGAAAATGACTGATTTAGGCGGCTCCGATCTTCATCTGACAACTCACAGCTCGCCGCAGGTTCGGGTTCACGGACATCTTAGACCGCTCGAAGAATTTGCTCCGCTCACGCCCGCGATGACCAAACAGCTCGCCTATTCGGTTTTAACCGACGCGCAAAAGCATCGTTTTGAAGAAAATCTCGAACTCGATTTTTCATTCGGTTTAAAGGGAATGTCGCGCTTTCGGGCTAATTTGTTTAATCAAAAAGGCGCGGTCGGCGCGGTTTTCCGTGCGATTCCGTATGAGATCAAAACCTTTAACGCGCTCGGACTTCCGCCGATTGTTGCCGATTTATGTAATAAACCGCGCGGCTTGATTCTCGTTACGGGTCCGACCGGTTCGGGAAAATCCACAACACTCGCTTCGATGATTGACAAGATCAATACCGAACGCCACGAGCATATTTTAACCATCGAAGACCCGATCGAATTTCTGCATAATCATAAAAGCTGCGTTGTCAATCAACGCGAAGTCGCCTCCGATACACACGGTTTTGCCGACGCGCTGCGCACCGCACTTCGGCAAGACCCGGACATTGTTCTGGTCGGCGAAATGCGCGACCTCGTCACCATCGAAATGGCACTCAGAATTGCTGAAACGGGGCATTTAACATTTGCCACGCTTCACACAAATTCAGCGTCTTCAACAATCAACCGTATCATTGACGTATTTCCGGCGGGACAGCAATCGCAGATCCGTACGCAGCTTTCGCTCGTTCTCGAAGGAGTTTTATGTCAGGCACTTTTGCCGAAGGCATCGGGCGACGGACGCGCAATGGCACTCGAAATTCTCGTGCCGAACGCCGCTATCCGCAATCTGATCCGCGAAGACAAAATTCATCAAATTTATTCGATGATGCAGACCGGGCAGGATAAATTCGGGATGCAGACGTTTAATCAATCGCTTGCCTCGCTTTATCAAAAACGCCTGATTACATTGGATACGGCAATGCATCGTTCATCAAATGCCGATGAATTAAAAGATTTAATTGACAGAGGATCAGGATTGAATCAGGCTTACGGCGGACAAAAGCCGATGAACGGTTCACTCAAACCGCAAGCAAGTCCGTATGCCCAAGGTCGCCCGATCGGTCAACGTCCGCCGGTTCGTTAAAAAAAAGAATTTTCCAGTTCAACAGGAGTCAGAAATAATCAAATGCCAACCTATCTATTTAAAGGTCGTAACCGCCTAAATGAAATGGTTAACGGCGAAAAAGTCGCCGCCAGTCAAGATGAGCTTCGCTCGATGCTTCGTCGTGAGCAAATCGTGATGACGCAAGCGTCGGAAAAAGGACGTGAATTCAGCATTCCGAAACTCGGCACGAAGAAAAAGGTCGGAGCAAAGGAATTAGCTATTTTCACGCGCCAATTCTCCGTGATGATTGATGCGGGTTTGCCGCTTGTGTCGTGTATCGAAATTTTGGCTGAACAGCAATCGAATGTTTTTTTCAAAGACGTTCTGCATCAAGTTCGCCAGAGCGTCGAAGAAGGCGCAACGCTTGCCTCTTCGCTCCAAAAACATCCGAAGGTTTTCGATTCGCTCTATACACATATGGTCGAAGCCGGTGAAGCGGGCGGTGTTTTGGATTTGATTCTGCAGCGTCTTTCGACCTTGATCGAAAAAATGGTCAAATTGAAGCGCAGCATTATTTCGGCTTCGATTTATCCGGCAGCGGTTGTTTTCGTCGCAGTTGCGGCGGTCGCCGTCATTATGGTCGTCGTTATCCCGCAATTCGAACAAATCTTTTTAGGCTTGCTCGGACCGGGTGAAGCTCTCCCCTTGCCGACCCGAATCGTTATGGCAATCAGCGGTTTCGTCGCCGGTTGGGGCGGCTTGGTAACGCTTGCCGCAATCGTCGGCGCAGTTGTCGGCACAAAGTTTTATTACAAAACGCCGAATGGCAGACTCCAGCTTGACGCAATAATCTTAAAACTCCCGATTTTCGGTGCGATTATCCGCAAAATCGCCGTTGCACGTTTTTCCAGAATTTTGTCAACTCTTCTTTCTTCGGGCGTTCCGATTCTCCAATCGCTGGAAATTACTGCCAAAACCGCAGGTAACGTCATTGTCGAAAACGCGATTCTGGCAGTCCGCGCCGGAGTCGAACGCGGCGAAAGTTTCGTCGAACCGCTCAAAGCAACTAAAGTTTTCCCCGAAATGGTCAGTCAAATGGTCGGAGTCGGTGAACAAACCGGAGCTTTAGACGCGATGCTCGGAAAGATCGCCGATTTCTACGAAGACGAAGTTGATGCGGCAATCGCCGATTTACTGGCAATGATCGAACCCGCACTGATCGCCTTCTTAGGCGTAACTATCGGTTCCATCGTTATCGCCATGTATATGCCTTTATTCAGCCTGATCGGCAAACTTGCCGGAGGCGGAAAATAACCTGAGAGCATTCATAACCCGCCGATTAGGTATTTATATCTCGCCATTTAGGTATTCATGGCTTGCATACCTAAATGTTGAAAATGAATAAGCAAAAAAAACAAAGAAAAGCCCGTATTTTTACGGGCTTTTCTTTGTTTTTTTTGCTTATTACTCAAATTTTCAATGTTAACTAGTGTTCAGTCAAGTTTGAGTTGACGGGTCAGAACCGTTCGCGGTAGCGAATGGTTGAACTTCAGCAATAAGTCTTATTCTATAAAACTTAAACCATCTGCTACCGCAGACGGTTCTGACTCTGACTTGAGCCGTCAA
>JBBRVS010000258.1:0-6794 GCA_038246645.1 Pyrinomonadales bacterium
CCCGCGATCTTTTCGACGACATTGATGCCTTCTTTTGACGCGAGATGCGCGAGCCAAGCGGTGTCAATTACGTCGCCGATGGCATAAACATTCGGTTCGTCGGTTTCAAAATATTCATTGACCTTGATCGTGCCGCGCGGGTTGACGACGACTTTCGTGTTTTCTAAACCGAGATTTTCGATGTAAGGCATTCTTCCGATGGCAACGAGAATCATTTCGGCTTCGAGCGCAACGTCTTTGCCTTTGGAATCTTTGCCGGAGACTTTGACGCTGTTTTTCGACTTTTTCATCGTGTCGAGTTTTACGCCAGTCATTACGTTGATCTTTTGTTTTTTGAACGAGCGTTCGAGCTGTTTGGAAACTTCTTCGTCTTCAAGCGGAACGATGCGCGGCATCAGTTCGACAACTGTGGTTTCGCAGCCGAAACGCGCATAAACGCTGGCAAATTCGATGCCGACCGCGCCCGAACCGATGACGACCATTGATTTCGGAACTTTTTCTAATTCTAAAATGTGATCGGAATTGACGACCTGTTTGCCGTCGGTTTCAAAACCCGGAATCGGACGCACGACCGAACCCGTGGCGATGATGATATTTTTTGTTTCAATCTGCTCCGACTTGCCGCCGTCGAACGCGACTTCGACCTTGCCTTTTCCGGTAATTTTGCCGAAACCGTTGAAAACGGTAATTTTATTTTTCTTCATCAAATACGAAACACCTGCCGAATTTTTGGCAACAACGTCGGATTTGTATTTTTGAACTTTTTCCCAATCAAAACTCAAACCTTCGACCTTCAAGCCGAAATCTTCAAAATGTCCGGCTTTTTGGTAGAGATGCGCCGCGTTTAAAAGGGCTTTGGTCGGAATACAGCCGCGCAGACCGCACGTTCCGCCGAGCCGTTCGCCTTTTTCCTTTTCGATAAGTGCTACTTTTAAACCCATCTGCGCCCCGCGCACCGCCGCCACATAACCGCCCGGACCGCTTCCGATAATCGTTACATCAAATTGTTCTGCCATTTATATCCTCTTTTGTTAAAAATATTATTTGAAATCCAAATTAAACATTATAAGAATTTACGGCAAAAAGAAAAAGCGACCGAAGTTTTTCCCGGTCGCTTTGCCTTTCGAGTTTTCACTTTATGCCGGTTTAGGGAGAGATTAAACCGCATTTTATTCAATTTGAAAACTCAAAAAAGGGTTGTCTGAAACGTTGTTGATGCTACATTTTGAAAGTTTCGGCATAATCCTTCATCATCGCCTGAAACTTTTCCATCGCATCTTTATCGCCGACAAATTTTGCCTGATTATTCGTAATCGCCGCCGCCAAAGCCTTGCCGTTTTTCTCCGCACTGTCCATCATTTTTTTCTGAATTTCTTTACTGACCTGCATCTCGCGGGCATTTTTGAAGGATTCGAATTTGGCTTTTAATGACGGTTTCCTGGTTTCAAAAGCCTTGTGCGCCGCATCAATTCCGGCGGAAGACGGATTTTCATTGATTTTTGCCACCATTTCATTAGTCGTCGCGTCAAATTCCGTGATAAACGCTTCGACCTCCGAATCCTTACTGCACGCGCCGAGTGCGATGCAAGCGACCAATAACGCTGTTAAAGTTAAGTTTTTCATTTTTTTTTGTGTCTCCTGTTTGTTTTTTCAGTTGTTTCCAACTTTAATGTAGTAGAGAACGCAAGACGGGAAATTACTTGCGGAAGATTTAGAAAAAAAATTATGGATCATTCAAAAGAATTTGAAGAACTGGTTGCCGTCATAATGCCGGAAATCACGGAAATTACGGTCGAAGAAACGCTTGCAAAACAAGCAAGCGGCACGATTTTAGTTGATGTCCGCGAAGATAACGAATGGGAAGCCGGACACGCGAAAGATGCCGTTCATATCGGTCGCGGCGTGATCGAACGCGATATTATTCATCAATTTCCCAAAAAAGGAACGGAAATTATTCTCTACTGCGGCGGCGGTTATCGCTCCGCGCTGGCGGCGGATAATCTGCAAAAAATGGGCTATCGGAATATACTTTCGATGAAAGGCGGCTGGACGGCGTGGAACGAAAAAAACGCGCCGATCGAGTAATTTTTGAAATTTATGGAAAACGAAAATGTTGATCTTGTCCGGGAAAACGCTACGAAATTAGCGACCGAATTTATCGAAAAAGGCGATCCGACGGGATGGTTTGACGCGCTTTACGCGGAAGCCGAAGGCGATAACGAGCATATTCCGTGGGCGGATTTAGAGCCGAACAGGTTTTTTGTGCGTTGGACGCAAGATGCAAATTTGCGGGGCAACGGCAGAACTGCGCTCGTTGTCGGTTGCGGTTTGGGCGATGATGCGAAATTTCTTGATGACCTGGGATTTCGCGTGACGGCTTTTGACGTTTCGCCGAAAGCAATCGAATGGGCGCGGAAAATTCATACTGATACGGAAATTGCTTTTCAAACGGCTGATTTATTCAACGCGCCCGAAGAATGGAAAAATGCGTTCGATTTTGTTTTGGAAGTTTATACGATTCAGGCTTTGCCTTTGAATCTGCGCGAGAAAACGATTGATGCGATCAGCAATTTTGTTGCGGAAAACGGCGAATTAATCGTCGTTACGCGCGGACGCGAAAACGACGAAGAACCCGAAGGATTGCCCTGGGCTTTATCGCCCAAAGATTTATCGCGATTTGAAGAAAACGGTTTAAAGAAGACGAATTTAACCGAAATGCTCGGCGATGAAGAAGAACCGCTCAGAAGATTTGTCGTTGAATTCGAGAGATAAGAATGGTGGCTGGAGAGGGACTTGAACACTCGACCTCGGGGTTATGAATCCCGCGCTCTAACCAGCTGAGCTACCCAGCCACGAACATTTGATTATAGTTTTCTGGAAAAAAAGGTCAAGTTTATTTGTGCAAAAAGACGCAAAAATTAAAAATTTTCCTTCAAACATATTATATTTTCCGGCGTTCTCTGTCTATTTTTCAATTTCAAACAACCTTTCGGTTTTCGCTCATTGCAAAAGATTTACGACAAAACCATATAACTGACAGCGATTAAAATCCCGACCAGAATCAGCGGAAACAATATGCTCAAAACCGCATTTTCATCATTGCCCGAAGAATCTGCGGTTGCGGCAATTCCGGTTTGGTTAACAGTTTCCGGCGCAATTTTCGTAGTTTTCGACATTCCTATTTCCGATAAACTTCCGCCGAGCATTGTCAGCAGACCTCTCTCGTTCGGGATTTCGCCGTTCGGCGTTAGCTCGTCAATGATATGCGGAATCATAAAAGCGGTGGCAAAGGTCGTTGTTTGATAATCAATTCCGGTTTCTTCGGACATTTCTTTGAGCGTTTGTTCGCTGAAAACCGATTCGGTCTGTTCGTAGGAAATCGGCATATTTGCGCTCGAATTTACCCACGAAGACGCGAGATCGCCCAAATCCGCTTCGCTGAAACTTTTCAAAAATCCGCTGAAACCGCCGTTTTCCTTATCGCTGATCATTGCCAGCAAAACCGAAAGCAGAGCGTTTGCCTTATCGTCAATGTCAAATTTTCCCCGTGCTTCGGTGACAATCGAATCGAACAGAGCCATTTTAATTTTCTCCTTTTTTTCAGCCGCGAAATAATGCCGGAATTTTCACGCAAAAATTTCAAATCATTTATCTTTAAATACTTTCACGCCATTGTTTCCCAAGTTTAACCGCTTCGTCAAGTTTTGCCTGCAATTCCAGACGCTTATTTTCAACTTCTTCATCATTTGCGTCTGCCGCCACATAAACCGGTTCGGCAATAATTACTCTGGCGCGCGTAAACGGCTTCGGAATTTGCAGCCGATCCCAACTGTTGATGCGCCAGAAACTTTTTGTTTCAACGACGAACGGCATCAGCGGATTTCCGCTTTTTTTCGCCAACAGAATCGCGCCGGCTTTTGCCACGTGCGGCGGTCCCTTAGGACCATCGAGCGTAAAACCCATCGGCAAACCTTCCTTCATCAGGCGAATCATTCTTGTTAAAGCGCGAATTCCGCCGCGTGTCGAAGAACCGCGCACCGCGCCGTAGCCGAACCTTTGAATGACGCGCGCCGTGTATTCCGAATCGAAACTTTGCGAACTCATCACGATAATTCCGCGATTTCGGAAAAAATATGTTCCCAAAAACATTCTATCGTGCCAGAATGTATATATCGGAATTTTTTTGTTTTTTATGATGTTTTCGTAATTTTCCGGGTTTTCGATTTCAAATCGAACCGTTTTGCCGAGCAGATTTATCATAAAAAAGAAAACCTTTTCGGCAAGATGAATGACGAGTTTTTGCTTCCACGAGTATTTTTCCAGAGAAGCGAATTCGTAAAGCTCGGGAAATTTTTTCGAAATTTGTTTTGCCATCAATAGAAAATATCTAACAGTTTGAGTTATTATGTGCAACAAAGAGAAACTATTTCTCGTTAAAAAATGTTGGAACGGCTCTTTTTATCCCGATTTTGGTAAAGGTGAAAATGCAAAGAAGAATCTTGATTGTTGATGACCACGATGATTTAAAAACTGCGCTGTCGGAAGTTTTTAACAAACTCGGTTTTTTTGTAAAAACCACCGAGAGCCGCGACGAAGCGGTAAAAATTGATGAAGCAACCGATTTTGATCTGGTTATTACCGATCTTGACGGCGATAAAGCCTTTCCGGTTGAAAACTCCGACGATCACGATGTTTGTTTGCCCATTCTTGAACCGGGCGAAGTCAGCCGCAGTTTTGTTAAAGCCTTCAAAATCTGCGCGACTCATTTCCGCCGCGAGAATTTCAGCGAAGACGAACTGAAAAATCTCTTTGAAACCATCTTAAATTACAAAACGCAGTTTGTTGATAAGCGCGAAGCCGTCAAACATATCCGCGAAAAGATCGAATTCGAATTTCCGAGCGCGATCTCCTTGATGCACTCGATTCTCGATTATTTGATGAAGCGCGTCGAAAAAGTAGGCGTTGTAGATGTTCAAAACTCCAATCTCTTCGTTGCTTTAGACGAAGCATTCGTTAATGCCATCAAGCACGGCAACAAATTCGACGCAAACAAGATCGTCCGCATTTCGGCGGAAGTTTCGCCGACCGAAGCGCGTTTTACCATCGAAGACGAAGGCGAAGGTTTTAATGTTTCCGAAATTCCCGACCCGACAAATCCCGAAAATCTCTTTAAAACTTCCGGCAGAGGCGTGCTTTTTATTCACAACATAATGGACGAAGTTTCCTACAATTCGCGTGGAAATCGCCTGACGATGATAAAACGCAAGGAAAACGAAAAAGTCGGTTAAAGCCGGGAGCGCAGGTTGCCAGCCTGCGTCGTCGCGCAAGCGGCGGGATAGCGTTCGCAATCAAATGAGGTTTATTGCAACTAAACTCTTTTTCGCGCTATCGCGCTCATGCAGGTTGCCAGTCTGCGCTCCCGTCGCAAATCAATTCAATTTTCCCTGCAGATTACGCATCGCTTTATACGCCTGCATATAACCGGGTTGTTCATCGAGCGCGAGCGAATAATGTTTGGCGGCTTCGAGCAGATTTCCGCGTTTTTCATAAACTTTTGCCAGATTAAAATGCGGATAAGCTCTTGCTTCGTAACGCTTTGCCTTAATTGCGAGTTTAAACCAGCGAACGCAATCGTAATAATTTCCTTTGGCGATCAGATAACTGCCGATGTCGTTATACGGATTTCCGAAATCCGCATCAACCGAGATCGCCGCCACGCATTCGGCAATCGCCAGATCATATTCGCCTTGAAAACTGTAGGTCCAGCCGAGAAAAGTGTAGGCTTCGGCGGTCGGGAAAATTTTGATTGATTCTTTATAAAGTCTGATCGCCGACGCAAAATCCTGCGCCATCTGCGCTTCATATGCGTCATTAAAAAGCGAAACTGCTTCGCGCATTTCGGGGGTTTTTATTTCTTGCTCGGAAAACATTTGCTGATTTTAGCATTTTCCACTAAATTCCCAGTAGAACCATTTTTATAAATCAGATTTTTAGTGTTGAGAAAAATCTCTTTCATACGAGGTTATGAACGCGCAATTCGATGTTTTCTTCAAGTTATGAACGAATTTTTATTTTCAAAAAGCGAGACGTGATTTTTACGATTTTAAAGTTAAAGACAAAAGATCGGCTCTTTTTCTCAAAAGTTTCGGTTCAGATAAAGCCGACCTTCGTAATCGTCCAGTCCCATTTGAACCTGCATCAAAAAGCCGTATCTGCCCGGCACGTTTCTTTCAAAAGCCGCGTCTTCGGCAAAGCAGCAGAGCACGTCAAAGTCGAACTCCGCGACCGTCAGATTGACTTCGTGCTGAAAGGTGAGAAAGCCGCCCGCCGCCGTTTTGATTCGTTTCGGCAAACCATCCTCGATTTTGAGTTCGAGACTTTCGCCGACCGCGCGGGAAAAGACGCAGTTGGTCGAGCCGGTATCAACCTTCGCCGGCACTTCGACCGTCTTCTCCGCCGTCAGCCACAGCCGCGCCGAAACAGTGATGCCCGGATCTCCGGCATCGTATTCGATCAGGTGCGAGAATTTTAGCGAATAACTCATCACCACCCGCCCATTTCGCCTTCTTCATTCGGGTTTCGAGAGATAGTCAATGAAAGCGTCCGCCACACCCTGCGAGAGAGCCAGTTCACGCCCTTCACGGTATGAATGCGCCGTTCCGACCAGACGATCTTCGTCCATCACGACATATTGCCCGCCGTATCGAACCTGATTTGCTTTGAGCCACTTCATGCGCCGCTCTCGAATTTCCAATTCCTTGTCTTTTGCAGCGGGCAGTTCGGATTGCGCGACC
>JBBRVS010000259.1:0-6669 GCA_038246645.1 Pyrinomonadales bacterium
ACTTTGGATCGTCCGTATCAATGCCGCCTGCCGTCTGAACGAAATGAAATATTCGCAGTTTATGCACGGCTTGAAACTCGCTGGCGTCGAACTCGACCGCAAAGTTCTTGCCGATCTCGCCGTCAAACAGCCGGAAACATTTGCAACCTTAGCCGGACAAGCAAAAGACGCGATCAGCAGTAATCAGCAAGCTGCGGCTTAAATTTGAAAAAATCTTAACCACAGATAAACATAAATAAGGACGGATTAAAAAATCTGTTCATTTGTGTTTATCTGTGGTTTAATTTTTGTATGAGGAAATTCAGCCGGGTTTTAACAATTTCAATTCTTTATATCGCTTTATTTTCATCAGAAATTATTGCCTGTTCTTTAGGCGCAGAATCGAGTTTTATTCAAGAAAAACAACTGAAAACCTATATGTTTCTTGGGTAATGCCTCAACTATAAGTTATGGAACTACTTCTTTGTTCATTTAAAACCCGTAAGTCTTTTATTTTCAATCAAGGCGTTTTATTGAAACAACATCTGTAACTTTTTATTGAGGCATTACTTTCTTGGTATATCGGTTGTTTTATTTATTGCCACTGTTTTCTTTTTTTTCAAAAGAAACAGAAAAGGAATTATACCGGTTGTTATTAGTTTTATTGTAATCAGTCTTTCATTCTTAAACAGCAACGCTAATATTGGAGATTGCGGTTACGGAGCGGTCTATTTAGCTCAACAAAGCATTTTAATAACTTTTCTTTGTTTTACGTTTCAATTTTTCACCTGGTTACTTAAAAGAAAAAAAAGCGGTCATTTAAAAAAGTAAAATGATTGGAGCGGGAGCGTCCCCCCGTGCATGAGTCCGAGAGGACGAACAGGCGTTTTAAATAAAATCAAGATTATTGAAATCAGAGGCTTTTTCGCGCTATCGCGCTCATGCAAGCGGGACGCTCGCGCTCCAGTCATATGTCTCATCAGTTACATAAATCCGCGAAGCATTCGAGTAAAATTCGGACGCTTCGTTCTTTTTAAAATAACTTATGCTAAAATTCATTTATGGAAAGCGTTCTGAATCCTTCATTAAAAGAAATGGCGCAGTCGGCGATCTATTTTCAGTAATTTACGGCATATTTTCTAAGAAAAGGTAACGCCAGCGTCTCGCTGGCTGTCCGGCGTGCGTCTCGCACGCCGATGGCGTTAAATTTTCAAAAAATAATACGGAATCTGAAACCGAGACGATCTCAGGACAGCCGCCGAGACGGCAGCGTTACCACTTTTCAAACAGCTTCTAAGTGAAAATAAAGTATGAACAAAATAAGAAAGCGTATTTGTCCCTCAAATGCGCTTTCTTTAAATAATCCAAAATCTAAAATCCAAAATCTAAAATCCCCTGATTGTTCACTTTTGCCTTTTTGTTGTAAAATTTTCAAAGTATGAATGAGGCAAAAGAACAGGTAGAATTAGCTCGAAAAGCGTTTGAGCAAGAGTTTGAACGCTTTGACAAATTACGCTCGACAAATGGTGATTTATCTTTGTCAGAAGCTGAAATTTTGACAAAAGATTTGGCAGAGATCCGCATTAAACACACCGGAAAAAAATCCGCAATTTCAGGCTTAAACCGTCTTATCGGACAAGTTGCGCCGGAGGAAAGAGCCGATTTCGGTAAATTGATCCAGACTTTGAACGCGGAAGTTAATCAATCAATTTCCGAAGCTGAAAGTTCTCTTAAAACTTTTATAGAAACCGCGAAAACCGAGCGCGAAAGATTAGACGTAACCCTTCCCGGTCGCCGTCCGCGCGTCGGACATCTGCATCCGATCACGCTTTTGCGGCAGAAAGTCGAAGACATTTTCGTTTCGCTCGGTTATCACATCGAAGACGACCGCGAGATCGAAACGGATTATTACAATTTCGACGCACTAAACATTCCCGAAGGACATCCCGCACGCGAATCACAGGACACTTTTTACACGACAACCGGTTTCGCACTTCGTTCGCAGACTTCGACCGTGCAAATTCGCGCGATGGAACGGCGCGGCGCACCGCTCAGAATCATCGCACCCGGCAGAGTTTTCCGCCGCGACACGCCCGATATGACGCATACGCCGATGTTTCACCAGATCGAAGGTCTGTGCGTGGACAAAGGAATCACGATGGCGCATCTGAAAGGTACGGTTCACGAATGGCTGCGGCGATTGTTCGGAAAAGAAACTGAAATCCGTCTGCGTCCGTCATATTTCCCGTTCACCGAACCGAGCGCGGAATTCGATTTTTCCTGCTTCAAATGTACCGGAACAGGCGAGTTTGAAAACGAAAGATGCCGCCCGTGCAAAGGTTCGGGCTGGATCGAACTCGGCGGTTCGGGAATGGTTCACCCGAATGTGTTAAAAGCCTGCAATGTTGATCCGACCGTTTATTCCGGCTTCGCCTTCGGTTTCGGCTTGGAACGAATGTGCGCTCTGATGTATTCGCTCGACGACATTCGCTTGATGTTCGAGAACGATGTCAGATTTTTGGAACAATTCAGGTAATATTATGAAGCCAAAACTTTATGTTGAAACTTCAATTATCAGCTATCTAACATCGCGTCCGAGTCGTGATGTTGTCATCAATGCAAATCAGCAACTGGCTCAAGAATGGTGGGAAACTCGTCAGACGTTTGATTTATATATTTCAGAATTGGTCATAGATGAAATTAGCAAAGGCGATTCTCAAATGGCACAAAAGCGTTTAGGTTTGATTCAAGATATTCCACTAATTGAGTTTACTGATAAAGCAAAAGATTTGGCAAAAGAAATTTTGAATCAAAATATATTGCCGCCAAAAGCTACGCTCGATGTTTTTCACATTGCTGTAACCGTTGTTCACGAGTTGGATTTTCTGCTAACTTTAAATTGCAAACATATTGCTAATGCTTTTATTTTTCGGCGTATCGAGAAGATTTGTTCCGAATTTGGTTATGAAATGCCGATAGTTTGCACTCCGCAAGAGATTTTGGAAAAGGAGAATGAAATAAATGATTGATCCGATTGTTGAAGAAATTCATAAAATCCGCGAAAAACACGCTGAAAAATTTGATTATGATATAGACGCGATTTTTAAAGATTTGCAAAAGAAACAATCAAAAAGTAAACGCAAGATAGTTTCTTTTATAGAAATCAAAAAAAACGAAGAAAAGAAAGTTGCGTAATGTGTTCGCTGATGTATTAGCTCGACCGTTTTCGTCTGGTGTTCGAAAACGATGTCAGATTTTTGGAGCAATTCAGGTAAAATGATTTCAGAGGTGTTTTATGCAAATTACAACTATTCAAGGAATTGTCAAAAACGGTCAGATTCAATTAACCGAAGATGTCGAACTTCCCGAATCGGCGGAAGTATATGTCATAATTCCGAAAATGGAAAAGCGAACAGCGAAGATTATGAGTCCGCGTCTTGTTAATAAATCGGATGCGAAGTTTTTTGAAAAAACCGTAGAGGATGATGTTGATGACGAAGTATGACGAGAGTTTTGAGCCGCCCGCGCCGATTGCTCAAGTTCAAATAAGAAAAATCGAATCAGGTGAGCGAGTTAAAAATATTCCCGTGCTTTTAGATACCGGAGCGGATATTTCACTTTTACCGCGTCAAACAGTCGAAAATTTGGATATTCAGCCCATACCTAACAAAAATTTTAAACTCGAAGGCTACGACGGGATTGAAAAAACCGTGGATGTTTATCATTTTCAGGTAATTTTCCTCAATAAAAGATTTACGGGCAAATATTGTCTGATTGAAGACAATATCGGAATTCTAGGACGCGATATTCTGAACCGACTTTCAATTCTATTTGATGGAAACAATCTGATTTGGTCAGAAGATAAGTAAATACATTCGCCCGACCGTTTTGTTTGATGTTCGAGAACGATGTCAGGTTTTTGGAGCAATTCAGGTAAAATATCAAAAGTGAGGTGTTTTATATGACAAATCTTGAGGAAATAATTATCAATAAAGTTCATTCTTTTCCGCCTGAAAAACAACAGAAGATTTTGGAATATGCTGAAAGTTTAGATGAAACCGTTGATGCCGAAACGCAATCGAAACGGCAAACGATTTGGGCAAAAGTGAAGGATATTATCGAAGAAATTCCAGACGAAGAATGGGAAGAACTTCCGCCTGACGGTTCGATAAATGTTGACCATTATCTTTACAATGCGCCGAAAAAAACTAAATGAAAAAGGTCTTCGTTGACACAAATTATTTTGTCGCCGTCTTTAATCCGGCGGATCAATGGCATCAAAAAGCACTTGAAGCCGACGAAAAACTTGGCGATGTGCGGCTCGTTACGACCGAATTTATTTTAGTCGAGGTCTTAAATTATTTCAGCGGCTTTAAATCGAATATCAAGCAAAAAATTACCGATTCGGTTCGATTGCTGATTGACGATATAGAAATTCAAATCGTCGAATGTTCGCATAACGGTTTTCACGATGGATTAAATCTGTACGAAACAAGACTCGACAAAGGTTACAGTTTGACCGATTGCGATTCGATGAACGTCATGCGTGAGCTGAGTATTTACGAGATTTTGACGCATGACGAACATTTCACACAAGAAGGTTTTCAAATTTTGTTGTGAAATATTTGTGCAACGATATTCGTTTGAAGTTTGAGAATGATGTCAGATTTTTGGAGCAGTTTAGATGATTAAAATATTGCCAGATAAAAACGATGATTCGAACTTCATTCAAATTATTGAAAGTATTTTGAATGGCTTCATTAAGGATATTTCACCCGAAGAAATTCGGATTATCAAAATTGACTCTTGGTTTGATTTCAAATGGCGGGCATTTGCAGGAAAAGCAGTCGGGGCGGTCGGCTTTTGGAATGAAAAAGCGGTTAGAATTCCGCCTTTTATACCTGATAGAGTGTTAGAAGAAATATATTTTGAAAAATTCGACAACACTTATCACCGACGAGATAACGCTGGATTTATACATATTTATCAAGGCAGCAGTGAAAACCTTACCGGAAAAAGGAAACTGGTGGCGGTTAGCGGTCCAAGAATGTTTTTTTGGTTTAGCGGAAACACAAAAAATACATTGCGCGGAAGCATAATGCTTTACCGAATTGACAAAGAAAACTCATCAACCTTGTATGTTTCCTTTCTCAAAAAAGATAATTGGCAAATTTATAAGACAGATCAAATTTCACGAAATGAAGTATTAAGTTTGATGAAATAAGTTATGAATCGGGCAACCGCTTACATTAAAAAATGGCGAAAAAGTTTTTGTTAGGTATATAATTATGATCATTTATATTTCTGTATTATTTTTTTCACTTATTTTTCTGGCACTTTTACTTATAATAATTACCTCAATAAGAGGTGAAGGGCGTTGGGGAATAAACTTTTCCAGTACGCATTGTCCGAAATGCGGGAATAAAATGCCTTTAGTAAGAAATCCGACATCTACCCGGCAAGCTCTTTGGGGCGGCTGGACTTGTACTTCTTGCGGTTGCGAGATGGACAAATGGGGAAAAGAAATCTCCACAACCAACATCAATAATAGATCTCCAAATCAATTGGAACAATCAAAATCTGAGCCGATAAAATCTTTCGACGGAAGAGGTAAAACGCCGGTAGAAAGAATTATTGAAGAAAATGATAATTAATTATGAGTTGGGCGACCGCATACATTGCAAAATTAAAAGACGGCGAAACCGTGCAGTTTCGACCGCGCGGACATTCGATGAAAGGCAAGATCGAATCGGGACAGCTTTGCACGGTTGAACCGATTTCCATTTTTGCCGAACTCGAAAAAGGCGATATTGTTTTGTGTAAAGTTGGTGGCAGTCAATTTCTGCATTTGATAAAAGCGATAAACGGTTCGCGTTTTCAAATCGGCAACAATCGCGGGCGGATAAACGGCTGGGTCGGAGCAAATGCGATTTTCGGGAAATGCGTAAAAATTGAAGATTAAATAAAATGAAAATTCTCGTAACAGGCGCGACGGGTTATATCGGCGGACGGCTGATTCCTGTTCTTTTGGAAAAAGGCTATGAAGTTCGGGCGTTTGTGCGCGATCCGAAGCGTCTGCGCGGGAAGAGTTGGTTTGGAGATGTCGAAGTTGCGACAGGCGATCTAGAGGATTTGGAAAGCATCGAAAGCGCGCTCGAAGGCGTTGATGCGGCTTATTTTTTGGTTCACGCGATGTATGAAGGCGAAGATTTTGCGAAGCGCGAGAAACTTTATGCCGAAAATTTCGCAAATGCCGCGAAAGCTATTGAAAAAGTTATCTATCTCGGTGGACTTCTTCCAGAAGATGAAGCGACTTCGGAACATCTGCAAAGCCGTGCGACTGTCGGCGAGATTTTGCGTCGAAACGGCAACGCGACCGAGTTTCGCGCCGGTCCGATCATCGGTTCGGGTTCGGCTTCGTTTGAAATGGTGCGTTATTTGACCGAACGTATTCCGGTAATGGTCGTTCCGAAATGGGTAAAAAATCCGGTGCAGCCGATTGCGGTCAGAAATGTCATCGAATATTTGACCGCCGCGCTTAAAAAAGAACCTTTGGGAATCGTCGAAATCGGCGCGGACAGACTTCCCTTTCGCGGAATGATGGAAATTTTTGCAGAAGTTCGCGGTTTGAAAAGAATTATAATTCCCGTTCCGGTTTTAACGCCTTTGCTTTCAGGACTTTGGGTTGGA
>JBBRVS010000260.1:0-6624 GCA_038246645.1 Pyrinomonadales bacterium
AGCGCACGACTGGAGCGCGGGGCGTTTCCCCGCGCTCCAGTCGTGCGCTCCAGTCTATTTATCTTTGTTCCAAATGTGCATCTTCGTAAAATTTTATCTAAAATTATTAAAAATGAATTTTGCACCCGAAACAACCGACGAATTAAAAAACTTACGCGACGAAATAAAGCGCGGCTCGCGCATAATTTCGCTGAGCGGTCTAACCTCAATCGCCGCCAAAGCGTTTGTTTTGTCAAAACTTCAAACCGAAACGCGCAAGACCTTCGTCATCGTCGCCGATTCAAATGAAGAACTCGAAACGTGGGAATCAGATTTGAATTTTTGGCAAGATTCGGTAAAAACAGTGGACAGTGGACAGTGGACAATGGACAATGAAAATCCGAAATCCAAAACCCAAAGTCCGAAATCCGAAATCCGAAATCCGAAATCCAAAATCGAAACTTTGCCTTCGATGGAATCGGACGTTTACGCCGGAATCTCGCCGCACGCCGAAACGCTGGAAAAACGCGCTCTGACGCTCTGGAATTTGTCGTTCGGTCAAACGGAGTTTATCGTAACTTCGGCAAAATCCCTGATTACAAAAACGCTTTCGCCCGCAGAAATGCAGAAATTAGGCGCGATTTTAAGGCGCGACGAGGATTTTCCGCCCGAAGAATTATTGGAAAAGCTCGCGTCTTCCGGTTATGTCCGCGAAGAACCGATCAAGAATATCGGCGAATTCTCCTTGCGCGGCGGAATAATTGATGTCTGGTCGCCGGACGCGGAATATCCCGTCCGCATCGAATTTTTCGGCGACACGGTAGATTCGATCAGAGAGTTCGATGCCGAATCGCAGCTTTCGATCAGCCAGTTAAAAGAAACGCGGATTGTGCCGATGCGCCCGTTTTCCGCATCAATTCAGGATTTTAAGGATTGGGCGTTTTTTGCCAAAGAGAGATTTGCGGACGAAAAATTTGCGCGGAATCTGACCGACCGCACGCAATTTGCCGACGAAGGCGAAGATTTTTCCGGCTGGGAATTTCTGATTCCCCTCGTTAAACCAAGAAATTCGAGCGTTTTCGATTTTTTGAAAGACTGCATTTTCGTTTTCGACGAACCCGCGCTGATCGAAAAATCGCTTGAAACTTTTTACGAATCAATCGAAGCGCATCACGCTCAGATCACCGAACACGGCGAGATCGGTTTAGAACCGGACGAATTATTTTTAAGCGTCGAAACTTTGCGTGAAAAATTAAATTCCAACAAACGCATCGAACTCCGCGCACTCGGCAAAACGGCGGCGCAGACCGACGAGGAATTTTTATACGACAAAGGCGGAAACCCGCACGTAAGTATGGGTGCCGAATCCGAAATGACTAACACCCTTGCTAACGCGCGGGTTTCTGCCTCTGAAAGTACACCGCTTTTTCTATTCCCGACCGCCGAAAAATCTTCCGATTTTGAGATCGGCTCGCGTTCGACGCGCAAATATCGCGGAAATATTAAGGAATTCACCGCTGAATTTAAGAACGACGAACAACGGACAACGAACAACGAACAATTTTTCGTTTTTCAAACGCACGGGATTGCCGAAAGATTTTCCGATATTTTGCGCGATTACGATATTGTTTTGCCCGAAAATTTAATAAAACTCGGCGATCTGTCGGGCGGTTTTGAAATTCCGCTGTTTAATCTGAAAATCTTCTCCGAAACGGACATTTTCGGCGAAATCACCCAACAAGAATTTCAAAGGACAAAGGACAAAAGACAAAGGACAAAAAGCAAAACGAGTGCCTTTGTTTCCGATTTCCGCGATTTAAAGGCGGGCGATTTCGTCGTTCACGTAGATCACGGAATCGGGCGTTTCGAAGGCTTGCAGGTTTTGGAAACGGGCGGCGTTTCAAGGGAATTTATGCTCCTGATCTACGCCGAAAAATCCAAACTTTTCGTCCCGGTCGAACGTCTGGATTTGGTTTCGCGCTATTCTTCCGGCGAAACTTCGCAGCCGACGCTTGATCGTCTCGGCGGTTTGGGCTGGCAGAAAACAAAGGCAAAAGCGAAACGTGCGATGCGCGATATGGCGGACGAACTTCTTCGTCTTTACGCCGAACGCAAACTCGTGCAGGGCTTTGCGTTTTCCGGCGATACGCCGTGGCAGGAAGAATTTGAAGACGCGTTTCCGTATCAGTTGACGACTGATCAGGCAGGCGCAATCGAAGACACGAAAAAAGATATGCAAACTCCGGTTCCGATGGATCGCTTAATCATCGGCGATGTCGGTTACGGAAAGACGGAAGTCGCGATGCGGGCGGCATTTAAAGCCGTAATGGACGGCAAACAGGTCGCGATTTTAACGCCGACGACGATTCTCGCTTACCAGCATTTTGAAACCTTTAAACAGAGGTTTTCCGCATTTCCCGTCAAGATCGAACTCTTATCGCGTTTTCGTTCAAAAAAAGAGCAAAAGGAAGTCGTCGAAAAAACGGAAAAAGCGGAAATTGACGTTTTGATCGGAACGCACCGAATTCTGTCGAACGATGTAAAACTCCCGAAAATCGGTCTCGTCGTTGTTGACGAAGAACAAAGATTCGGTGTCGCGCACAAGGAAAAATTGAAACAGCTAAAGAAAAAAGTTGACGTTTTGACCTTGAGCGCAACGCCGATTCCGCGCACTTTGAATATGTCGCTTCTCGGAATGCGCGATATGTCGGTGATTGAAACTCCGCCGCGTGATCGTCTGGCAATTAATACGCAGGTCGTGCAATTTAGCGAAGGCGTGATTAAATCGGCAATCGAACTCGAACTCGCGCGAAACGGGCAGGTTTTCTTTATTCACAACCGCGTCGAAACAATCGAAGCAATGACCGCGCACATCAAAAAGATCGCGCCGAATGCGCGGGTGATTTTCGCGCACGGGCAGATGAACGAAAAAGTTTTAGAAGAAATTATGCTCGATTTTGTTGATTTCAAATACGACGTTCTGATTGCGACGACGATCATCGAAAACGGCATAGACATTCCGCGAGCGAATACGATAATTATCAATCGCGCCGATAATTACGGGCTTTCGCAGCTTTATCAGCTGCGCGGACGAGTCGGGCGTTCAAACCGCCGCGCATATGCGTATCTCTTGATTCCGGGCGAACTGGAATTAACCCCGATTGCGCGGCGCAGGCTTTCGGCGATTCGCGAATTTTCCGATCTCGGCGCGGGTTTTCGCATTGCGGCTCTCGATCTGGAGCTGCGCGGCGCGGGAAATATTTTGGGCGGTCAGCAATCCGGTCAACTCGACGCGCTCGGTTTCGATCTTTATACGAAAATGCTCGAACGGACGATTGCCGAACTCAAAGGCGAAGAAATCGAAGACGAATCGAGCGTTTCGATCAATCTCGGCGTTGACGTTTCGATTCCGAACGAGTATATCAACGAAACTTCGCAGCGGCTTCGGACTTACAAACGAATTTCTTCGTCTGATTCCGAGGAAACTCTGCAAAGAATCTACGCGGAAATACAAGACCGCTACGGCAAAATGCCGAATTCGGTCGAAAATCTCTTTGAATTCGCTCGCTTGAGAAAACTCGCCGAACAGATGAGAATTATCTCGATTGATAAAACACGCGAAGGTTTTGCCATCAAACTCAGCGAAAATGCGCGCGTTTTGCCGGAAAAATTGATGAAGTTTTTAGAAGAAAACGAAGGCTCGAAATTTTCGCAGAGCGGAATTTTGCAGGTTGTCGAAACCGGAAAAAATCCGATTGAAATCGCGCGCGAGGCTTTAACGAAAATCAGCAGTTAGGTTAGAGCAAATTTTAAAAAATTAATTAACAGGAATGACAGGATGGGCAGGGATAATTTTTATTGTAATTGATTAGGTCAGATATTTAGACATGGTGAAAAAGTGAAAAAGTGAAAAAGTTTATTTTGTCTGATGAACAAACCTTTTTCGGTAAAAGCCGGTTATTTTTCAGAAAGATCGAAGACCAAAAAGTATCAAAAACTTTTTCACATTTTCACTTTTAAACTTTTTCACCAATAATCAAAGACCTAATCAGTTACTTTTTATTTATTTTCACCATCCCTGCCCATCCTGTCATCCCTGTTAATTATTTCTTTTTAGTTGCTCGCCTTGGCGGCAATTCCGTCAATCAAAGAATCGAGCGGCGTGTATTCCAAACCCTGCGATTCGGCAACCGCATCGTAAGTCAGTTTGCCGCCGTAGGTATTTACGCCTTCCGCCAGTCCGGCATCATCGCGGATCGCTTTTTCAAAACCTTTATTGGCGAGCGAGAGCGCATACGGCAGAGTCGCATTTGTCAGCGCAAAGGTCGAAGTTCGCGGAACCGCGCCCGGCATATTGGCGACGCAGTAATGCAGAACGCCTTCTTCGTAATAAGTCGGATTCGAATGCGTCGTCGCGTGCGTCGTTTCAAAACAGCCGCCCTGATCAACCGCGACGTCAACCAAAACCGCGCCGTTCGGAATGAGCTTGAGCATATCGCGCGTGACGAGCTTCGGTGCTGCCGCGCCGACGACCAAAACCGCGCCGATCACCAGATCAGCGTGCGAAATCGCTTCTTCGATGCCGTAACGCGATGAGGCGAGGGTTTGAACTTTTGATAAAAATATATCGTCAAGCTGGCGCAGACGGTCGAGATTTCGGTCAATGATCGTAACTTTTGCACCCAAACCGACCGCCATTTTCGCCGCTTCCGTGCCGACGATTCCGCCGCCGATAATGACGACATTCGCCGCCGGAACGCCCGGAACGCCGCCCAATAAAATGCCGCGACCGCCGTTCATTTTTTCCAAGTAAGTCGCGCCGACCTGCACGCTCATTCTGCCCGCAACTTCCGACATCGGCGTTAGAAGCGGCAGCCGACCTTGTTTGTCGGTGATCGTTTCATAAGCCACGCCCGTAACTTTGCGCTCCATCATTTGTTTGGTCAGTTCAAATTCCGGCGCGAGATGCAGATAGGTGAAAAGCAATTGATTTTCACGCATCCGCGGATATTCCGGCGCAATCGGTTCCTTGACCTTGACGATCATATCGCCCGTCTGCCAAACTTCGTCCGCCGTTTCCAGCATTTTCGCGCCCGCATTGACGTATTGTTCGTCGGCAAAACCCGAACCTTCGCCAGCCGATTTTTGCACAAAAAGTTCGTGTCCGGCATCCTTCAAAGCCTGCACGCCCGCCGGTGTCAGCCCGACGCGGTATTCATTATCCTTAATTTCCTTCGGTAATCCGATCTTCATTTAATTAATTCTCCAGAATGTTAAATAGATTTTTCTTATAGTAAATTGCAAATCAATAAAATACCATTCGAGATGGTTAAAAACAATTTACCGCAGTTAAAATTGTCCGCCCGTGTGATTAATAAAACTTAAAATTCCCAGAAAACCGGAATCAGAAATGTCGCCATCAGCCAGAAAATTATGTTAAGCGGCGTTCCGACTTTGACGAAATCGAAAAATTTATATTGTCCCGGTCCGTAGATCATCGTGTTCGTTTGATACCCGACCGGAGTCATAAAGCTCGCCGAAGCCGCAAAGGTTACGGCAACGAGAAACGGCTGCGGATTTACTTCGAGCGTGGCGGCGGTCGCAATCGCAATCGGCGCAAGCAGGGCGGCGGTCGCGTTATTCGACATCATTTCGGTCAAAACCGAAGTAAGCAGATAAAATGCCGACACGAGCGCGATCAAACCGAGAGTTCCAATCGAGTTAACAAGGTTTGAAGCAATCAGCCGCGCCGCGCCGCTTTGTTCGAGAGCCACGCCGAGCGACAAAACTCCGGCGAGCAGAAAAATTATTTTCCAGTCAATCGCCTGATATGCTTCATCAAGCGTGATGCATTTAAATAAAATCAATAAAATCGCGCCGATCACGGACGCGACGACAATCGGCGCAAATCCCAAACTAGCCGCCAGAACCACACCCGCGACGACCGTCAAAGCGATAAAAACCTTATTGCGCCGGAATTCGACCGTTGCGCTTTCGGACGTGATGATAAAATCGTCGTTGCGCTTGAAGGCATTGAGCCGTTCTTGATGAATTTCAACAAGAAGAAGATCGCCCGCGCTCAATTCGGTATCGGAAATCTTTTCGTGCAAAAGTCTGCCGCGATGCCGCATCGCCAGAACGGTCGCGCCGTAGTTTTCGCGGAAATTCGATGTTTTTAAAGTCTGTCCGACCAGACCGGAACTCGGCGCAACGACGACTTCGAGCAAGCGAAAAGCCTCGGAAGAAATGCTTTCGTCGCCCCATTTTGCCTGTGGTTTGAGCCGTATTCCCTCGCGCTCCTGCATCGCGCGGATTTTTTCCAGATCGCACCGGACAAGTAGAATATCATCCGCCATTAAAACAACATCGGGACCGGGTTGGTGAAAAATCTCTTCGTTGCGCCGGATTTCCAGAATGGCAATGTCCAAATCATGTACGATCGCCGCGTTTTTAATTTTTTGTCCGACCGATGCGGCTTCGGGCAAAATAACGATTTCGGTCAGATATTCATTGAGCGCGAAAGCTTCGGTCAGATCGCCTTCGCCGCGCCGTTCGGGAATCAACTTAATCCCGACCAAAAGCATATAAGTTGTACCGACGGCAAACATAATCAAGCCGAGCGGCGCAAATTCGAACATCGAAAAC
>JBBRVS010000261.1:0-6576 GCA_038246645.1 Pyrinomonadales bacterium
AAGCCTTTTCCGCATCAACCATCGCGTAACCGCCGATGAGCAGCCACGTTTCCGTATAATCGCGGTAATTGACGGGCTGATAATTGATCAAACTGCGGGCTTCGTCCAAAATTTCCGACGCCAGTTTTTTGTCGCCCATCTGTGAGATTTGCAGAGCCAACCCGCTTAGAGCCATTATTTTCTGATCGCGGTTTTCAATCGAATTGATGATTTTGCGCGATTGTTCGATGACTTTTTGCTTTTCTTCATCGGTTAATTCCTTTTTGCCGAGATTGCCGATGTTTTCCGTCAATTGTTTTTCGATACTTTCAGCGTCATTTCCACCCGATACCGGTGTCGGTATCGGCTTCGGAGGTGGGGGCGCATCGCCTCGCCTGATCCCGGACGGTCTGGCTGTAACAGTTTTTTTGATTCCGAATTTTGCCCGAATCTGCACACCGCGCGACGGCGCGTATTTTTCGATTTGCGAAATATAGCCTTCATATTCCTTGCCGTTTTCGCGTTTCAAGATTTCCTGTCCGAAGATATCGGCAATCTCGCGCAGACTTTGATCGCTGAAAAGCGGAGGTTTTTCTTTGCCGGTCTTTTTATCTTTACTGTTTATAATTGTTTCTTCGCCTAAACTAATCAGCGAACCGAAGAGATAAAAACTTTCAGGCTGCGGCGTATCGCTTTTTAATCGGCTGATAATGTCTTCACCGAACGCGATTCCTTTTTCGGCATCTTTATCGTAAATTTTTCTGAGCAAGCTGACTGTTTCGTAATTAAAACCTTTTTCCAGATTTTTTTTGGCGTATTTGAGAGCCGTTTCGACATCTTTTTCGGCAATTTGGCTGAGCAGGCGCGTTTCAAAATAAGAATCGCTCTCTTCGGTTTGCTTACGCATCGCCGGATTTGAAATCGCCTGCGCCGTTTCGGTGAAAAATTCAAACGCCAGGCGCGGATCGTGTTCTGCCAAACTCATCGTAATCTGCTGGCGAACCCCTAATGCCTTGGAAAATTTTCTCGTAACCTTTGCTTTTGCAGTATTTGAGTACATTGATGCGCCTGTATCATCCGGCGTAATTCCCATCGCGTTGAGCTGTGCATCGTGTTGGGCAAGAAGCTGGCGGAAATTATTGATGACATTCAGATACATCGCCCGCGCTTCCTGTTCGTCGCTAAACCACATCAAACCAGCCATTTCCGCCGAAAAGCTGATACGATTTTCGAGTGTCCGCATATTATTGACTTCAACGGCTGTGTTTCGCAGAAAATCAACCGCTTCTTTCTTTAATTCGGGCGAAATTTCATTTCTTGCATCTTCTTTTTTCTCCGTCTTTTCCGAAGGATTTTCTTGCGAAAAAGCTGTTTGAGCGAATAAAAGAAGAAAAATCAGCGGCAAAGATAATAATTGTTTTTTCATATATTTGTTGGAAGAGTTATTTAATTATTTTGTAATCAAACTTTTCGGCATTTTGTAAGAGATTAGAGTAATCTCTTACAAAATCCCAAATCGCAAATCTAAAATCGCAAATCAAGCTTAGCAGCCTTCGCCCTCATAAAGCTGTTTTTGCATAGCCTCTTCGGTTTCTTCCGCCTTCGGATCGAGCAGGGCTTGAGCAATGCGGAAACGCGCATAAAAAGCGGCTTCGCGGCGGGCTAAACTGTCGGCTAAACTTACCGTGCGCTGAAAATCGGCACCGGCTAAACTTCTGATCAGTGCAACGCCTTTCGGCATATTCCGGTAAGATTCCATTTGCACGACGCTTAATAAAACCTCGTCGTCTTTGATCGAACCGTATTCGTTAAATTCGTCAACGATGATTCCGGCGGCAATCAGACTGTTTATAAAAGATATATTATTTTCCAAAAATGAAAAACTCTGTGCCGGTTCGACAACGGCATACGCCCGCGACATCTGCATCACCGAGGTCATATTTCTCCGGTTTTTCATTTTGCCGAGATAGGTGGCGCGGGCTTCTTCGGTCAATTCTTTTGCCGTTTTCAGATTGCCTTTTGCCGCCACGCTCTGCGCCAGAGCCGTCAGAATTTCTATTTTTCCTTCGGGCGTTTTAGCGTTGGCAATAAGTTGGCGAGCTTCCTCTAAATTGCCTTCTTGCGCCATTGCCAGCGGAATTCCGAGTTCGATCTGATCGCCCAGATAATCATATTCGGGTTTCGTTTTCACCTTGCCGTAAAGCTGCTTCGCGTTGATGATGTCGCCTTTATTATAAATCGTTTCGGCGGCTTTCATATAAAGCGCGTCTCTCTGCGCAGCAGGTTTTTTTTCAATAATTTGAATGACTTCTTCAATGGTTTTGTCATCCATTTCGGCTTCAAACGCACTGTCGCGGACTAATTGGTCGAGGCTGGCTTTTTCATTTGCTAATCTTTGCCGGATTGCCTGCGCAAGCGCGGGAAATAACGCATCAATGTCGCTCATCACGCTCGCCACTTCATAAGTCGAAACATATTGCTGCGTGGAATATTTCCGCGCCACAATCTCAATCAATTCTTTATATTCGCTGTCGGTTAAAACAGGTGTTTTCTTATCTTTAGAGATATCTCGATGTAATACTTTGACTTTATCAACAAATTCTTTTATTTGAAAGACATTTATTTCGGTCGGCGCGCCTGGCAAAGGAGTTGCCGAAGTTTTCGCGGCGGTATTGGTGTTCGATGAAGGATTTCCGGTTACAGACGCACTTGAAACTTGATCCTTTATTTTTTTCAAAATTTCACGCGCCAGTTTTGCGCCGAGTTCCGGATCTTTCTTATAAATGCCTTCGAGCGTTTCGAAAACCCCGAAACCGAGTCCGCTTTCGAGATTTTTCATAGCGATTTCAAAGCTGCGTTTCGGATCATTTACGGCGATATTCTTGGCAAGTTCGAGTTCAAAAATCTCATCGCCTTCAAACAGAGGTTCTCCCGTCTCTTTTGCGGGCGACAGTGTTTGAAAAACGGAAAGCGCGAAACCCGGATCGTGCGCGGCAATTCGCAAAAGAAGCGTCTTGCGCAACTCGCCGGTATTATATATCCGCATATAAGTTTCATCTTCTTCGGGATTGGCGGAAAGAAGTTCGCCAACCATTTTGTCCATTTCGCCGACCGCATTCTGGAAAAGCTGACGCGCCTCTTTTTCATTGCTTTCCCAGAGCAGATCGGCAACTAAAGTCCGCGCCGTAATGCGATTGTCGGGCAATTGGAATTGTTCGGCTTCGCGTGCCAGAACAAGCAATAAGGCGTTTGCCTTACCTTTTAATTCGTCCGAAATTTCCGTTTTTTTCGGGTCTGCGGTTTTGGTTTGCGCCAAACCCTGTCCGATAAGTAAAAGACAAAGTAATAATGTAAATATTTTTCGTTGAAACATTGTGTTGTGCCTCCGTAGTGCGGCTTGCGCCTGAAAATTTTGAAAATAGAAGTTTGGAAAATGTTTTTGAAATTTCCTCAAGCTAGACGCATCAATTACAATAGCTTTGCAGGTTTAGAAATTTAATTTACCGTTTATTTTTTTTCGTAACTGTTTAATCAAAAGATATTGGGTGAAAAAGTTTAAAAGTGAAAATATGAAAAAGTTTTTGGTGTTATTCGGCTTTAAGTTTTGATAAAAATTAAAAACCGTTTTTAGAAAGATTTGATTTGAGAGAACAAAAAAAACTTTTTCATATTTTCACATTTTCACATTTTCACTTGCGTCAAAAACTTTACTAAATCAGTTCATTTTATTCAATGCTCGAATTATATCCCAAAACCTTTGAAGAATTTGTAAAAGAAGCCGAAAAAGGTAATGTCGTGCCGATTGTCCGCAGCGTTTTGGCGGATTTGCATACGCCGGTCAGCGCGTTTATGCGCATAGCGAAAGCGGCGGAAAAATCCTTTCTGCTCGAATCAATCGAAGGCGGCGAAAAAATCGCCCGTTATTCATTTCTTGCAGCACATCCATTTATAACCGTAAATTCCCGCAAAAGGCAAGTAATTATCGAAAAAAACGGCAAAGAAGAAGTTTTACCGGACACGACTTTGATTGAATTCTTGCGTCGGCATTTCTCAAACAACAAACTCGCTCGAAGAGAAAATCTTCCGCCCTTGTGCGGCGGCGCGGTCGGATTTTTCGCTTATAACGCGGCGCGCTGGTTCGAGAAGGTTTTGGACGACCGAAAAGTTTCCGAAAATGAAGATGCGAAATGGATGTTTTTCCGCACCGTGCTGGTTTTTGATCGCCTTAAACAACGCATCGAAATCGTTTCAATTGTGTTGACTGACGAAGCGGAAAACGATGATGAAAAATTAAAGGAACTTTTCGAAGCGGCAGTTGCCGAAACTGAAAATTTGGAGAAAATCCTGCTGCAAAATTCTCTGCCGATTTTTGAAAAACAGGCAAAAAATAACGGGTTTTCAAATGAATTCGAATCGAATTGGAAAAAGGCGGATTTTCTCGAAGCGGTCAAAACGGTGAAAGAAAAAATTCTCGCGGGCGATTGTTATCAGGTTGTTTTATCGCAAAGATTCAAGCGCGAGACAAACGCGCTGCCGATTAATATCTACCGCGCACTTCGCACGACCAATCCTTCGCCGTATATGTTTTTCTTAAATTTCGGCGACAAACATCTGATCGGCGCATCGCCCGAAATGCTCGTCAGGTGTACGGGCAAAAATCTCGAATACCGCCCGATTGCCGGCACGCGAAAGCGCGGAAAAACCGAAGCCGAAGATGCGTTTTTAGGCAAGGAAATGAGCGAAGATATTAAAGAAGTTGCCGAACACACGATGCTTGTTGATTTAGGCAGAAACGATTTGGGACGAGTCGCCGAATTCGGTTCGGTCGAGGTTGCGGAATTGATGAAAATCGAGAAATATTCACACGTTCAGCATCTTGTCACAAGCCTTACGGCAAAGTTAAAAAATAATCTCGACCGTTTTGACGCGCTCGCTTCGTGTTTTCCGGCGGGAACGGTTTCCGGTGCGCCGAAAGTGAGCGCAATGCGAATAATTAATGAACTCGAACCGACCGAAAGAAATGTTTATTCGGGCGCGATCGGTTATATTGATTACGCCGAAAATCTCGACACCTGCATCGCCATTCGCACGATAAGTCTTGAAAACAAAGAAGCTTCCATTCAAGCCGGCGCGGGAATCGTTGCCGATTCCGTTCCCGAAAATGAATATGAAGAAACCTTAAACAAAGCCCGTGCCTTGAAAAAGGCAATTGAAATCGCCGAAGATTTAGGCGAAAATTAGAAACATTATGAAAATTCTTACTTTTTTGATCTTATTGGTGACGATTCTTTGTTTTGCCGCGTGCAAAGGTGCGCGTTCCGATGACACAACGCCCGAAATGGCGCAGAATATGTTGAAACTGCGCGGTTTTAATTTTACCGAACCGGATTTTTTCCGCGCCATCAAATTAAATGACGGAGTTGCCGTCAAAGGTTTTCTGCAAGGCGGAATCAATGTGAACGCCAAAAATAAAGAAGGCGAAACTGCTCTGACATTTGCCATCCAATATGCCGAAACTCCGCTGATTAAATTAATTATCGAAAAAGTCGAGATAAATACGCGCGACGATCTCGGAAATTCGCCGCTTCATCTGGCTTTGATCAAAAAAAAGGAAGATATTTTCAAACTTCTGCTGGAAAAAAATGCGGATGTTAATGTGCCGGGCAGAGCGGGTTCAAAAACTACCGATCAAACCGTGCTTTATGTCGCCATTGCCCGCGCTGATGAAGAACTGGTCAAACAGTTACTCGATCGCGGCGCGAATCCGAATATTGCCGACAGCGCCGGTGCGCTTCCGCTCGTCGAAGCCGTCGTTGACGCGGATGCGAATCCGAATATCGTCAAAATGATGCTCGACAAAGGTGCGGAAGTAAACAAAACCGAAATTGAAAGCGGCGCCCATGCTTTGATTTTTGTCGCGCAAAACTCGCAGATTTCTTCCGATACGCGTCAGGAAATTGTAAAATTATTGCTCGCTAAAGGCGCGGATAAATCAATCAAGGAAAAAAAAGGCAAAACCGCGCTTGATTGGGCGAAGGAAAAGAAAAATGCGGAAACGGTGGAATTGCTGAAGTAGGTAGTAGATTGTAGATAGTAATAAGTAGATTATAGATAGTAATAATACCAAGTTGCGTGAATAAAATTAAAAAAACTTGGTATAAGAAGTAAATAAAAAAATTTGGAGATAGAAATATGCCTCAGTCTCAAAGTTTTGAAGATGTCGAGTTATGGAAAAAATCTCATGCTTGGGTGCTGAAAATTTATAGACTTACTGAAAACTTTCCAAAGCACGAGATTTTCGGACTGACCTCACAGCTGCGCCGATCTGCGGTTTCCGTTCCGGCAAATTTTGCCGAAGGATTTAAGAAATTCAGTTTGAAAGACAAGATTCGTTTCTATAATATTTCGCAAGGTTCTCTGGAAGAATCCCGATATTATTTAATTTTGGCAAAGGATTTGACACTCTGCCATCTAAATCGAAGCGATTATAGATGGAGATTCTAAAGACACGCTTTCGCTATGACGATACGTTTTGTCTTTAAGGCTATGTCCCAGCCCGAGTTTTAGTATTACTTTTGCAGAAACTATATCGCGATG
>JBBRVS010000262.1:0-6563 GCA_038246645.1 Pyrinomonadales bacterium
CTTTTAATTGATTGCGCGGCTTCGGCAATTCACCGGATGGCGCAGGAAAAACTCGATTGGGCGAATCTCGATGCGATCTGGATTTCGCATTTTCATCTCGACCACGTCGGCGGACTTGCCCCCTTTTTGTTCGGGATGAAACACGCGCCCGACACGCAAAAACGGACGAAACCTTTAACAATTTTCGGCGCGAAGGGTTTGAAAAATCTGATTGAAAAATTCGATCAGGCAAATGATTATAATCTGTTAAAACAGCCCTTTCCGGTTGAAATCACGGAAATCGAGCCGCTTGATAGTTTTGAAATTCTGCCGGACGCAACCGCCGTCGCCATCTCGACTCCGCACACCGAAGAAAGCCGCGCCATTCGCATTTCCGATAAAAGCGGGAAGTCCTGCGTTTTTTCCGCCGACACGGGATTTTCCAAAGATTTATCCGCGCTTGCCCGAAAATCCGATCTATTCGTTCTGGAATGTTCGTTCGTTAAAAATAAAGCGGTCGAAACGCATCTCGAACTCGCCGAAGCGATTTATCTGATCCGCCGCGCCGAACCGAAAAAAGCCGTCCTGACGCATCTCTACCCGGAATGGGACGACGTTGATTTTGCGGATGAAATCGAAAAATTTTCACCGAATATCGAAATTATCGAAGCAAAGGACGGTTTATCATTTATCATTTAACATTTATCATTGGTCAATTTTGGTAAATGTTAAATGATAAATGATAAATGATTAAATTCTACTTTCTCAAACGCGCCTCGACATCATTAGCTTTCAGCGAATTTCCGGTTGCTCGCTGGAGTTCGGCGATGGCTTTGTTAAGTTCGGTTTGAGCGCGGAGTTCGGTGCTGCGGGCGTTCATCAGAGCGGTCTGGCGTTCTAAAACATTGTAAATATCGGATTGTCCTTCTTCGAGTTTGCGTTTTTCCGAATCATATTGTTTTTCCGAATTTTCCCGCGAAATCGCCGCGCTTCTCAAGCGGGCTTCCGAAGTTCTGACCGCTTGCAGAGCGTTTCGCACGTCAACCTGAATCAATTGTTCGAGTTGTTCGCGCCGGGTTTGAATCTGCTCGCCCTCGACGAGCGATTTGCCGAATTGCGCCTTCGCCGTTTGATTGCCGCGAAACGGCAGATTAAATTGCAAACCGACGCGATAGATCGGGTAGCGATTGGCGAAAATATCCGTTACCGAGCTGAAATAATTTCCCGTTAAATCCGACGAAATCATTTGCGGCGGCGGAATCAAAAGCGGATCAATTTGCTGATTCGGCGGCAGAGTCGGATTGACCGCCGTGATTAATTGATTAATTTTCAGCTGCGTTTCCGTATTGGAAAAAAAGTCGATCGCATTCGGATTCGGCGTTCCGCTGATGCCGGATGATGAATAACCCGCGACCAGATCAATCTGCGGTTTGGTCTGGTCTTTGAAAAATTTCTGATCAATCGCGTTGATGTCTTTTTGAACATTATTGACATCTATTTCCGGGCGATTTTCCAGAGCTAAAGATAATGCTTCCGTCAAATTCGTGCGCGGCACGTCGAGTTCGACCGAATCGGTCGGAATGACGGATTCGTTCCAGATCGGCATATTGCGGTTTTGCGAAATCAGATTTTTCAGATTATTTTCCGCCCGCCCGACTTCTTCGAGAGCGGTATAAACTTCCTGCTCGAAATTTGCCACCTGCGTTTCCGAAGCGATAATATCAACCGGCGCAAGCACGCCTTCGTTAACCAATCTTTTATTATGTTCGAGCTGTTCTTTGGCATCGCGCACCGCGTCGCGCCGCACTTGCAGATTCCGCAGCGTAAATGTCAAATCCCAGTAAGCGCGTTGCACATTTGTGATAATTTCAATCGAACGCTGGCGAAACTGCGTGTCGGTCAGAGAAAGATTGCGCTTGGCAATTTCAATCGTTCGGCGCGGCTGATCTATGACGCGACCGCGAATAAGCGGCTGCGTAATGTTGAAATTAAAAGACGAATTGTATTGCGGACTCAAAACCGAGAGCGGACTACTCGAATTTACGCGCTGATTGCTGAATGTTGCTTCGTAATTCGTCCCGAATCTTCGTACGCTTCCCTGAACTCCGGCGTTGCCGACAATCGAATCCTGCGTAATGCTTCTGACATTGCTGAAAACGCTGACATTCGGCGTTGTCGCCCGTTCATAGAGCGACGTGCCGACAAAACGCGGCTCGTAAAATCCGGTCGCCGCTCGCAGGTCAAACTCCGCGATCCGCACATTCTGCCGCGAAACTTCGATGTCTTTGTTGTTTTCTAATGCCAGAACAATCGCTTCCCTCAACGTCAGCGGTTTTTGCTGCATCAGATCAACGCCGATCAAGCCGAGTTCGGGCAAAGCGCGCTCATCCGATTGATATTCCGGCGCAATTTGCGGCACGCCTTTCAGATTTTCGGGCTGAACATTCTGCGTGTCATTTGCCGGTGTCTGTGTCGCGTCCTGAGCTTTGATTTCGGCTGCCGATAAAGTTAAAAATATGATTGCTAAACCGAATAAAGACTTATAAATATAATTTAATTGCCGGATCATAAAACCTCATTTTTAATAAGTAAGTAAGCACTTACTTATCTTTTAATTTTTCTCATTTTTCAGAGCCAATGTCAAACGAGTTAGTGTAAAAATTGGGTGAACACGAATCCGCCCAAAATTAAAATCAAACCGCCGATTTCTGCCGTAATCAAACCATACATAAACCAGGTAGTTACAAGGTTTCTTTCAGCAAACATATTTTCCGTTCGATTCAAAAAACCTTCCTTCATATAACCGATGATGGTCAGCAAAAAATACGAGAGCGGAAACGCGGCGATGACAACTTGCCAAATTGGCGCAAACGGCGAAAATTCCAACAATTTAGCGATAACAAGCGACGCAAAACTGTAAAAAAACGAGGCGCGGTGCGCAATGTCCACATAAACGGGCGCCCGATGTTCGGGCGAACTCATAATTTTGGCGTATTTCCAAACGCCCGTAATCATTCCATTGAGCAAAAACAAACCCGCAAAAAGCAAACAAATTTTTACCGCTAAAGTCATAATTTTCATCCTCAAAAATCGTACCGCCGTCCGTCCCGGCGGCTGTCCTGAGTGCGTCCCGCGCTCAGGTTTTTCTTGATTTAGCAGAAAGAGTGGCGGCAAGATGCCACCACGACAGCCGCCGGGACGGACGGCGGTACAAATTAAATCCAGCGGCGAACCGTTTTTTTATAATCCAGATATTCCGCGCCGAATTTCTTTTCCAAATATCTTTCTTCGCGCAAAACAACGCCGTAAATCATTGCAATTAAAACCAAAACCAGAAACGGCAAAAACCAAACCGCATTAAAAATCAAAGTTACGCCGAAATAAATTAAAATCATCGCCGCGTAGATCGGATTGCGGCTGAAAGAATAAATCCCGTCCGAAATGATCGCGTTAGTCGGTTTCCAGGGTTCGATATTTGTTTGCGCTTTCTGCATTTTAATTTTTGCAACGAGAATAATTCCGAGTCCGAAAACGATCAGCAAAACGCCGAAAATTCTTGCAAAAAACAGGTATTCCGGCGGAAAAATGTAAAACGGTCGAAACCATTGAACGATTCCGCCGAGAATTAATCCGCTCAAAAAAATAAGCGGCGGCGGCGCGACCACGCCCGGAGTGTCTTTTTTGGTTTTATCCATAATTTTTAACATAAGTAGTCGCGCAAAACAGATTTTAATTTTTAGCCGCGGATAAACGCCGATGTCGCGGATTAAAACATAAAAATCAAAGCAAATCCGCGTGTTCCGCGTTTATCCGCGGCTAATTTTATCAGGTTAATTTTGCTCAGCTGCTTAAACTGATTTGATTTTCAATTTTCCGTTTCGATAAAAGCATCAACACGCAGACCGAGCGGCAGTTTTTGTCCGGGCGCGAGTTCGATCAAAATTTCGAGAATTTTTGTATCAACCTTTTCGGTCGGGCGTTCGGTTCGGAAATTTTTTCTCCCCAAGATTTGACCGATTTTCACGACTTTTCCCTGAAATTTTTGTGCGCCGTAAGCGTCCGCCGTAACAAACGCGCCTTGATTTTCGCGTACTTTGGCAACGTCCGTTTCGTCCAGATCAACACGGACACGAAGAGCGGAAACATCGGCAATCGAAACAATTCCCGTTTGATTTTCCGGCGAAACCGATTCACCGTCTTTGAGCCGTTTTCGCAAGATCACGCCCGAAATCGGCGCTCGAACGATTGTTTTGTCGAGATTTGCTTCTGCCGAAAGAACGCGAGCTTCGGCTTCGCGGATGAGCGCGTCAAATTCGTTTATCTGATTTTCCGCCAGCAGAATCGCGGCACCGGCTTTGTTCAGATCGTCTTTTCGCGCGTCCGCATTAACGACGTTGTATTTTTCGCGCGTTGCATTCGATTGTTTTTGCGCCGTTTCCAGATCGCGTTTTGCCCGTTCAAGTTCTTCGCGCGAAACATCGCCCGAATTAAAGAGTTTTTCGCGGCGTTTAACTTCTCGCTGCGCCTGTTCGAGATTCGGCAGAGTTTGTTCGTAATTTTCAAACGCTTCGCGCCGTTCTTCGGGACGCGCGCCGTTAAAAATTCTGGTTCGCTCAGTTTTTGCTTGAAAAACTCGTGCTTCGGCAGTTTCTTTCTGCCGCCGCAAAGTCTCGATCTGCATTCTGGCGGTTGTAATTTGAGCCTGAAAATCAGCGTTTTCCAAGACAGCGATCGTTTGCCCCTTTAGAACCTCGTCGCCTTCTTCCACCAGAACTTCTTTCAATTTGCCCGGAATTTCCGCGCCGACTTCGATCTCTTCCGAAATTGCCTCGACCACGCCGGGCGCAACGACCGTGTTTTTGTTAATTTTGTCTTTTTCATTCGCTTCATTTTCCGCCGAAACTTTTTGAACTGCGCGATTCGGCTGGTAAAACACGAAATAAAAAACCGAAAAAGCCGACAACAAAAGTGCGATGACCGATAAAATCAAAGTTTTTTTCATAAAATTGCTCCTTGCTCAAAATTTTTCGGCGGAATTGTTAAATAATTTATCTCTTTTTCTTCCTTGCTTCCTTTTTCCCCTTCTCTGATTCTGCCGTCTTCGATTTCGACAATGCGGTCGGCGTAATCAAAGATTCGATTGTCGTGCGTGACGACGACGATGGCGCGATTTTTCTCGTGCGCGAGTTCCTGCAAAAGATCCATAATCAATTTGCCCGATTCGGAATCGAGAGCGGCAGTCGGTTCGTCCGCCAGAATTATATGCGGCTCGCCCGCTAAAGCCCGCGCAATGGCGACGCGCTGTTTTTGTCCGCCCGAAAGATCCGCCGGATAAGTTTTAAGTTTTTCGCTCAAACCGACTTTTTCAAGAAGATGCGCCGCTTTTCGTTTCGCTTGATTGCCGCGAACGCCTTTTAAATCGAGCGCGATCTCGACATTTTCGGCGGCGGTCAAAGCCGGGAAAAGATTAAAACCCTGAAAAATAAAACCGATATTTTCAAGCCGAATCTTTTGCAAACGGCTCTGCGGCAAACCGATTGTTTCGATTTCCCGGATTTTGCAGCTTCCCGAAGTTGCCGATAAAATACAGCCCGCAATCGAGATCAGAGTCGTTTTTCCCGAACCGCTCGCGCCGAGCAGCAGAAGCAATTCGCTTTCAAAAACGTCCAGATCAACATTTTTCAGCGCGTGAACCGCCGTTTCTCCCGCACCGTAGGTTTTCACCAGATTTTTTACTTCAATCGCTTTTTTCATTTTTCACCTTTTTTCCCGTCCACCAAACCCAAACTATCAGCGGAATTTGCAAAGCAACGCGAAACCATTGGTACAACGAATTACTCATAAAACCGCCGAGTTGAATATTTTCCAGCGCAGTATAAATATTCGCCGGATAAACCGCCAAGAGCAGCAGAATCAAGCTGTAACTTGCCGCTTTTTTTGTTTTGGAAATTATCAGACCGATTCCCGCCCAAAATCTCGAAAACACCGCCGATATAAACCATTCCCAGAGGAAAAGGGATAAACGGCGGCATTAGTTTCATAAACGAGTCGGGAATCAGAAAGTGCGAAACCCCGGCAAAAACAAACGTCAAACCCGTGCCGATTCGCGCATTATTTTTGAAATCTTTTAGCGGATTGATGCCGATTTTCCAAGCTAAAAATAAGATTCCCGTAAAAATAAAAATCAAAAAGAAAACGCTCATCTCAAAAAAAAACTCCTATCCCTTAAAAACCATCGCAGGATCAATCCGCGTTACTTTATTGATCGAAACGACCGACGCGCCGACGCACATTAGGATCGTTAAAATAAACAAACCGCCAATTAATTCGAGCGGCAAAATGATTCCCGTCGTGCCTTTTAATGAAATATACGACACAAAAAGCGCGATGCTCATCCCGACCGCGTAGCCGATCAAACCGCTCAGAAATGCCTGCGTTATAATCACTTTATAAAGATAAAAATTCGACGCGCCCATCGCCTTCAAAGTTCCGTATTCGCGGATGTGATCTACGGTCGCCGAATAGATCGTCTGCGCGACGACGACCACGCCGACCAGCAAACCCAGAAATGCCGCGATCAAAAC
>JBBRVS010000263.1:0-6502 GCA_038246645.1 Pyrinomonadales bacterium
ATCAATTTCAGCTTGAATATCTTTGCCGAGATGTTCGATTTCCTTGTGTTGTCGGGTAAATGCCAAAAGTTCGTGAAGCCGCGACATATCTTTTTCGGCTAAATCGTCGTTTCCGGCTTTTTTGTAAGTATCAAAGCGAACTCCCAAAGCCTTTGCCAAATTCGGCAGAATATAAACATATCCGCCTTGCAGCATTTCTTCCCAAAGTTTGATTGCATCGGTGTAAAACCCAATTGCATCATTCGGTTTGTCTGAACTCCAAAGCGCAACGCCTTTGTTCAGATAAGCCATTGCCAACTCATTCTTCAATTCCGCACGATTTTCTTTGTTGACTAATTCTTCATAAATTTCAATCGCTCTGTCATATTCATCAATCGCATCATTCGGTTTGCCTGAACTCCAAATCGCAACGCCTTTGTTCATATAAGCCGCAGCCAAATCATTCTTCAATTCCGCACGATTTTCTTTGTTGACTAATTCTTCATAAATTTTAATCGCTCTGTCATATTCAACAATCGCTTCATTCGGTTTGCCTGAACTCCGAAGCGCAAGACCGATATTGACGTGATTATCAGCCTTTGCCTGTGAGCGGTCGGCAAGTTTGTCTTGAATTTTACGGCTTCTTTCGAGCGTTTCTTTCATCATTCCAAGCGAGATTGTTTTGCGTATTAACTTGTTGATACTCCAAACAATATTTTCGTAAAATCCGGCTTGATAATAATGTTCGATTTCCTTGAAATAAGTGTCGAAATCTTCGAGCGTGTAGCAATCCTTAACTTCTTTGTGAATGGAACGATAAAACATTGCGGCTTTGAGGTTGAAAGAGCGGCGTTCTTCGTCTGAAAGCAGATTTTTGTAAATATAGTTTTTGGCGGTTTCTTCGAGCGAATAAAAATAAAACGGTTCGCCGTTCATTTCGCGTTCTTCGCAGATAACCCAGCCGCAGCCTTGTAAAAGTGTCCACAAATCGTCAACCTTATATTCGGAAAGAACATATTTGACGGCTTCGGACGAAACCGCATCTTGAAAAACCGAAAGAGCTTTCCAACCCGTTTTTTCAAGATTTCCGATCACGGCGAATTGTTCGGCAACCAATTTGCCGTAACCTTTTTCAAAATCGTGGTGTTCAAAATCGGCAAACAAATCTTTGTTTTCCAAAATCTTCGATAAAACCAACGGGCGTTCACGCCGTTCTTTAAAGTATTGAACAAATGAATACAAGGCTTTCGGAATATAACCGAGTTTTTTAGCTAGTTTTGCCAATAAATCGTCTTCATTTCCGTCTGCTCGCCAATTTGTGCCTGAATGATTTTTCAAATAATCGACCGCATCATTCGGCGGTAATTCTCCGTGAATTTCAACTTCGCCGATAAGAGAATTATTTGTAAAAAGCGGAATTTCTCTGGTTGTCAAGATCAAACGAAAGTTCTGAATTTTCAAGGCATATTCGGCAAATTTTTCAAGCCGCATATCTTGAAAATTATTATTTTCGTTTAAAACAGATTCGCAGTTGTCAAAAACAAACCAAACCTTGCCGAGCCGTTTCAGTTCTTCAAACAAAATACCGATTCTTTCTTCGTCGCTAATCTGCGCCGTAAAAATTTCTGCGGTTTTCGTCTTGTCCAAACCTGCGCGTTGTAATAATTCGGACGTTCTCGCAAACAAATTTTCAAATCTGATATTGCCTTCCTGACCTGTAAAAATAACAATTTCATTGACCGTTTCCGAATCGGTAATTTTATTGTTTACGACAATGTTTTCGCGCAAAAAATAATCAACCAAAGAAGTTTTACCAAAACCGCCGCCGCCTCTGACAGCAACAATCGAATTTGCCGAACCAAGAACAAAGTTTTTCAATTTCGCCAATTCATTTACGCGGTCAAAAAACTTTTCAAAAGGAATATAAACAAAATTCCCGACAATCTTTCCCCTTTCCTGTTTAGCTAATTCTTCACGATGATATTCGGCGTAAGATTTTTCAAGAAGAACTGAATTTTGTTTGGTTAGTTCATTTGTTTCATCCGAAACTTTTTTCAAACCTTCAATATCCGAGTTGATTTCGTTTAACTTATTTATTATTCGATTTAGTAATTTCTCGGTAAACTCAAAACCGCTAACCTTTCCGTTTTTGCGTAAGATTCGATAGCCGAATTGTTCCAATGTTTCTGCTTTTTCTTCAATTAGCGTTCTTATATCTTCAAGAGTATTGCCTTGTTTTGCTTGTCCTGCTACCAATTCATCAAGCATAATTTGAATGCCGTTAAAAGCATTCTTGAATAAAACATTGGCGACTTCGGGTTTAGCAAGTTCGGAATTGAAATGAACCTCAAATCTTTCAAACAAATTATGTTTGACACCGCCTTTTTGCCAACCATTTTGCAGCATTTCAACAAACCTGGTCGGCAAAGTATCGGATTTAGGAAGTTCGGTAAGTAAGGCGTTTCTTGTATCGGTTTGGATATTATCGGGCAATTTATTATTAGCGATAATTTGTTTGGTTATTTTTTCGTCAATAACAATATCTTGAAAATCACCCCGAGTTAGTTTTGATTCTTCAGCGCGAATATATTTTTCAACGCGTTCGATATATTCAAGATTATATTTTTCTGATTTTGTTCCTTTGATTTCATCTCTATAAGCATTGCAAATATCTTTCAAGGCTTTAAGCTGTGCGCGTCGAACCGATTTATAAAGTGTGTCTTTATTATCACGAATAATTCCGGGCAAACGCTCTTTTACTTTGCTTTTGATAAGTTCATAATTTCTATCAAAAAAGTTTCCTAAAAGTTCAGTCGGCAGACCGCTAAGAGTACTTTTAATCCAAGACTTCTCAGTTTCAGCAGTAATATCCGAGTAAATAAAGTTAGAAAAGAGTAAACCTGCGGAATAAAGAAAATAAAGTATGGAAGTTTCATTCATATTGCGAGAATCACCTGTAAGTTAAAATTTGTAATACAATAATAGATAAAACTCTCCTATTTGCAAAGAAAAAGCGTCCAAAGTAAAACTCTGAACGCTAACTGCTTCGTTTAAACTTAAAAAGCAGATTCTTCATAGATGCCGTAAACCTCGCGCCGAAGCCGTGCGAATTTCTCCGAAGTTTTATGCGGCGCGTAAAACACTTTCCAAAGTTTGCGGCAGTGCAACGGCGTGAAATCTCTCAAGCGAGTAGCCGTAATCTTCGCCGCTTTCGTCAATAATCCGAATTAAACCTTCGGATTCGGCTTCTTTGTCGGCGGCGACTTGATAAATCTTGCCGAATTCGAGCGATGCTTCATAACCTTTATTGTCTATGCAAACTACAAATTTATGTTCTTTCATAATTAATCCAAAAACGGCAATTTGATTTTCATTATGCCAAAACAGATTCCATTCGATTTTCCGCGCAGGTTTTCGAGGCAAGTTGTAAATCTTCCAGAATTCCTTCGATCTCATCGCGGGTTGCGCCGAATTTGTTTTCGATTTCCTGTTCAGACATCTGCGACAAAACCAACTCCAAAGCGGTTTGATAAACTCCGATTTCGTCCGACGAAATTAAAACTTCCGCGAGTTCGACTGATGCGATTTTTTTTGTGTTTATAACTTCCATAATTTTATTTCAACTCGTCGGGCAATTCGGAACGATTAACAATCTCCCATTTGCCCGTTTCCTGACGTTCGAGGCGATTGCTCCGCGTCGTGCGAAAACTCGTGTGATGCAAACCTTTCGCCGTGAAAATATGCGTCCGACCTTTTTCGCCGACAAAAACATAATACTCCGATTCGATGTCAAAATATATTTCCGAAGTCGCCGATTTGTCCTGTTCGGCTTCGCTTGTCGGGCGTTCAATATCTTCGTGCCGCTCTTCGCCGTGTTGAGTTCTTTTAACCATTTTCAGCGCGGTTGTGTTCCTCTCGTCCAGTCAAGCATATCCTGTTCGGTCAAGTTTTTTTCGTCCCAAACTTTGTCCATCGCATCGGTCGCTTTGTCGGCGAAATATTTGGCGAAAATCTTTTTGATTTCGCGCAAACTTTCATCCGAAACGCCGTTGCCGTAAAGCCGCAAAAGTTCGAGTTGTAAATTGCTCAAATTTGCCATAATTTCTCCTAAAAAGCCGGTTCTTCATATATGCCGTAAACATCTCTTAACGCCGTGCAGATTTCTTTAAGTAAAAGTATATTCACCATATTATATGCAAAGTTGGAGAATGAAAAGTCAAAAGGATTTTGTCATTCGCCGCGCCGAGACATACCGGATCGGTGAGGATTTCTTCTGCGGTCGCGTCTTTTGAATCCGGATTTTCCAGTTTGTGCGGGCGACGAACCGAGTTAAGCCGAATTTCTATTGTTGTGCAAAACATCCCAATCATCCAACCCGATGCCGTAAAGAATATCTGACAACAACACGTCTGATGCGGTCATTTCAAGTAAAGGCAGATGCTCGTTAGCCTCAGCATTTGTGATCCCGGTTCAAATATTTTAAGTTCCAAATACGATTTTTGTTCTGCTTGCTTTTTCTATTGTTTCTTGAATTCAAGTAATTTATTAAAACAGGAAAACACGACTTTTCCGATTCAAGCTCCGAATTTCAAATAACTGTCTTTTATCCGGGACATTCCCGTCCAATCGCTTTGTTTATAATCTGAAATAATAACGCCGACTTTTGCGCCGCTCGCTTCGATGACCTTTCCGCCCGCCATATAAAATCCGATGTGTTGCTTGTCAACTACCCAATCCTTATCATCCTCTTTGCCGTCCTTGTTATCTTTATGCTCCCATTTGATATTCGTCAAAATGTCTGCATTTTGAAGATCGTTAAAAGGAGCTTTATATGTTTTGACCGGAGCGATCACACCGGAACCGCTTTTTTTCCCTTCATACTGAACAATCGAATATTGAAATGATTTTTGTAAGGAAGTTCCCAGAACCCAATTGACGAAGCTGATACAGTCAAAATGGCGAACATTGCGGCAGTCCTCACCGACATAAATCGTCGAAGTTTTTTTTTCCAGGTATCGGCGCGGGTAAAGATTACCTTCAAACGGCTGCCAAATTTTAGGATCTAAACCCGCATCCAAATTTTTCTTACAATAATCCTCCACCGCTTTATTTTTGGGACCCAACTCATCGCCGCCGACATTCGTACAGCGTCCGGTGCAGGATTTATCGCTCCAGGTTGCCGTGTGAAGGGCAACTTCATCATAACCGCCGCGTTCGGCAAGTTTTACATTTCGTCCCTTATAGCCGTCCTTCATTCCCGGATGACCGCCGTCCGATCCGTTCAAATAGTGCGATCCCAGATTAAGCAATGCTCTCGCTATTATATAAAGTCTTACTGCCTCGTTTTCCATAATGTTTTTTCTCTGACAATTTTATTTTTAATAAAATTGTCAAACGCTTCCTGCTCGCGTGTAATTTTATAAAAACTCCTCAAAAAAATCGGCAATTTCTTGCCTGTCATCTATAGATGCGTTTGAATTTCAAAAAAACTATCATCCGAAAGATTTTTTTTCGATTTTTTTTGCGCTGAAATAAAAACATTGCTGATTTTTTTTCGGTTTATTGATTTTCTTCGAGCCATCGGCGAAAATCTGTCTGTGTCGGGAAAAATTTCGGTTTCATTAAATTGAATTTTATAATGCTTCAAAAAGCGGCATTGATTTGGAAAGATTTTTTTTATTTGAATTTGGTGAGATTTTTTCTAACCTTTCCAACGATTTTTTACAGTAATTTTCATTGACTTCAAATCCGACAAACTGACGTTTTAGATTTTGCGAAGCAACGGCAGTCGTTCCGCTTCCCATAAAAGGATCAAGCACGATTTGATTTTCTTTGGTCGTTAGTTTGATTAAAAATTCTATTAATTCAATCGGTTTTTGCGCTTCATGTAATCTTTCTTCTTGTTTACCAAAACCGAATTCGAGAAGATTTGTCGGCAATGAATCATTGATTTTACAATCTTCGGTATTTATCGCGCCGACTTCATTTTTCAAAATGTTGTCGGTGATCGTAATTTTGTAAGGTTTGAAAAACCAAGCAATCGGCTCATAAATCGGCGCAAGATTTCCCAGCCGCCAGCCTTCCCATTCGTCGGCTTTTTCGGGCAGATTTCTACGTTCAAAAACAATACTGACTTTTTGTGCGCGATGATGCGCGTTCGGTTTTTTCCACGCCAGAACATCTTTTAACAAAAAACCCGAATCTTCAAAAGCATTTATCACGCGGTGAATCGTGCGCCGTGCGCCGAACACGAAAAGCGACGCGCCTTCTTTCATTTTCGGAAAAACCAGCGAAGACCATTTCAGACACCATTCCTGATATTCTTTCCCGATATTTCTGTCCGCCGAACTCCAACCGTTAATCGGTTTTCCGCGTCGCTTAAAACCGGATTTTCCTTCCTGCGCCGGAGAACTTCCCAAATAAGCCGAATTCGTGTTGTTATGTAAAACGTCCCAATCATCCAAACCGATGCCGTAAGGAATATCCGACAAAAACAAATCAATGCTTTCATCATCGAGCAAAG
>JBBRVS010000264.1:0-6469 GCA_038246645.1 Pyrinomonadales bacterium
CTCGCCAACGGTCGGATGGATTTGAGCCAGGCTGAAGCCATCCGCGATTTGATTGACGCGCAATCCGTTGCTGCCGCCAAACATTCCGTCCGTCAACTCGGCGGCGAAGTTTCTCATCAATTACAGCCGATCAAAGATGAACTCCTTGACATAATAGTTCTGCTCGAATCTGCGCTCGAATTTGTCGAAGACGATTTGCCGGAATATCAGATTGATAAAACAAAACAAAAACTTGCCGAAATTTCCCGAAATTTAGAAAAAATGGCTTCGACCTTTAAAGCCGGAAAGTTACTAAGAGAAGGTTTAAAGGTTGCCCTCGTCGGTCGCCCTAATGTCGGTAAGTCGAGTCTTTTCAATGCTTTGCTCGGACACGAACGGGCGATTGTAACCGAAATAGCCGGAACAACGCGGGATCAGCTTCACGAAAAATTTACGATCAATGACATACCGATTTCTTTGATTGACACGGCAGGTTTGCGCGAAACTTCCGATATGGTCGAAAGCATCGGTGTCGAACGCTCAAAACGGGCGATGGCTGATGCCGATTTAGTACTTGTTCTTTTAGACGGTTCGCAAATTTTGTCTGAAGAAGATTTAGAAATTTTGCAACAAGCACAGCAAACACAACATTTAATCGCCATCAACAAAATTGATTTACAAAACGAATCAGCGAAACTTGCCTCAAAAATTAAAGTTGAAATTAATAATCCAAACACAACATTTGTTGAAATTTCCGCTAAAACCGGTGAAAATTTGGAAGTACTAAAAAATGCGATTATCGAACCCTTTTCCCTGCAAGAAATTGATAATTCGGGTTTTTTAGTTTCGGATGCGCGGCATCACGATTTGCTTAGTCGTTCTCGAGCGGAGCTTGAAACTTCTATTTCTTCACTCAATGACAATTTGAGTGAAGAAATAGTTCTTATCGGGTTGCACAATGCTCTGCGGTATCTTGGTCAAATTACAGGCGAAACAACCACGGAAGATATGCTAACTCGAATCTTTGCGACATTCTGTATCGGCAAGTAATCTGCCATAAACATCCATAACAAAAGAAATATCAATTATAACAAAAGCCTGATAAAATGGGCTTTTTCTTTGTTAAGAGTTAATTGTTTCCTTATTATTCGTTTGTTTTTATTTGCTTGATTTTGTATCTATATTGTATTGTAGGTGTATAAGGTTGTGTTTTAGATACACGATTGGCGAAATTATGCTACATACTGCTATACAAAACTACAATAGTCAACGAACAGCAATTTTAGCCACAAAATAAAATGAGTTCCAATATTAAAATCACCAGAATCTGCCAGTTTTGCGATGTTGAGTTTACGGCTCGAACGACCGTTACGAAGTATTGTTCTCACAAATGCGCTTCGAGAGCTTACAAGCAGAGGACGCGAAACCAGAATATTGAAAAAAGCGTCGTCGAAACGGTGCAGGTAATTTCAGTTAAAAAGACCGAACTTCAGGCGAAAGAATTTTTAACAATTAAAGAGGCAGGCGAATTGCTTAATGTGAGCCGCTGGACGATCAGCCGGGCAATCGCCGCTGAAAGATTAAAAGCGGCGCGAATGGGCAATCGGGTGATTATCCGGCGGAAAGACATTGACGAGTTATTTACCTGAAAAATATGAAAGTTTTTTTACGCGAAAAGAAATTGTCGAAAGGCAGACGCAGCCTTTATCTGGATTTTTATCCGCCGATACCGCATCCCGAAACGAGGAAACCGACGCGGCGTGAACATCTGAAACTGTACATTTACGAGAAACCGAAAACGGAAACCGAAAAAGATCACAACAAGGAAACCAAAATACTCGGCGAAACGCTGCGCGCACGACGGCAACTCGAAATTCAAAGCGGATATTACGGTTTTCTGACTGCTCATAACAGCAAAAAGAGTTTCATCGCATTTTTTGAAGATTTTACCGAGACTAAACGGGCGACTACATCAAAGAGCAATTACGAAAGCTACGTTTCCATTGGAAATTACGTCAAAGCCTTTGCCGGCGAAACCTGCACGTTTGCCAATGTGGACGAGCATTTTTGCAGGAGTTTCAAGGATTTTCTTTTGAAACAGGAGCGGCTTTCCGGCAATACGGCATCATCATATTTCGATAAATTCAAATATTTTATACGCGAAGCCTACAAGCAAAAAATGCTCAAAGAAAACCCGGCTGAAGGTATTAAATCCATAAAAACAGTTGATCCCAAGCGCGAGTTTTTGAGTCTTGAGGAACTTCAATCTTTAGCCGAAACACCATTTCACTACGAGGATATGCGCCGCGCCTGTCTCTTTGCGGCTCTGACCGGACTGAGATATTCGGACATAGAAAATCTGCCCTGGAGCGCGTTACAGTCTTCCGGCGACGATAAGTTTTTCATCCGTTTCCGGCAAAAGAAAACAAAGGAAAATGAAGTAATGCCTTTGTCGGTTGATGCCTTTTCACTATTGGGCGAACGTGCCGGAGATTCCGAGAAAATCTTCAAAAATTTGAAGTATTACCAGACAAAGTATCTTTCCGATTGGACGGAGAAAGCCGGAATTACTCGAAAAATAACTTTTCATTGTTTCCGTCATACTTTTGCGACTTTGCAAGTGACTTTCGGAACAGATATTTATACCGTTCAGAAACTGCTCGGACATAAAAATATACAAACGACGCAAATTTACGCCAAAATCATTGACGAGAAGAGACGTGAAGCCGTTGATAAAATCAGGTTGAAATGAATGCCGGATCGAATCATCGGTGCATTTTTGCACCAAAAGTGATTACAAATGCACCGGCAATATAATGAAAACGAAGCAATGATGAAAAAATCATTAATGTAAACCGTTTATTTGCAGTATGTTCAAATTTGGAACATAAATTGCCATATCAAAAATCACCAACCATAAGTTTGAGGTGATTTTAATGGACATAACGGTAACGAACTTAACAATTGATGATATTTCACAGGCGATCAGGGATGAACTGAAAGCCTATTTTGCAGATAAAGAGGAAAAAGAGCGAGAGGACGAAATCGGCGGTATTGAACTAGCGATTGAATTGACCGGACTTGCTAAACCGACGATTTACGGACTGGTTTCCGAAAGACGAATTCCGCACTCGAAGCGCGGCAAAAAACTTTATTTTTCGCGGCGCGAGCTGCTTGAATGGCTTACGAACGGTAAGCGCAAAACACAGGACGAAATTGCGGATGAAGCCGCAAATTTCGATTTAAAAAGGAAAGAAGCGATCCACTCCGCCAAGAGAAAAAATCGCTTCAACAATACGAAAAGACAGTCTTAAACCGTCTTTCAATACCGGTTTGTCTATGCATAATAACATAAAAACTGCTGAAAAAGAAAAATCCGCGCATAAATCCGCGCTCGAAACCGCAACCGAATACTTTTTGAAAGGTTGGCAGCCGTTGCCTATACCCTTTCGTTCAAAGAATCCGAATTTTCCAAACTGGCAAGTTCAACATACCACCCATGAAAATGAACTCAGCCATTACTTTAACGGTAAACCACAGAATATAGGCATTTTACTTGGCAAACCGTCTAACGATTTAGTGGACGTTGATCTGGACCAGAGATGGTCTGTTCAACTTGCCGCATACTTTTTACACGAAACAAACGCGACATTCGGACGCAAAAGTAAACGTCGAAGTCACTACCTTTATTATTGTCCGGAAGCCAAAACGGAAAAGTTTCAGTTCTCCGAAATGATCGTCGAAATCCGGGCTTCCGGCACTCAGACTGTTTTTCCCGGTTCAATTCACGAAAGCGGTGAACCTGTTACCTGGGACGTTTGCGGAGAACCATCGTAAATTTCATTACAAGAATTACGCACTGCCGTCGGCAAACTGGCTGCCGCTTCGCTCATTGCAGAACTTTGGGTTGATACCATGAGACACGATTTAAGTCTTTGTGTCAGCGGTGCTTTGCTGACCAATAACATATCTTTTGAAGATACTTATTTGTTCATCAAAGCTATTTGCACTGTCACGAACGACGCGGAAATATCAGACAGACTAAAAGCCGTCGAAACTACATACGAGCGAATACAGGGTGAAAAAAATGTCATCGGATTTCCACGTTTGGCTGAATTAACAGATGTAAAAACTGTTGCTTCATTGCGCAAATGGCTGAATTTTCCCAATAAACACGAATCAGAAACTATTGATAACAATGATGGAATAGAAAATTATCGTTTGACGGACCATGGTTTATTTTATCTTTTCTACGAACGAACGCGCGGCGGCAAGGTCAAAGAAGTCGAAACATTTATTTGTTCGCCATTAAAAGTGATTGCTACAGGCAAAGACGCGGACGACGGCGAGCGAACGCAGATCGTCGAATTTACAAATGACGACGGACGCACCAAACGAATCAATGTTCCGCTCCGCCAGCTTGTGACCGAACCGCAGAGAATTTTAGGCGAACTTGTCGCGAGCGGTTTAATAATCAATTCACGCGAAAAGCTCAGACTGATCGATTATCTGATTTATTCAAAACCGGAAAAACGTCTGACGCTCGTTTATAAAACCGGCTGGCAGTCCAAATCCTTTGTGATGCCTGACACGATTATCAGCAGTTCGGATAACGAGAATACGGATTATCTTCTACACGGGACGCACTCAAAAATTAAGAAACTAAAAACTCAGGGAACGGCGGAAGAGTGGCGCGAAAATGTCGCTCGATACTGCATAGGCAATTCGCGTTTGATTTTTGCGGTCAGTTGCGCTTTCGCTTCCGTTTTGCTGCCTTTATCAAATCAATTAGGCGGAGGTTTTCACCTGCGCGGAGAATCAAGCACGGGCAAAAGTTCCGCGTTGAAGGTTGCGGGAAGCGTTTTGGGGTGCAATGGCGAAAACGGATTTAACGAAACCTGGCGCGGAACGCAGAACGGCATCGAAGCCGTCGCCGCTTTTCACAATCATTTGCTTTTACCGCTCGATGAAATAAAGGAAATAAAACGCGTTGAAGATGTCGGAAAGTTGATTTATATGCTGTCAAACGGCTTTGCCACATCGCGTATGACCAAAGACATCACGGCGCGAAAACGCGATGAATGGCTGCTGCTTTTCTTGTCGAGCGGCGAGCTTTCCTTTCAGGATTTAACCCGCGAAACCAAAGAACAAACCTTCGGCGGACAGGAAGCGCGTTTTATAGACATTTCCGCCGTTCCCGATGGAGGACACGGCATTTTTGAAAACCTGCACGGATTTAACAATGGCGCGGAATTTTCTTCATATCTGAACCGGGCGAGCGTTACTTATTACGGTGCGACGATCCGCGAATTTATTCAATATTCGGCGGATAACTACGACAAAGTTAAAGAAATCATCGAAGAAGCAAGAGTAAATTTTTTCCAAAATTATGTTGATCCGAAGGCGAGCGGCGAAGTTTTCAGAGTTGCCGAAAAATTTACTCTGGTCGGAACCGGCGGATTTCTGGCGACAAAGATCGGCTTGACCGGCTGGCAGCCCGGCGAAGTGAAAAGCGTCACGATCAGACTTTTTAACGAATGGCTGGATCGGCGCGGCGGCATCGGAGCGTTTGATGTTTCGGAAGGCTGCCGGAAAATAATTGCTGTAATTGATAAACGCGCGAATTCGGATTTTCAGGATTTGGACGATGAACTCAAGCCAAAACCGCAAACCAGAATCGGCTATAAAAGGCGCGGCGATGAAGGCGGAACAGAGTTTATTTTTACGTCCGAACAGTTTGCCGATCTGTGCAAGGGCTGCAACCAGAAAAGAATTTTATCCGAATTTGAGAGCCTCGGTTTTTTGAAAATTCCAAAGGATCGGACCAAGCAGACCAAGCAGCAAAAGATGTCTCTGCCGGATTATTCCGGGCGCAGATACGTTTATATTTTAACTTTGGACAGCGGAGGAGATGCCGATTAGTTATCTACCGATTGTTTCATTTGTGCAACAGTTTTTTTGCCTTAAACGTGTTTCCCCGGGAAAAAATTTAAAAATAGTTAGACAGTTAGACACGAAAGGCACTTTTTCAATAAACATCGGGATTTGAAGCAAAAAATTAGTTAGACATTTGTTAGACATTTGTTAGACAGAGTTAGACAGCTTTTTTCGCGAGTTAGACAGTTAGACAGCTTGTTAGACAGTTTTTAAAATTTAAGTTATTGAAAAATAAACGACTTATTCAATCGTGTCTAACTGTCTAACTGTCTAACTGTCTAACTGTCTAACTAAAAATATAGTAGGTACGGGAAATAGCGTTTTAGGGTGTTTCTTGAATGAAACAAGAGTTGAAAAATCGAATAGTTCTTTTGTATGTAAATTTACAGAACCGCAAATCGAATGACCCGGCATTTTTTCTGCAAGAAATCTAACGGGTTTTTAACGAGAGGCAAGCAGGATTTTGTGAACCACGAAATAAATTTTCTAACGGGCTTTCTAACGGATTGCGAGGTAAAAAAAGATGAAAAATAAAGAAACAAAAAGACTCGGA
>JBBRVS010000265.1:0-6378 GCA_038246645.1 Pyrinomonadales bacterium
TACTCCGTAAACTAAATTTTCGAGTGTTTGGAGTCCTGCCTTTAGGCGGCTTTTTCCGCCGCGCTTCGCTGGCGGATGCTGCGTAAACGCGGGACTCCAAACTTTTTTCAAACGCCTTAAAACTTAATTTACAAACTACTTATTAGTCCGTAAACTAAATTTTCGAGTGTTTGGAGTCCTGCCTTTAGGCGGCTTTTTCCGCCGCGCTTCGCTGGCTGATGCCGCGTAAACGCGGGACTCCAAACTTTTTTCAAACGCCTTAAAACTTAATTTACAAACTACTTATCAAGTTGGGCAATCAGTATAGCGAACGGTAGTGAGCAACTTTTCATTCAATTAAATTGATTTTATCTGAAACAGGCTCACTACCGTTCGCTATACTGATTTTTTCTTAGAACCTGCCGCAAAAACGCCGAATCCCATCAACAGAAAGAAAACCATCGCAACTTCGCCGTCGCCCAAATTATAATGCACCAGACTGCTTGTAAAAAATCCGACCGCGCCGCCGAAACACCCCAGAATTACGCCGCGTCTGAGTTGAGAAGAGGAAGTTTCGGATTTTAGATTTTGGATTTTAGATTTTAGATTTAACCTTTGAACTTCGGATTTTTCAATTTTATCTTCCTCGAGTATTTCTGCATTATCATTTGAAATTTGAAATTTGAAATCTGAAATCCCGGAATTCTCCTCTTCTGTTTTCCGCAGTCCTTTCCACAAAGTTCGCAGATAAATTCCTAAAACAACCAGCCAGAACACAAGTCCGAATAAACCGCGCTCAACGAGCAGTTGAATCGGCGTTGAATGAAAATGGCTCATCGGCAATTTGCCGTTATCGAAAAGTCCCCATTTTTCGACGTATTCTTTTTTTGTAACCGTGTCCATCCCGATTCCGAGCAAGAAATGACGCGGATTTTCCGTCCATAAACTTAAACCTTCGCGGTAAATCGTCTGCCGGTAAGTGGTTGATTCGTCCGTTTGGTCAAAAAACCCGACTTCGCGGCTCTGCTGCAGAACATATAATCCAACGAGCGCGACCGGCACAAGTATCGCGGCTAAAGTCAGCAAAATTTTCCGGTTTCCGTGTAAAAAAACAATCGCAACTGACGAAATTAAAAAAGCAAGTTGCGAAGCCCGCGTAATCGTTAAAAGCAGCGCAAACGCCATTCCGGCAAGGCAGAAGAGGAGAAAGGGAGAAAGGGAGAAAGGAAGAAACTTTTCGGGTTTGAACTTTGAACTTTGAACTTTGAACTTTGAACTGAACAAACCGGCAATGAAAAGTCCGAAAACCAGCGAAATTATCAATTGCAAAACTTCGGCATATGTTGCGTAATGACCGTAAAAACCTTGCGAACGCCAGTTTCGGCTTTTTTTCCAGTCTTTAATTCCGAGTTTTTCCAGAGCATTTCCGCCGAGTAAATCCGCGCGTTTTACTTCGACCGTAAAATAAAAATCCGGGCGATAAAAATCAATTTTTGTATTTTCGTTTTTCTCGATTTCGGCAACAATATCTTCGGGCGTTTTTATTTTTTTGCCGTTCGCCTTTAAAAGCGTATCGCCATCGTAAAGTAGAGCTTTTTTCAGAGGACTTTCCGCGCTGATCCCTTGAATTTCCACGCCGCGTCCGAAAATTCGTTCAATCGGTGTCCATAAGACATTGACCATACACGAGATGACAAAGGCAAAAACCAGAAATTTCAAAGCGCGAAAATTTCTTAAGTTATTGATAACAAAATAAAAGATCAAAAAAAGTGCCGCGCCGCGCAATTTATTGATCGAAATAAGCGGTTCGTAGGAAAAAAAACTCGTAATTACAGTCCAGCCGAAAAATATCCAGAGCGCAATATCGAGCGGCGTTCGGACAAGCGGCGGGCGCGGCTTTATAAAAAGACGAATCACCCACGCGAGCATTCCGCAGAGCCAGGCGGTTTGCGTCGCGGCAATCGAATGCGGCGCGGACAAAACCATTAAAAACAAGAAGATAAAGGCGATTCGCTCGAGCCGGCGGGAAAGTTTGTTTTCCTGATCTATTCCGGCAAGTTCGTCAATTTTTGTAAGAAATGTCTGCATTAAAATTATTTTTTCTTTGAAATTTACAACTGAAAAAGTTTCGCACAAAGCCGCAAAAGGCGCAAAGATTCTTGATTTAACATTATTTATAATATTTTAGAAATCTTTTGCGACAAGTCTACCGGTTGATTTTGACATTACTGTTGAAATCCGAGTAGTCTGACATTTACTTCTTCATTATGAAAACATCCGAAAAGAAATTGCCGGACGATTTTAAAGATTTTGTCGAAAATCTTTTAACGGAAATCGAAACGGTCGAAGGCTATCTGTCGCCGAACGAAATTCGCTTTCTCGCGCTGCTTGCCGCTTGTCCGACCGCTGACGGTGAAATTCTGGAAATCGGCAGTTTCAAAGGAAAATCAACAATTATCCTGGCAAAATCCGCCGCGCTGACTGATAATCGAGTGGTTCACGCCGTTGATCCGATGATCGCGCCGTCGGAAACCGATCCCGATTTGCGCGGCGATGATTCGTCTTTTCCCGATTTTCAGAAAAATATCGAAAATCATAAAGTTGCGGAAAACATCGAATTTCATCAAAAATTTTCCTACGAACTTGCCGAAACGTGGGATAAACCGCTCAGGCTTTTGTGGATTGACGGCGATCATACATATCAGGGAACAAAACTAGATTTCGACGGTTTTGCCGCTTATTTAAGCGACGGCGCAATTGTTGCGATTCACGACGTTCTGCACGAATTCGAAGGCGGAATTCGCGTTTTTATGGAAGATATTTTATTATCGCCGAACTTCGGCGCGTGCGGTTTTGTCGGCTCGATTGCGTGGGCGCAGTTTCACAAAGACGAAAAAAAAGGATGGGAATATCGCACGCAAAAAATGAAATTATACAAACGCCTGAGCCGTCTGATTCCGTTTGTCGTTTTCAAAAAAGAGCTGAAAGGCGTTGAAAAGAAAATCTACAAACTTTTCCGCTCGCGTGTGCCGCGCAAACTTATAAAACCCGAAGATTGGATTAAAATGGTTGATCGAAAAGGTTAAAATATTAAAAGTTTAAATGTTTAAAAGTGAAAAGTTGAAAAAGTTTTTTGGTAATTGATAAAGTAACTTTTTCATTTAAAAATGCTCACTTTTTTCATAAAAGCTCAATCATCATATACTTTTTCACTTTATATATGTTAGAAACCGACTTAAACGTAACCGCTGAAATCAAACTTTATTACGATCTTTTCGTGCCGGAAGAAGCCGAAACGCCCGCGCCGCTTCTTATTTCGGTTCACGGCTATGGAGCGCACAAGCATTATATGATGCGCGAAGCCCGCCTGATTGCGCCGGAACATTTCGCGATTGCTTCAATTCAAGCGCCGAATCAATTTTTCACCGAAGGAAAAAACGGCGAATACAAAGTTGTTTACGGTTGGCTGACGAATACGAGATCGGAAGAAGCCGTCGCGCTTCATCACAAATTTGTTTTGGACGTGATCGAAAAGCTCGTCAGCGAAGGCGTTGCCGATGAAGAAAACATTTATCTTTACGGCTTTTCGCAAGCCTGTGCGCTCAATTTTCGCTTTGCTTTTACGCACCCGGAAATCCTGAAAGGCTTTATCGGAGTTTCCGGCGGAATTCCTTCGGATTTGGAAACGAGTGAAATTTACGCGCCGACCAATGCCGAAACGCTGTATCTTTACGGCGACACGGACGAATTTTATTCGCTCGAGAAATTTCAGGGTTTTGAAAAGAAATTGAGCGAATACCTGCCAAATTTTCAAAGCCTGAATTACAACGCGCCGCACGAAATTACGACTGAAATGCGCGAAGATATGAGAAAATGGTTGGCGATGAAGTAATTTGCGATTTTTAATTTGCGATTTTTAATTGGTTTGATTCTTAAAATTCTTTTTACCGAAAAATCCGCATTTGAAAAATTAACATCGAAATAAAAGCATTTTTAATTCGGAATAGATGAAAACTGATAGATGATAGATGATAGATAAAACCCAAAAGAATCTATCAGTTATTATCTTTCATCTATTATCTGTTCCGATTTTTTTCCAATTGTGTAACTTCTATTTTTCTGCATTAACAATGAAATTGCCAGATGTTAAAACAATCACAAAGTGAAAATAGCAAATCGCAAATCTCCGCGCTTTGGTTTTCTTCTTCCGAAAGCGTTATAATTTAAATAGAATGGAAAATATTTTGCGCGATGCTCACAACCGAATAATCCGTGATTTGCGCGTGTCTTTAACCGACCGCTGCAATTTTCGCTGTTTTTATTGTTTGCCGAACGGCGAACCGCCGCTGGCGCGCAAGGATACGATTTTAACTTTTGAAGAAATCGCCCGAATCTGCGAAATATTCGTGTCGCTCGGAGTTGAAAAAATCCGTCTGACCGGCGGCGAACCGCTTCTGCGGAGAGATGTCGAAAAACTGGTCGAAAAACTCGCTCTCCTTAAAGTTCCAAGTTCCAAGTTCCAAGTTCCAAGTGAAGAGGAAAACAATCCGAAAGCCGAAAGCCGAAAGCCGAAATTGATTGATCTGGCTTTAACGACCAATGGTTTTTCGCTTGTGAAACGCGCTAAAGAATTAAAACGCGCCGGATTAGACCGCGTGACGATTTCGCTCGATTCACTGAAAAAAGATAATTTTAAACGTATGACGGGCGTTGATAAATTGGAAGAAGTTTTGGAGGCAATCAAAGCGGCAAAAAATGCGGATTTGAATCCGATCAAAATAAACGCCGTCATCGTGCGCGGGTATAATGACGATGAACTCGTTGATTTTGCACGGTTTGCGCGGGAAAATGATCTGGCGATGCGGTTTATCGAATATATGCCGCTCGATTCGGCTCACGAATGGAAACGCGAACAGGTCGTTTCGGCAAAAGAGATATTTGCAAAGATCAATGAAGTTTTCCCGCTCGAATTAAAAGACGCTTCACGCGGCAACGAAACTGCCTGGAAATATAAATTCAAAGACGCTTCAAAGGGCGAAATCGGCATTATCGCGCCGGTTACCGAAATGTTTTGCGGCGCGTGTTCGCGGATTCGTTTAACCGCCGACGGACAGATCTGCACGTGCCTCTTTTCAGTCAAAGAACACAACCTGCGCGACATCCTGCGAAGCGGCGCAACCCGTGCGGAAATCGTTGATTTTATTAAAGATGTCGTTTTTCAAAAAGAACCGCGTCATTATATCAACGACGCAAAATTCGCTCCGGCATCCCGCTCGATGAGTTTTATCGGCGGTTAATTTTCAAAGCTGAAAAGCCGTCCCCATTTACGAATTTCACAAAAAAGCTGAAATAAAATTTAAGATTAACCGCTAATTTCCGATCGGATCGCCCGGCGGATTCGGCAGCGGTTCGGTTTGTTTGCGCGGTGCGTCGGGACGCGTTAAAAACCGCTCGATGTCTTCAACGATCATTCGATAATGCGATTCGTCCGTTTTGTTTTTGGCAACGACATTTTTAAGTCTTGCTGAAAGTTGTCTTAAAACATCGCTTGCAACGGCGCGGACTTGCGGTTGAGCATTGGCATTTGCCGCCAGATTCATCAGATTTGTTACGGTCGCGCTCTGCACGGCGCGTTCTATTTCGGCGTGATAATTATTGCTTGAAACAGGAAATTTCCAGGTCGCCTCAAGCAGCGCGTCAACGACTTCCCGAAAATGCGGATTGTTTTTATCGCGGGCGTGAAAGGTTATCATTCGGGCGGCGCGACCGGGTTCGAGCAAACCTTGAATTGTTAAATCCGCCGCGATCTCCGCCGCGCCGAGCGGATCGAAAACGGGATCGGTGCGTTTCGGAAAAGTTTCGGCGCGCGGCGAGCCGTATCCGTAAGCCATTGGAGGAATTAACTTTAAAACATTCTCGCTGATTGCTAATTCTTCCGCTTTGATCGTTTCCAAAACCGCTTTTAGAGCTTCGCGCTGAATTTGCGCGGGAACGATTTCGGCGATTTTGTCAAGATTTACAGAATTTTCCGTCTTTACCGCGTAAGAATAATAAATGCCGCCGAGTGATTTGACCGCCGCCGTCAATTGATAGCGGTGATGCAGATAAAGCGGCAGAAATTGAAGTTCGAGTTCGGAAAGCGGCGTTCCCATTGAGATATTCTGCAAACCGAAATTGTTCAGACCGATGCGCCGTACCTGCATCGTCCGCCGCAGTTCGGCGACCGGATCGCTGCCGTTATCCCACAGATTCGCAAGCGGATGCGCCGCACCTGCGGGGCGCGTGTCGGAATCGGAAATAAACAGCATTCCTTTGGAAACGCCTTCGCGCAAAATCTTTTCTAATTCCGCTTTTTCATTCGCGTTTTCGGGAAAAGTCGCATAAGCAAAGCGCGCTGCA
>JBBRVS010000266.1:0-6322 GCA_038246645.1 Pyrinomonadales bacterium
TTAGATTTGTTTTTTCTTATTTTAAGCCGCGATTTTATCACGCAATTTATCAGCGAGAATATCTGCCAGACGATTTATTGTTTCGTCATCGGCAATTGTTTGAGCGATTTTGTTTGTTTCGTCTGACTTTACATTTTCCATAATCTTTCGCAATTCGGCGTTGATTTGCGTTTGATACGGTGCGGCGTGTGAATCTTCGGCGCGTTTTTTGAAAAATGATAAAATATCCGCATCGAGATACATTGTGATTTTTATTTTTTGTTCGCTTTCCGCTGTGATAAATCTTGAACGTCTGAATTTATGTTTTCCAATTTTTGGCAATTCATCTTTAGGAACGCCTTGCTCACGTAAATCTTCAATATCTTTTTTTGTATATTTAATTTCGACAGTTTTAGATGTCGTATCTGTTTCTGGCTTCTTCATAACCTTTCTTTTCCTTTCCGGCGGCTTTTCGGACTGAAATTATTCGGATAACTTCATTTCCGTCATCGTCTTTGCGAATAGTAAATATAACGTATAAAAGAACTTCGGCAGCTAAACCGACAATTGCAAATCTTTGTTCCTCAATATCCGAATGTTCAATGTCATAATCATCAATTGCCCAAATATCATTGAAAACTTTAATTGCATCATCAAAAGTAATATCGTCGTGATTCTTGATGTTCGATTTTGCTTTGTTATCATCCCAATCGAATCTCATAAATTGTTATACAGATATGTATGTATAAAAGCAAGTTTTGTGAAAGCTATGGCAAAAATAGCAAGGAACTTGATTGATAAAATCAAGTTCCTTGCTGAAAAAAATAACTGTTAAAAATCAAGCAGAAGTTGATTTTTCGCCTTTATTCGGTTGCGGCGTAATTCGTAAATACGGTTTTACTTCATTCCAACCGGCGGGGAATTTTTCTTTTGCTTCTTCATTGGAAAGCGCGGGAAGGATAATGCAATCGTCGCCGTCCTTCCAATTGACGGGCGTGGCGACCTTGTAATTATCGGTCAGTTGCAATGAATCAATAACGCGCAGGATTTCGTCAAAATTGCGTCCGGTGCTTGCCGGATAATTTATCGTTAATCTCACCTTTTTAGCGGGATCAATGACAAAAACCGAGCGCACCGTAAAAGTATCGCTGGCGTTCGGATGTATCATATCGTAAAGATTGGAAACTGCGCGGTCTTCGTCGGCAATTACGGGAAAATGCAATTGCGCGTGCTGCGTTTCCTCGATGTCTCTAAACCAGCCTTCGTGCGATTCGAGCGAATCAACGCTCAGAGCGATGACTTTGACGCCGCGTTGGTCAAATTCGTCCTTGAGCTTTGCCGCCATACCGAGTTCGGTCGTGCAAACGGGCGTGTAATCCTTCGGATGCGAAAATAAAACGCCCCAGTTATCGCCGAGCCATTCATGAAAATTAAGCCGTCCGCCGGTCGTATTGGCGGTAAAATCGGGTGCTGTATCACCAAGTCTGATAGCCATTTTTTTACTCCTTAAGTCTTACTAAAAGCTAAATTTTTATTCGCTTTTTTCTATTGACCCGCACAAAATTGCCGGGATTTTTAAATGTAACTGATGTTACGCACGACTGGAGCGCGAGCGTCCCGCTTGCATGAGCGCAAAGGGCGCGAAAAAGCCTTTGATTGCAATAAACTTTTTCTATGCAAACGCGCTGTTCGCGCCTTTTCAGGCGCGTGCAGGTCGGCAACCTGCGCTCCCGGCGTGCGTAACATCAGATGTAATTCTCAATAAATACAAAACTTCTGAAAATTATGATTAAATCTCTTTAAAAATAATTTTGAAATCAACTAAAAAAGAAAATTCTTTGACTTAATTTATATCACAAAATAAGCGGTAAACCAATAATTATGCCGCTTCAGCGTCTTCCGTATTTATTTCGGAAATTTCCTTTTTGATTCTGACAAGTGAGATTTTCTTTTCGTCGGCGAGCAGAATTTCAACGACAAGCCCGCGAATGTCCAGTTTTTCGCCGATTTTCGGCACATAACCGGCTTCGCTCGTAATCAGACCGGCGATGGTCGTAAAATCGTCGTCCTCGATTTCCATCCCGAACAGGCGTTCGATTTTACCGATTTCGGTCGAACCGAGAACGTCGTAATAACCGCCGTCCGTTTCCATAATTTCGATGATTTCTTCTTCGATGTCTTCGTCTTCGATCTCGCCGACGATTTCTTCCAAAATATCTTCGACCGTGATAAGTCCGGCAACTCCGCCGTATTCGTCAATGACGATCGCAATCTGTGTATGATTCGATTGCATATTTTTCAGAAGTTCGGCGGCGGATTTGGTTTCGGGGATAAAATACGCCGGACGCAGAAACGATTTGATCGGTTCTTCTTCCTTGCCGTCCGACCAGGCGTTCATCAGATCGCGCACGTAAATCAAGCCTTCGATGTTGTCAATCGTGTCTTTATAAACCGGCAGACGCGAATATTTTTCCTCGATGATCAAATTACGCGCATCCTTGACGGTCGAATCAATCGGCAAACCCGTCATTTCGGTGCGCGGAGTCATAATTTCGCCCGCCTTCGTTTCACTGAATTCGACCATCGTTTCGATCAATTCGCGCTCGCTTTCGTCCAAAATTCCCTCGGCTTCGCCCATTTCGATCAGTGCTTGAAGATCTTCGGCGTAATCGGATTTTTCCTCTTCGGTCGGCTGTGCCGGCAAAACGGTGGTTTCGAGTTCGGGGTCGTCTTTGGTGAAAAACTGAAACGGATCGGCAACCGCCGACAGCAGACCGTAAAACGGGCGAATCAGCGGAAGCATAAAAATAAGCTGCTTTTCGGGATTGCTGCGCGTTAAAAGACGCGGAATGATCTGGCGGAAAATGATCGAGGAAATCAAACAAACCATGAGCGAAATGCTCAAAATTGTCAAAAGTCCAAATTGTGTGTGGTAAAAGTGAAAGGTAATGATCGTCACCAGTACGGCAAAAACAATGATTAAAATATGAATCGCCGCCGAAATCGCAAAGCGGAAACGCGGGCGATTTTCCAGAATTTCCTGCAGAAAAGCAATCGTTTTGTCCTTTTTGCTTTCTTCGTAATCGGACGAAAGTCTGCGCAAACCGACATCGCTCAATTGCGAAAACGCCATATCAACCGTTGCCAAAACGACCAGCAATAAAAGAATCAAAATCGAGATACCCAGTTCAATTTTCATTTCATCTCTTCAAAAATTCGGCGGCATCTTCGTCAATCAGCCAGGTTACTTTTCCGTCAAGAGGTTTGACGGCTTGAACCGGAAATTTCTCCGGCTGCGGATCGGTTTCCAGAATTTTTTGCAAAGTTTTCGCTTTTTGTTCGCCGCTGACCAGAAAAATAATATTCGATGCGTTGTTAATGGTCGGAAAAGTCAGCGTCAGGCGATATGAATTTAACTTTTTGACCAGATTGGCGACCGCAATTTTTTTATCTTCGCCCAGAGCTTTGGTGTGCGGAAAGAGCGAAGCGGTGTGTCCGTCGTCGCCGATGCCGAGCAAAACAAGATCGAAACGCGGAAATTCGTCCGGTTTCAGAGCTAAAAACTTCCTGATGTATTTTTCATATTGTTCGGCAACTTCCGCCGCGTTGATGATTTCCGTCTGCCAGCGAAAAATGTTGGTTTTCGGAATTTCCAGAGGCTTAAATAAATTCTCGTTCGCCATTTTGAAATTGCTCTGATCCGAAGCCGGCGAAACATCGCGTTCGTCGCCGAAAAAGAAAAACACCTTGTGCCAGTCAATCTGCGCTTTGAATTCATCGGAAGCGAGCAGTTTGTAAAACTCCTTCGGTGTCGCGCCGCCGGCTAAAACGACCGTAAAACGTCCGGTTTGTTTGACCGCTTTGCTTCCGATTTTGACAAATTCCTGAGCGGCAGTTTTGCTGATTCCCGACAAATCGGGTTGAATGTTTATTTTTGCAGTTTCCATTTAATTATTAAGATTATAAAAATTAGGTTAAATCGTTTCTCCAACTCGCGCCGCATTCTTTGATAAGCGAATCGGCTTCCTTCGGTCCCCAGGTTCCGGCTTCGTAATTCGGAAAATCCCGTGCGGGAATCGCCTGCCAAACGTCCAGAATCGGCGAAACGATCTGCCAGCTGGCTTCGACCATATCGGCGCGTTGAAACAGCGTCGCATCGCCGATCATACAATCGAAAAGCAGCCGCTCGTATCCGGTCGAAACGGTTTCGCCGAAATGATCGAGATAATTGAAATCCATATCAACCGCGCCCATCTGCACAATCGGACCCGGAACTTTTGCGCCGAAATGCAGCGTAATTCCTTCGTCGGGATGAATATGAATGACGATGCGGTTGGTTGTCAGTTTTTCGATGGAAGTATCACGAAACAATATAAACGGGGCTTTTTTAAATTGAATAACGATCTCGGAATGTTTGCCCGGCAGACGTTTTCCGGTTCGCACATAAAACGGCACGCCTGCCCAACGCCAGTTGTCAATCTGCAGCCGCAACGCCGCAAAAGTTTCGGTGCTTGACCCATTCGCGACGTATTCTTCACGGCGGTAAGCCGGAACTTCCTTGCCGCTGATTTTTCCCGAATCGTATTGTCCGCGAACGGCTTTATGCAAAACATCTTCGGGCGAAAAAGGCTGAATTGCCGCCAGAATCTTCGCCTGTTCGTCGCGCACCGCGTCGGCTTCAAAGGAAACGGGCGGCTCCATCGCGGTCAAGGTGACGAGCTGGAAAATATGATTCGGAATCATATCGCGCAATGCTCCGGCGTGATCGTAATAATTTCCGCGGGTTTCAACGCCGAGTTCTTCGGCAACGGTAATCTGCACGTGATCTACGAAATTTCTGTTCCAGATCGGCTCGAAAATCGAATTACCGAACCGGAAAACCAGAATATTCTGCACGGTTTCCTTGCCTAAATAATGGTCAATCCGGTAAATTTGGCGTTCTTTGAGGAGTTTTAATAGATCCGTATTGAGTTTTTTCGCCGATTCGAAATCGGTTCCGAACGGTTTTTCAAAAATAAATCTGCGCCAGTTGCCGTTTTCTTCTTTTCCTAAACCGTTTTTAACGATTTTTCCCGCGACATTGGCAAACAGCGGCGGCGGAATCGCCATATAATAAAAGAAATTTGCCGGAATCTCGTGTTTTTGGCAAACTTCGCCGAGCAAATCCTTTAAATCTTTAAAGAGCTTTTTGTCGTCGTCAAAATCGCCGCCGGTGTAATAAATTCTTTCTTCAAACCATTTAATTAAATTTTTGTCGGGCGATTTGCCGACGAATTCCTTTAAGTCCGCAATAATTTTCGTGCAAAAGTCAACAGATTCGAGTTCCTGCCGACCGACTCCGACCACCGCAAAATTTTCGGGCAAAAATCCCTGTTTTGCCAGATTATAAAGTGCCGGAAAAAGTTTGCGTTTAGTTAAATCTCCGGTCGCGCCGAAAATTACCATCACACATGGTTCGGCGGTTTTAGGTGTTTTTTTGGTCATAGATTATAGTCATTTGTCCGTTGTCCGTTGTCCGTCGTCATTAAAAAAATGACGGACGAAGGACAACGGACAAATTACGAAATTTTAAGTTTATCACGATATTGCAGTTCCAAACTATTCATCTCGCCGTCATCGGTTTCGTGGTCAAAACCGCACAGATGCAAAATCCCGTGCAGGATCAGTTGTTTGATTTCTTTTTCTAAGCTCAGATTATTTTCCGCCGCCTGCTTTTCTGCCTGTTCAACGGAAATTACGATGTCGCCTAAACTGTCATTTTCTTCAAAGGAAAATTCGGATTCACCGGTTTCAAATGGAAATGAAAGAACGTCGGTCGTCGCCTTTTTCCCGCGAAATTCATAATTAAGCCGCTTCATTTTCCGGTCGGAAACAAAAGCGACGGTGACGGATTTATTTCCGGTTTCCGTAACGGTTTCAACCGCTTTTTCGGTAAAAGGCTGATAAATCCGCCAGTCGAGTTTTATTTTTCGCTGATTATTTATAACTTCGGTCATTGGAGTGAATATTTAAGAATCGAGATTAAAGTCCAACAGGTTATTTCGGTTTTCAAAAACGAGGCGATGAATAAAACCGCAATACCAGAAAAAAGACGCGAAAAAGGTTGATAAGAGAATTGATAAACCAATAATAATCAACAAAATATCAAAGGAAATGAATTTTGATTTTTCCGTAAAAAGTCTATTGTTTGCTATATCACTAATGCTTAGTCAAGTTTGAGTTGACGGCTCAAGTCAGAGTCAGAACCGTCTGCGGTAGCAGATGGTTTAAGTTTTATAGAATAAGACTTATTGCTGAAGTTCAACCATTCGCTACCGCGAACGGTTCTGACCCGTCAACTCAA
>JBBRVS010000267.1:0-6318 GCA_038246645.1 Pyrinomonadales bacterium
ATACACTCCATACCAATCTTGACACCATTCCCAAACATTGCCGTGCATATCATACAAACCCCACGCATTCGGCTGATAACTTCCGACAACTGATGTCCGCTCAAGATACTTACCTTTCGCCGCATTTCCATACGGAAAATTCCCGTCAAAATTCGCCTGATTTGAACTCAAACTATCGCCAAACGTAAAAACGGTCGTCGTTCCCGCACGCGCCGCGTATTCCCATTCCGCTTCCGTCGGCAAACGATATCTTCCCTCGCCTTTCGCATTCAGCTTTTTGATAAATTCCTGCGCGTCTTCCCATGAAACAATTTCAACAGGCAGATTATCACCTTTGAAATTACTCGGATTACTTCCCATTATCGCCTTCCATTGCCCTTGCGTTACTTCATATTTCCCCATATAAAAATCTTTGGAAATTGTAACCCGGTGCTGAACCTCATTATCACTTCTATCTTTCTCACTCGTCGGCGAACCCATCAAAAACGAACCCGAAGGAATCCGCACAAATTCCATTCCGATCGAGTTTTTAAAAGTGTTACCCGAACTTGTCGGAGTTCGCGTCGGTGTCGGCAAAGCGGGTGAGTTTTGGCGAATGGCTTCGATCAATTCGTTAGTTGCTCCGGCATCGCGCAGATCATTTTCGCGCTCCTTGGTCAAGGTGAACGAAACTCCGCGTTGGCGCACTCTCTGCGCGATAAATTTGTTTCGCGCCGCCAGAGTTTTAGTTTCCGCCGTTGGTCCTTGCGTCTGCAATCCCGTCAAAATCTGCGCCAGCGTCAAAGGTCTGTCCTGTGCCGAAATATTATCCGCAATCTGCCAAACACTTGTTAAAATCAAGCCGATCAATAAAATTATCGGTAGTTTTCTTTTCATAAATTTAAGCCTCGGTCAATTCTTTAAATTGTTCGGCAATGGCAATGGCAATTTCTTTGGCGGCTCTCTCCTTTTCAAGATTACGCTCCATTTCCGCCCGTAAAACCTTGTTCATTTCGGCTTGATAATTTTCATTTACTTTGCGAAAGTGCATCAATAGATCACCGTCAATTTCAAAACTGATAGTTACTTTTACTTCATTCGGTTTAAAAACCCTGTCAGGCGAAACTCGCCGAAAACGATGTTTTCCCGGCTTTTGAATATCTTCATCCGTCCAACCTTTTGCTATTGCCTCGTCGTATTCTTCCTGTGTAACTTCTAAAATAAACTCGTCTTTTTTATCAATTGTGTTCATAATACTTCTTTTCTTCTTCTGTCCCGCATTTACGGGCAGAAATAATTCTGATAATTTCATTTCCGCTTTCATCTTGCCAAATTGTAAAGGAAACCCGCAGAAACCTTTTCGCTGAATTTCCAATTCTTAAAAATCGAAGTTCCTCTGCGTCGGAATGTTCGTCATCGTAATCTTCAAAAGCCGTTAAATCAAAGAAAACCTCAACGGCTTCTTCAAAAGTTATTCCATTGTGCTTTCGTTTATTTTCTTCGGCTTTGTCAGGATTCCAATCAAACTTCATAGCTTAATTTTCGTCATCTATGCATAATTGTCAACAAAATTAACAATCGCCCGTGAAAATGCAATCCGAATCTTTTGTCGGTTTCGGCTTCGGCGTTGTTCGCACGACCGGAGTTTTGACCGGAGTTTGCTGAATCGGTGTTTTTTGAACGGTCGGCGCGGGTGTCGGTGTCGGTTTTTCGTCGCTGACGACCGGATTGCTTACCGTAGGCGCAGGTGTCGGTGAAATTGTCGGTTTCAGCGTCGGCGAAACCGTCGGTGTCGCGGTTGAAATATTTGAATTGGATTCTTTTCTTTCCTCTGAATTTGAACTATTCAGCCAAACGATGCCGCCGCCGATGCCGCCGACCGTCAGCAAGCCGAGCGCAAAAATCGGCAGCAGCCAAACTAGATTAAAACCGGATTTCGATTCGGGTTTAGTTTCAACAAACGGAATCGGCACAGGTCGCTTTTCTTCCGACTTTGCTTGTTTAACTAATTTTTCATCAAAATAAGGCGTGTCGGTCAGTTCGGGCTTTGAAACGCTTCCCGAAGGCTGAGTTTCGGCAATGTCAAACTGCAAGGATTCCGTGATTGACGGTTCGGATATTTCCGACTTTGTTTCCGGCGGCTCGATATAAGCAGATTGTGTCGGCGAGGCTTGCGTGTGTGAGATTATTCGTTCTTCCGTTTTTATCTGCGATTGTTCCGAATTTTCGGCACTATTCTGCCAATTATCCGAGCCGAGCAGATTTTTTGTTTTGGCTTCCGTCAAACTGTGTTCGTCGAGTCTTTGTTCTTTGTCCACTTTTGATGAAATCGGTTTTACCGGCAAAACAAGTGTTTTTTCGGAAGTTTTATTTTCGGCTTTTGCTTCTTTAATCGCCGTCTGCAAGGCTTTCTGCATTTCGAGTGCCGAGGCAAAACGATTTTCGCGTTCGATTTCCAGAGCTTTTAAGAGCCAGGCGGAAATCGGCGGCGGAATCTCCGCGTTGATTTCAGACGGATTCGGCAAAGGATCGGCGTTGCCTTCCCAGACCTTCAAACTTCTTTCTGCCGAATCTGTCGGAACACGATTTGTCAATAAATGATAGAAAGTCGAGCCGACGGCATAGAGGTCGCATCGGGAATCGGTTTTCTGACTTAAAACCGCATTTGCTTTTTCCGGGTGTTTCAAAACGATAAACTCCCGAAATGTCGGCTTAATGGCGGGAAGAATTTGTTCAATCGGCGCATAATCAGCCGTTGCCCCGACAAATGTATGATCGGTAGCGGTCGAAGCGGTTTGGTCAACGCTTCTGGCAATTCCGAAATCGAGCAATTTGATTTTCCCTCGAAATGTTGCCTTCAAATTTTGCGGTTTGATGTCGCGGTGGAAAATCGGCGGCGTTTGCGTGTGCAGATAATCGAGCGCGTCAAGCAAATGATCCGCCCATAGCAGAGCCGCATCGAGCGCGAAAGGCGTTTCGTTTTTTTGGAGAAGCTCGCCCAAATCATCGCCGTAAACGAGTTCCATTATCAAGAATTGCCGTTTTTCTTCGGAAAAATAATCCATCACCCGCGGGAAAACTTCGTGATGCAAACCGGCAAGAAGACGGGCTTCGCGTTCAAAAGCGCGGCGAAAAAGTTCGCGCTGTTTTTGCGTCGGGATTTTATCTATCTCGATAATAATTTCCTTGAGCGCGACCATTGAACCGAGCCGTTCGTCTTGAGCTTCATAAACTGCGCCCATTCCGCCGTGTCCGAGTTGGCGAATGATTTTATAACGTCCTTGTAAAACTTCATTTTTTGCAAGCATTTGGCGCGTGAAATAAACCGGCTGAAAATCTTTTTGCTACATTATTCAACAAAACTGCAAAAAAGAAAAGGGTTTTTGTTACAAAAAGAGCGGGCGCAGAGCTGTAGCCCTTCCTGACCTGAAATTGTGTTTAAGTTTGTTGATTAAACCTTAACATTCATCCAAGATAAAGTTGAAAAAGACAAGTTAAAAATATTAACAGGTTGGGAAGGGCTACAGCTTTGCGCCCGCTGATTTTTATTACTCTCGATTATGACGTTTTGCCAGTTTCCCGACATTAAATTCGGCAATTTCTTCGAGGGTTAAACCGAGTTCATCAGCGCAGGCGGAAATATACCACAGTACGTCGCCGAGTTCGTCTTTTAGTTTGGCGCGGATCTCGTCCGTAATGATGCCGCCGTGATCGCGCTGGATTTTTTTGACGATATTGGCAACTTCGCCCGCTTCGCCCGTCAGTCCGAGCGTCGGATATTCCAAATTTTTCAGCCGATTCGGATACAAAGCCGTTTGTTTTGCTTGCGTTTGATAATCTTCAAAGTTCATAATTCTTTTAATTGATAATTGATAATTGATAACGGATAATGCAAAACCAATTTTTATAAATTATCCATTATCCGTTATCAATTATTCATTCTTCGCATTTTCGCCGCTTCGACCGTGTTTTTCATCAGCATTGCGACCGTTAATAAACCGACACCGCCGGGAACGGGCGTGAATTTTCCGGCTTTTTCTTTGGCTTCCTTCGGATTGACATCGCCGACGAGCGTTGCGCCGCGTTTTTCGATGGTTTTCAAGCGTTTTTCGAGTTCGTCTTCGCCGAACATTTCTGCGGCTTTTTCCGCGTCCGAAAAATTATTTATTCCGACATCTACAACCGTTGCGCCCGCTTTGATGTGTTCGCCGCGAATAAATCCGGCGCGTCCGATTGCCGCGACTAAAATATCGGCTTGTCCGGTGATTTCCGGTAAATTTTGCGTCCGCGAATGGCAGATCGTAACCGTCGCATTTTCTTGTAAAAGCAATTGCGCCATCGGTTTGCCGACGATATTGCTTCTGCCGACGATGACGGCGTGTTTTCCTGAAATTTCTATATTCGAACGCTTGAGGATTTCGATAACTCCGGCGGGCGTGCAAGGGATGAGCGCATCGCGCCCTTGCGACAAATATCCGACATTTATTGCGTGAAAACCGTCAACGTCCTTTTGCGGGTTGATCTTTTCTAAAATCAGATTTTCGTCAATCTGTTTCGGCAGAGGTAATTGCACCAGAATTCCGTCAATTTCATCGTCGTTGTTTAATTCTTCGACGATCTTCAGTAGTTCTTCCTGCGAAGTATTTTCCGGTAAATGCCTGTGTTCGGAGATAATTCCGAGTTCGGCGGAAGTTTTCACTTTGTTTGTCACATAAACTTCCGACGCTTTATCTTCACCGACTCTGACGACCGTCAGCGCGGGACGAAATCCGTGTTCGGCTTCGAGTTTTTTAACTTCTTCCGCAACTTCCCGTTTGATCGCTTCGGCAATCTCTTTTCCGCTCAAAATTTCTGCCGTTTTATTGCTCATTTTTGTCATCATAAATTGTTGGATAATTTGAGGTGCAAGATAAAGAATAAACTCGTAAATTTGGCGAAAAAATTATTTAATTTCAAGCCGAACTATTAACTATTAAGCACCAATGGATAATTAAAAATGGATAATGGATAATGTCGGAAGACTCTTAAATTCTCTTACATCTGATGTTTACAGGGATTTTTAGAATTTTCATAATATCTTAAAACTTTTGCTCACCTGCTTACTTAAAAAAGCATAACAGATAAATACTATATCGTCCGTGCGGCGGCACGCATAAAGGATTATTTTTTTTTAGGCGAGAATACCGACTCAATACTCAAGACTCTAAATAATCAGCGGTTTTTTGAGATGTATTCACCGAGCAAACGGTCGTATTCGTCCGTAACAACCTGATAACATTCGCAGGCGGCGACTTCCAAACCGGCGCGGTCAAGCATCGTAATCGTTCCGCGCACATATTTGATCAATCCTCTTTTCTGCAAGCTTCCGGCGGCTATCGAAACTCCTTCGCGCCGCACGCCGAGCATATTGGCGATCAGGTCGTGCGTCATCACGAGCTTGTCCGTTTGCATTTGATCGTGATTAATCAGCAGCCAGCGGCAGAGCTGCTGTTCGACCGAATGCAGGCGGTTGCAGACGGCGGTTTGCGAAATCTGCGTCATCAAAGATTGTGTATAGCGCAGCAAAATATCCTGAAACACGCCGCCCAAAGCAAACGCTGCTTTCAATTTCGCACCCTTCATTCGCACGGCATTGCCCGCACTCTGCACCACGGCGCGGCTCGAAGTCGTTTCGCCGCCCATAAACAGCGCAATTCCGATCAAGCCGTTGTTGCCGGCGATCCCGATTTCGGCGGTCGCGCCGTTTTCCATTATATAAAGCAGAGAAACAATCGCCGTTGTCGGGAAATATATATGCGTCAGCTTATCGCCCGATTCATACAGAACTTCGCCGAGAGCAAGTGAAACAAATTCTAAATCAAACTTGAGCCGGGCGAATTCATCGGCAGGCAGCGCGGCGAGCAGGTGATTCATCAGCACATCATCTTTTTGTTGAGCCAGGGGCACTTTTTTCCTCCGGTGCTTGGAAGCATTTAGTGAAATCGCTTCAAAATAAAGTATTGATGCAATAGTATCATAAAAAAACCATCTTGTGTGCTTTATCGCACAGACACATATAAAAAAAATTTTTATATGCGTGTTAGCGAACATACAAAGAGTTTTCAATCGGGTAAATTAAATATGAGCTTAAATCGTTGAGTATAAAAATAAGTCCCGCTAGAAATTTAATTTCGGGTAACGCATTAATGTTTCCCTATTAATACTGATAAAAAGCTCAATTGATCGCAAAAGTTCCTTATTATAACAATTGCGGTCTTTATAAAGTAGCGAAAGCTATGTTGGAAGGATGGCTTTCTACCTCAGTGAAAGCCATCTTTCGTTTTTTCCGGGTGAATATTC
>JBBRVS010000268.1:0-6185 GCA_038246645.1 Pyrinomonadales bacterium
ATTAGGGCTGTATATTGTTCTTTTAAAAATCTATCTACAATATATAGCAGTCAAAATCGTCATCAAAAATTATTGATATTTCTGTGTCCCACTTTTAATTACACCCTAAGAAATAACAAAGTTCAAGAAGAACAAATTTCTCAATACATAAATGAAATAAAAGAACAAAGAATTTCCTCGATTTTTTATTTGCCTCAAGGCGGAGAACTTCCAGAAGACTGCATAGCTTTGCTAGATAGTATAAATAACTGCAAAACGAGTGTTGTAAGGAATGAAGAAATTCCGAGCAAAAGACTTTTTTTCGTTAAGTAATTATGGTTTTTACGTTTTGCTTTTCAAATTATCTATACATTTCACGAGAATAAGAGAAGCCGTCGAACGCGGATAATCAAAACCAACTTCCCTTAACATCTTTCAAAACGACCTGCGCCGCGAAGGTGTCCCGAAGCGGCGAAGACTCCGCCGCCGGGATGGGTTGATGCGCCGGTTAGGTAGAGGTTTTTGATCGGCGTTTTGTAGGCGGACATTTCGGGCAGAAATGAAAAATATCTTTGGGAATTTACAGCGTTCTGCTAATATTTATTTATGAACGAGAACATTCGAGCAATTTACGAAAACGGCGTTTTGCGACCATTACAACCTTTGAATTTCCCTGAACACAGCGAAGTCGAAATTGATGTACGCGATGCCGGAGAAAACAGTGCGGAAACGATGCGGGAAAAAGCCGAGCGTGTTTTGCGCGAAGCCGGATTAACAAGTCCGCTGAAATTTTCGGTTACTGAAAAAGACATTCTTTCAGAAGAAGAAAGGCAGAGATTGGGGAAACTTTTTTCCGGCGAAAAACCTCTGGGCGATTATATTGATGAAGACCGCGAGGCACGCGGATGAGCGAAGTTTATTATGCCGACAGCAGCGCATTACTGAAACGCCACGTTATTGAAATTGGCAGCAACTGGATAAAAAACGAATTTTCGGCAGGAAGTAATAACACCATTTATACTTCAAAACTCAGCATCGCCGAAGTCTTGAGCGCACTAAATCGCCGCAAGCGTGAATCGAGTGTTTCGTCCGCCGATTACGCAAGATTTTCAAAAGATTTTTTGGCAGTTTCTAAATTTCAGTATGAAACGATTGATTTGTCCGACGCGGTTTTGCTCGAAGCGCAAAGGCTTCTCGAAAACTATCCGCTTCGGGCAGGCGACGCGATCCAACTTGCTTCTGCTTTGCTTGCCAATTCTCAACTGCAATCCGCCAAACTTCCCGCGCTGGTTTTCCTCGCTTCCGATGTTCGATTGCTGTCTGCGGCAAAAGATGAAGGACTGCAAACGGACGACCCACAAAATCATCCTTAAATCATTATTTGCCAACTTTCAACGCCAAAGACTGAACACGCTATGCCGACATAAAGCCGTCGAACCGAAAGACGTTTAAAATTTCGGGCAATAATAAAATAAAAACCTGACGGCTTTACCTTTAATTTATTTCCATTTTGTTGGACGCTTATATATAAAACCGTCCCCTCTAGTTACTTGATCTGGTAATTGACTGTTTTTAAGGTCAGGTTCGTGAATATGCAATTGTCCGTTAGTTATTGCTCTTATTTCTTTAGAGAATCGGTTAGGCGGAAAACAAGCAATAACTTGTTTATCAGGGAAAAGTGATTTAATAGCGTTGATCGGAGGAACTAAATCACTATCACCACCAAGCAAAACCGCAATATCAAAGTGGTCTTGATATGCGTCAACAAGCATTTGAACAGCTATATTGACATCCGTTTGTTTTTCATTATGAATGTAATTCGGGCGATGGCATCCTGTACATTCATATTTATTTTCTTTGTAATTTCCGTAATAAATATCTATGTTACCGCGCATTTCAAGCACTTCAAGATAATCTTTTTGTCTAATTCGCTTATCACTCGGAGAAGTTATTCTAGAAGTAAAATACTTAGTATTGACTACCTCTGAGTTTTCGAGTTTCCTTGACAGATTTTTGGCAAATTTCGGATAATCCAGCCAATAGTAGGAGTTCCAACTATTAGCTTTAAGCCCAAAATAAAAGTTGAAGCCGTCTATGTAAAATATAATTCGACGTGTTTTTTTACTCATAATGCTTGACATGTGAAAAGTTTTTGATATACTAGCTAAGTATTAACAACCTCGGAGATCGCATCTCCGACCCGACGCTTGCTAGAAATAGCAAGCGTTTCTTTTTACAACTATTAGTTTCTAAAATTCTATTAATTATCTGCTTTCTCAGGATGGCGTTGGAGCAAATCCCAATTGTTGCCACCTAAATTAATGAACCTGTTTTTATGGTCTTTACGAATTGTTCCGCTTAACTGTCTTCTATCCGTAAAACGTCCATATTCTTTAAGTTTTTCAATTAGATCAGCAACATAAAGCGGTTTTCCTTCACTTTGTAGAATTTTTTCTGAAGCATCATTAAGTGAAATTTTGCTTTGATTTTTTTCTGTATATTTGTTACCTGCTGATAATGTAAAACTACTATTTGCTTGTTCTACTGATTCAACATTGTTGCTTGGTGATGCGACCAAAACTTCTTGTGATAATTTCAATCGCAAAACTGAAATGACGTTTTCATCTTGTAAAATTTCTTGATTTAACTTTTCAGTTTTGGCACGTTTTATCTTTATATCTTCTTCTAGATCAATCAAAACATTTTCGTAGCTTTCTCTATCCATATTATTTCCTCTTTGTTATCTCAGCAAAATATGATATAAAAACAATGAGAGCGGGAAGAGCATTAAAAACTCCTCTAAAAATTGCTCTCATTGTATTGGGGCGAGTAGATGATGTTTGGCGACTGAAATCTACCCGTCCTTTTCATTTTTATTTATATGCTACATTTAGCCGCTCGTCAACCCTATTCAACCGCTTCGTCATTTTAAATAATAGCCGCTACGGAGCGGCTAAAGCTAAATAGTTATATTGAATATAGTTATACGATTGCTTTTGGCTATAAAAGTTTTGTATTTTAAAGTAGATTAGGATTAACAAATCAGGTTTTGTGAGAGTAATCATCAAAACCAGCCGCCTTTAACATCTTTCAAAACAACCTGCGCCGTGTTGTGTCCCGAAGCGGCGAAGACTCCGCCGCCGGGATGGGTTGATGCGCCGGTCAGGTAGAGGTTTTTGATCGGCGTTTTGTAGGCGGACATTTCGGGCAGAGGTCGGAAGAGAAACATTTGATCGAAATCCATTTCGACGTGCATCACGTTTCCTCTGAGAAGTCCGAGCCGTTGTTCGAGATCAAGCGGCGATTGGACGAAGCGTTCGATGATCGAATTTTTGACGTTCGGCGCGTAAGAATTTACCACATCAATCAATTTATCGGCTTCGCGGTCTTCGATGTCTTGCCATTTTTCGCCGTTTGAAAGTTCATACGGATAATATTGCCCCCAGATGAAAAGCGTGTGTTTGCCTTCGGGGGCGAGCGTCGGGTCAACGGATGAAAAGGTCATCGCCAGCGCGCCGGGATTTTTTGACGGAATGCCGTTTAAGAAGTCTGCGTAGGATTTGTCGAGATAATCAAGCGTCGGACACATCAATTGCAGACCGTGATGACAATCCGCCGATTGTCCGCCCGATGGTGCGCTTAAATAATCGGGAAGTTCCGAAACGGCGCAGCGGACGATCATTCCGAAACCGTTGCCGATGCGGACGTTTTCGATGCGTTCGGTTAAATTTTCCGGGAGATTTTCTTTGCCGATGAGTTTGAGAAAAGTCGTGTGAACGTGCGCGTTTGAAACGATTCTGGTCGCTTCGATGCGTGTTCCGTCAGCTAAAATTATTCCGCCCGTTTCATTGTTTTCGACTTCGATTTTGGCGACTTCCGCGTTTAAAAGAATCTCGCCGCCGTGATGCTCCAGACACCGCGCCATCGCCTGCGTTAGTGCGCCGCTGCCGCCTTTCGGGCGTTTGACGCCGCTTTTGTGAATCATCGAATGCCAGCCGAGAAAATCGCCCGTCGCCATTGCCGACGGCGGCGGTCCGCTTTGCGCGGCGAGCCACGCCATCGCCGCCCGCAAGCCTTCGTGCTTAAAGGTTTGCTTGACGAGTGCGCCGTAAGAAGTCATCAATTTGCGAACCATATCCGCCGGATTTTTGCTGTTGCGCTTGAAGATCATATGCCGCCCGAGATTAAAAAGCGTCGGCGGTTTTAAGAATGCTTCAAAAACGCCTTCGTTCAATTTTTCCCATTCGGTCACGAACGCTTTGTATCTTTCCGCGTCTTCGGGCGAGATTTTGGCAATAGATTCGCAGGTTTTGTCAACGTCCTTCCAAAAATAGATCGCGCCCGCGCCGTTCGGGAGCGGCGCAAATGCGAACGGATCGCAATCAATATAAACAAGCCCGAATTTCGTGAGTTCCAAATCCTTCACAACCGGCGTGAGATGAATCATTATATGCGCGCTCGATCCGACATCAATTTTATAGCCTTCGATCAGATCGTCCTGCGTACAAACCGCGCCGCCGATAATATGCCGCCGTTCTAAGACGACAACCTTTAATCCGGCTTTTGCCAGATAACAAGCGCACGTCAAACCGTTGTGTCCGCCGCCGATCACGGCGACATCGTATTTTTTTGTCATAAATTTTACAGCCGAAGGAACTTTTTTATATTTTAGGCATCTAATCAGCCAACAAGCAATTTAATAAAACAATTCGATACAAATTTTATGAAGAAAATTCTCTTTCTCTTTTTCATTTTTCTGTTTTTTCTGCAAACTTCAAACGCGCAGGAAACCTATTTTCAAACGGGGCATACACACGACATTCTGGAAGTCCATTTCAGTCCTGACGACAGTCAACTGGTTTCGTATTCGGCGGGCGATGGAGATTTTATTTTATGGGACGTAAAAAGCGGTCGGCAAATTTGGACACGCGAAACGAGTTTTATCCGCAAAGCTAAAGAAAGGACGAATCTCAAAGAATTTTATTGGAGCAAAGACGGCAAAACGCTCGTCACGAAAAGCGTCAACGGAACTTATCAAACTTGGGATGCAAAAACGGGAAAAGTTCTCGCTCTGACCGAGGCGAAACCCGAAATCGAATTGATTGTGCCGAACAAAAAGCAAGTTTCTTACACCAAAGATTATGAAAAAATAACTATTTCTGATTCGGAAAGCGGTGCGACGAAAGAATTTAAAAGATTCGGAAATAATTCCGCTTTTAATACGAGCAATGACGGAACAATGATCGTCGAAGGCGGTGGTTGGGGCGATGCCGCAATCAAAATCACCGAGATAAAAACCGGAAAATCGTGGTGGCTCGACGGTCATCCGAGCGTTATCGGCGGAATTGCTTTTAGTCCCGACGGAAAGTTTTTAGCCGTTAGTGGAAGCGATAAGATAATTTATTTATTTGATACACCAAGTAAAAAAGTAATTGAAACCATCAGCGGAAATTCAAAACCCATTGTTTCACTAGCTTTTAGTCCAAACGGCGAGAAATTGGTTTCTGTCGAAAAATACGGCTTTTTGAGAGTTTGGGATTGGCAGACGAAATCGCATATAAAACAACTCGCATTTGAATTTCCGTTTGCTCCGCACATTGTAGAATTCAGTCCTGACGGAAAGTATCTTTTGACGGCAAGCGATGCAAGCGGAATGGAAATTTACGATACAAAGTCGTGGAAACAGATTCGTAGCTTTTGTGCTGACGAAGAAGATTCAGGCTACGAATGCGGTCATAAAGTCGTTTCAATAGCTTTCAGCAATGACAGCAAATTAATTTTTGCGGGTTATGAAAACGGAACGATTAGAATTTGGGATATAAAACAAAAAAGATTTTTGAAGAAAATAAAATACGGCGATGAAGAAAATTTCGTCGCGGCTATCGGCAACGGAAGCAAATTTTTAGTGGCAAGCAACGAGGAAGATAAACCGATAAAACTTTTCGATTCAAATTCGGACAGAGAAATAACGAGATTCAAAAATTCTGATTTTGATGGTTTCGTTGTAAATCTTGAATTAAATCCTAATGAAAAATATTTTGTGACTTCTGGTATCGGCGGCGATATTTTGCTTTGGAATATTAATAGATCAAAACCGATTCGTGAATTTGAGATTGGTTTTTCGGGCGATGATGCGATTGCCTTTAGTCCAGACGGAAAAATATTTGCCGTCGGCGGCAGAAATCAGAATTTGTTTTTGTTCGATG
>JBBRVS010000269.1:0-6164 GCA_038246645.1 Pyrinomonadales bacterium
AAAAGGTAGAACAGACTGTTAGTCTGTTCAATTTGGGCAACCGATTAACAACTTTCTTTGATATAAAAGGGTGGTGGTCAGACTACCAGTCTGACCTACTTTTTCGCCAATCTTTATAAGTTATTTTTTACCTATTCCTTAGCAGAAATAATTTATCCGTAATAGTTTAGAGTTTAGAGTTAAAAGTTTATAGTTCGGTTGTCAAATACTTTCTATGCGAATCAAGAGTAAAAATGATAAAATCTTTGCGAACTTTGCGTAAAACTTTGCGTTCTTTGCGGTAAAAAAAAAAGACTTAACCGCAAAGAACGCAAAGTTCGCAAAGAAAGACTTATTTTATTACATTTAATTTTACTCTTGATTCGCATTTTCTAACATTTTTGATATAGCTAATCAGTTAGAAAGTATTCGACTTAAAACTTTAGACTCATTATTTATGATTTTCTGCTTATTAGATTTTGGGGATGAGTTGGGTTATCAGACAAGTGCGGACTAATCTTTTTGATTTAATCCGAGCGGCAAATTATGAAGTAAACCGGAATTGAAAAGCGTGAGGAAACTTCCGCATTACGATTGCCTCTTTTTTTAAGGAAAACTTAGCTTTTTTCCACTGAATTCTCAGCAGAACCGGACATTTCACAACAGAAACGCACGAAAGAAATGTTTACTTTGCCTTAATTCGCAGGCTTTGGCACGAATTAAATTACCGTTTCTTAAACAGCGTATATTTCAACGGTTCATAATCGCTGTCTGTTAAAATAAGCAAAAATCCGCCGCTAATTGCTTGAAATTGACACAAAAATTTCTTGGTTTTTCCGCTGACGCGATTTGTAGCAAGCAATTCCCAATCGTTTGCCGTAAATTTTCCTTTGTATTGCAGTTTGGCAAAACGCGTGCCGCCGCCGCTCATATTTGCGCTGTCGTGTGTGCTTTGATATGTGCCGTTTGCGGCAAAAATAAACTCGTCAGATGTTGAAATCGCACTCATTCCCTTGTATCCGTAAACGCTGTAAAATTCGACTCCGCCTCCACCGCCGCCTGTCCAGGTTCCGCTTAAATCCTGCGCTGTAACAGCAAATCTGTTGGCGGATTGCATTTTGTTCAAATCGTTCGGATGTGGAAATTGTTGCTGATAGACATTTCTATTCGGTGCGATTGTTACTATAACTCTCGCTCCGCCTTCGTAAATAATTTTCATTGTGATAAACGATTGTTTGCCGGTTTTTTTATCAACCGCGTCAGCTTGTAGAAAATAAATCACCGGATATTCCACGCCCGACCATCTTTGAACATTGCTGACATTAAAATACGGCGAAACGGTTTTTGCCCAATAATGATCCGTCGGTTCGACCGTGTTCAAACGGCTGTCGTCCCATTCTTTGTTGACGTAGAACAGCCGCATTTCGGTGCCGCTTTTTTGAAGTTGAACATAATCATTTAGAGCAGTTGCAACCCAACCATCGTCAAATTTTGTCGTGTATTTTGTTATTCCGTAATTACCTGAGGGAATTTGCGGATTGTCATTTTGCGGCGGTTGATTGGAAGTTTGAGCGTTCTTAAATTTCAAAGTATTGCCTTCAAAACGCACATCATTCGGATTCATTTTCAAAATTTCGAGCAGCAAAGCGCCTGCTACTACTTTTGCCAATTTGAGCATTTCCGCGTCATTTTTATCCTTCGCCTCGATATAAAAAGCCAACGGCATTGCGCTGAAAGCGATGAAGGTGTCGTGCAAAAACTGCTTATCTTTATTCGGCACATTTGCCATTTCGGGCGATTCGTTATACATCACGGACAAAGCCTGAAATAAATTTTCGGCAGCTTCCTCGCTCGGTTCAGGATCGTCGTTGTAAACCGTGACAGTGGTTGCAATAAAAAAAGTCATCGCGGCGGCGAGATTGTTTTTCTTGCCTTGTGGAGTCATTTCCGCGTCAAACCCTTTTTTAGTTTCAGTAAAAAGTTGTTTGAAAAGTGTTCGCTGGTCGGCATCTTGCCCGACTGTATCGGCAATTATTTTGAAATTGTCTGCCGTGGTACTTGGCGTAAAAAATGCAGCACTTTTCGTCGAATTCGACTTCGGACGCGAGCTGTTATTTTGTTTTGATGCAAGCTGCAAAATTGCCCTTTGAATCTGCATCTGCGTATTGTTTTGCATATTGACAGTTGCTTGGGCAAGTCCGAAGGTTTGATAAACTTGCCCGTAACCGCCATTGAAACCGTCAGCGTTGGAATTGTAGGTTTGTGCTTTGAGATTGACCGTCATCAACACAAAAAGCATTGCAAAAATTAACGTATAATTATTTCGATTTTTCATAATTTCCTCATAAAGCCTCGCCTGAAACACGACTTGCTTGTTTCGTTTAATAAGCAGGTGAGCAGAAGTATTGAGGGATTTTGCTTCGTTTAGAGTTCACGCCCTCAGCGTGTTCTTCCGCCGCGCTTCGCTGGCGGAAGGCAAACTAAAGTTTGAACTCTGAACGAAAACTAAAATGTCGCATTACTTTTGCTCAGGTGCTTAATTGATGATTTATTGATTAATGTTTCTCAAAGCATTTGCTAAAAAAGCGGTTTGTGAATCATCTTTTTTCACCAACTTAATTTTCGCCGAATTAAGACTCAAAGGTTTCTCCAAATTGACATCGAAAGTATAGACATTGAAACCGCCGCCGACTTTATTCATACATCTCTGCCAAATTTCTGCGACCGCCTGTTTTTCTTTTTGGATTTCAGCTACGCGGCATTGGTGAATTGATGTGCCGATTTCAGAAAAAACGAGACCGTATTTGCTCATCGGTTTAATCAAATTTTTGAGTAAATAATCCGAACTAAGACTTTCCATCTGCGAGTTTTCAGAAAAACTCAGTATTTTTTCAGGAACAAAATGGACATTTGTCATTAAAATCGCGGATTCTTTTTCAGTTGAATCCTTTTGCGAAATAGAAACTTGAGTTGAGGTAAATGTCCACCAACCTTCATTGGCAGATACATTTACGACTGAAAACATCACAACAAAAATAATTACTAAAACATACTTTTTCATATTCTTTTCTCCTAAATCGTTTATTTCGACAACCGAATATTGCTCACATAAAACTCATCGCCTTGTTCGGCATTTGGAGCGTTGCTCAAACCGAAGCCGAAAAAATTCCAACGAGTGTTTTCGCTCAAAACGGCATCTTCCATCATTTTTGAGCCGTTAAAATAAACCGTCAGCAGCGAACCTTGGCGGACGAGTTTTACTTTAACGAGGTTTTTATTTTTGTAAAAAATCTGCGTTTTGTCGGCTTTGTCCAATTTATAACCGCCGCGAGCATCAAAAACCTGCAAGCCGTAACGTCCGTTTTCGTTGTTCCAATGCGGATCAATCCAAAGCGCGACTCGTTCCATTTTCGCTGAAGTATAAGAATTTTGATTGACTTGAGAGCGGTCATAGCGTTTCAAGGTGTTATCGTATTGAGCCGCTCCGAGGTGAAAATAAAAACTCGGACTGTAATACGAAATGGATTTCGTCCAACTGACATCGAATTCCAGAGTGAAATTTTTCGGCAACGCCAACACCGCATAATCGGGAAAAAACAAACCTTCTTTGCTCATCGCCAGCCAATTTCCGGCTTGACCGATTTTATCTTTAACGATTCCCGTGTTATTGCTAACCGTCCATTTCGCAGGAGCTTGACCGATATTTGCATCAGCGAAATTCTCGAAAAATGTTTCGCCGCTCGCTTCGTTTGGTTGATTAGTGACGGTAGGGTTGTCGCCGTTTCTAACGGGCGTGTCGCCCATACTTGAAATCGTCGGCTACTTCGGCAGCGGCTTCATTCCGAGCATTTTGCGAATCACATTAAAATCGAATTCGTCTTCAAACTTTTTGGTAAATGCTGTTTTTGCACGACTTGTGTCTTGCCTTCGAAGTTGGGCAGTCACAAATTGCGGTTGCCATTTCGGTAATTTGTTATCGAAAATTTCGCGGTTTTCGACATAAATATAGCGTCCTTTTTCGCTTCCGAAACGAATTTCTTTCGGTTGATTAAGAATTTCGTTGAAATTTATGACGTGAGCTTCGGATTGTGCATCAGGAGCTTTCAAAATCTTGTCTGTAAATCTGATTGCATCGTCGCGTTGAGATTTATATCCGTCAATATATTGCTGAGTTTTCTGATCGCCTTCGCGAAGACTTTGGAAAAATTTTTGCTTTTCGGCTTCGGTCATCGTTCCTTTTTCAGCGGAAACGCGATTAAAAGTTTTTTGCGAAGTTGCCAGCACGCTTTCGAGCCGTTTGATTTCTCCGGCGGTTTTCTTAAACCAATATTCCCGATAAGATTGGGCAAACTCAAATTTACTGATGCGGCGATAAGGCAAGGTTTTCTTGTCGGAAAAATACCAGCCCGCAAATGTTTGTTCGTTATTTTCGTTGAAAATATAAATGCTTTTCATTCCGTTCTTATTTTCTTCAATGCGAATATCGTTCGCGGCATACAAAGTTAAATCGGTTAAAGAAAGCATCAGATTGGTTTTAGAAACGTAATTATTGAGAATCAGATTAAAGCTGTTCGCCCGAAAATAAATCCAGTTTCCCGTTTCGCCTTCGGGTTCAATAATGTTTTTGCCTTGATATTTTAGACAAACAATATCTTTGATCATAAAAAAACTTTCATAATATTGAATGTCGTTTCGCGAGGCGGCACGAATATCCATTGCATCGAAAATTCCGTAAGTTACCTCCAGACCTTTCGGCGGTTGCGGAAATAATCTTTGCATTTCTCGAATGACAGGCTTCATCGAAGTTGCCCAATTTCCGCTTTTTGTTTCAGGACGAAACTTCCAAGTCAACGAACTATTGTCCGCAACGGCATCGCCAGCCGCATCGCAAAAAGATTGCCCGAAAGCGAAATTGAAATTTGCCAAAACAAAAAATGCGGCGAAAATTGGAAGTAACCGCCTCTTATTTTTCATAACTCATCTCAAAAAAATTATATGTAGCTGGAAATGCCATTCCCTGCAACAGTTGCAGAAGAAACTAAGTTGCCGTTTTCATCATACTTTCTAACTTTCAACTGTCCGCCGGAGGTCAAATGTGCGCCGGTCACCCACGGAAAAAATGGATAACTTGCATTGTTAACCGTAGTTGCGCCGACAATTCCACCTTTGCCCCTGAGCAGTCCTGCGCCGATTGAATCCATAAATTCATCACCTTTTTTGTCGCATCCAACACTGCAACTATCAAACAAAATTCGTGCATTTTTCTGCAAAAAAGAAGAATTATTTGCCATTTTGTTGATATATGTTCCAACAATTGTGGTTTTGTCGTTCAAATCAATCCAGCCCGGTCTTCCGTGCAGGGCAATTTCGAGAAATTTAACGCCATTGTAATTATTCAGCGCATCAGTCAAATCAGCCATCGTTTTGACTGAGTGAGTTGCGCTGTTCGAGCCTGTTTCTCTGGTAAATCTATCAGCAAAAAACTGCATACTTACATCATAAATCAATAAATTATCAACACTTACTCGCATCTGTTTGAACCTCCTTTGGCAGAACAAAAAATTGTTCTATCCATAAACGCGGAAGATTTGGTAAAATTTTCCAATCAGTTCATTTATTTTTTTATGGCGCAAGAAGTAACCAGACTTTTACAAGATTGGAAAGAGGGAAAACGCGAGTCTTTAGACAAACTTTTGCCGATTGTTTATGACGAATTGCGGCGAATGGCTCATCGTCTTTTGTCTAACGAATACGCCGAAACCTTGCCGACGACCGCGCTCGTTCACGAAGCATATTTAAAATTAGTCAATCAGCATTCGGTTGATTGGGAAAATCGCGGACAATTTTTCGGCGTGGCTTCGCAAGCAATGCGTCGGATTTTGGTGGATCACGCCCGCGAACGGCACGCCCAAAAACGCGACGGCATAAAAATTCCGCTTGATGATTCCGAGACGATTTCGATTGAGGTTAATGAATCTTTGCTCGATTTGGATTTTGCTCTGGAAGAATTAGCCAAACACGATGAAACACAGGCAAAAATTGTCGAATTGCGATACTTTGCCGGTCTGACTTTTGACGAAATCGCCGCAGTTTTGCAAATTTCACGCACAAACGCTTTTCGTGAATGGACGTTTGCCCGAACCTGGCTTTACGACAAAATTTCAAACAGCTGAAATATTTGGAGA
>JBBRVS010000270.1:0-6109 GCA_038246645.1 Pyrinomonadales bacterium
AACACGCTCATCATCGCATTAAAAAGTGATTTATCCGGACGTTCGGCGCGAGTTTTTTTGATGTTATTCATTTTTTTATTTTATATTTTTAGCGACGCTTTCGATAAACGAGTAATAAAACGATGACGAGCGCGATTAAAAACGCGTAAAGACACGCCAATCCTAAATTTACGGCGAGCAAAAAAGCGAAATATTCTTCCGGTCGAAAATAATTATAATTCGACAAAAAACCGTAAAGCGTGCGAATTTTCCATTCGTAATCAATAATATCGCCGCCGGAAGTCTGACTTCGAGTCATCGTCCGCTCGACATACAGAGGTAAAAACGAAACTATCGGAAGCGCGGCAACAAACAAAACGACAAATTGAAAAATTCGCTTTATAAATTTCGGTTCATTCTTAGCTTGTTTTTCTTCGTATCCTTCCGGCGGCACAATAACACCTGCCGTTCTAAAGGCGAAGGAGTAAATGCAATTTCCCTTTGCCGGATCGGGGACAAACTCTTCGTGATTTTGGACGAAATGCACATTTTTATCACATCGCTGACAGTGCCGAATATTTTCATCTTCCGTTTCAGTTAAGGTTTCCCAAACTTCCGAACATTCAAATTTGAATACGTATTGTCCGTTTTTTTTATCGTTCATTTGATCAGTTTCCTCTTTGACTTTATCAAATAAGCCTCGCCTTGTTTGTAAAGCTCGGCGCATTCCTCGCAAAATTTTTCATCCGGATTCCAGCCGCGACTCGAAACCCAACCGACAAGATCCGACTCGTATCTGGAAAATTTACTGCAAAGCGGTTCGTCGCCACTCAGAATGCCGCCGATATGCAAAACCGAATCGGGATTTTTTAATTCTTTAAGAATCGCCGGAAGTTGTCCCATAAAATTTTACTGAACCGCTTTGTAACCGACGCTTTCGAGAATCGGCTGAATCGCCGCCAACAGTTTTAAAATCTCGCTTTTCGGTCCTTGAAATGCGTGATAAAACGCCGCCGTTTGATTATCGAGATTTTTGCAAAGTTCGAAACTTACAATCAGTTCGGAATTTGTTTGAACGTGCCGCAAGCTGTTGCTGTGAATCGAATTTACGCCGATTCTAACATTATTTTTCGGGTTCAAATAAAGAAAACGGCGGATTTGCAGATATGCGCCGTGAGCATTTTCCGCAATATTTTCGACTTGTTCACTTTTCCCTATGTCTTCAAATCTGAGCAAAGTTACATATTCACCCGCACCTTTGTAATCGGTGAGCAAAGGCAAAATTGCTTCATAAAACGGCGCGATCGAAGTTTCAAAACCGACTGCGCCGACTTTATTGATATTTAAATTCAGATCAATTTCGCCGTCGGGTGATTCGGCAAGTCCCCAATTCTGCAAATTTGATTTTTCAGGCTGATTCAGTTTTGCGAGATGCTCTTTGACCGGTCGAAGCTGTTTGAGCGGAATAAAAAAACCGTCGCTTTCGGTGTCGGAATTAAACCAAACGCCGTATGCGCCCTGAGAAATAAAGCCTTCGAGATATTCGATGATATTCGCCGTCGGAATTGTCAAAATGTCGCACGAATCATCGGCATCGGTCAGATTATTTTCACGGGCAAAACGCTGCAAACGTTTGCTGTCGGTAAAAGCGCGAATCATCGGCTGATTACTCGCATACTGCGCGTTTGAAGCAACATACGGATAAACATTCGGCAGTTCGCCGCGCGAGATAAACTGCCATTCAGAAAGGGCGAACGCCGCGCCGAACAGCGCGTTCAAATCTTCCATCGCTTTAGTTTGCGTTGCTTTTCTCGATAATTCGTCAAACGGCGCGGTCGAAGTTTCGGCAATAGTTGCGCCGTCTTTACTGTCATCGGTCGGTTTATCCGACTCTTTTTCGGAAAGCGCGGCAGATTCTTGTTCGGCTTTATTTATAAGCAGATCGGCATCGGGAGAGATTTTCCTCATAAGCCAATTCGTGAATTCATCGAAAAGTTCTTTGTCTTGTTCGAGTCTTTCCATTTTGGCTTTGTCCTGCTGAAAATATGCAAAAGCCAAAACGGGCATTAAAAACTTTCGCTCCTTCAAACAAGATTCGATAAAAATTCGGAACAATTCGGGCGACATATTATTTTCAGCTCTCACGCTTTCAAACATATCCGCCATATTGGATATGACCTGCTCTTTTTCTTCGTCGGAATTTTCGTCCAGTGCTGCCGCGCCGCCCGCCATCATTGCCGAAAATGTGGCATTTTCCCGTTCGAAATCATTGATGATTTCGGCATTTTCTTCAAGAAGTTTAGTTAATTGACCCGGTTTTTCCGGCTGCCTTTCGGCGTCAATATCCGCTTGAAATTCTTCTGCCGTTACTTTTCTGATCGCATCGTATTTATCGGCGATGTAAAAAAAGAATTGATGTTTATCCTGATTGACCGTGCCGCCGAACTTCGTCGTTTTGACGGTTTCGGGCGTGAAAATTTTCGTGTAGGAATCCAAAATTTTATAATGCGAACCGTCGGAGTTTCCCATTCGCCAATTTGCGCCGTAAAACTGCGCGTAGATTTTTTCGAGATAGGCGGGCTTTAACTGCTCGCCGTCAACCCAATTGGGCGGAACGCGGCAAAAAAGATGCATCGTGTCTTCCGCCGCTTTGACGAAACCCGACGGGAATCCCAAACCGTCCTTGATCTGCACGATCAAAGTTTTAACCGATGTTTGAGGCGCATCTTCAAAAGTCGTTTTATCTGCGTTTTTCGGCAGCAGATTTTTGCTTTCCAGATGCTCTCTGATCGGGCGCATTATTTTCAGATCGTTGGAAAATCCGTGGCTGTCCTTATCGGGATTAAAAAAAATTTTGACAACGCCTTTCGGAATGAGTTTTTCGATATAATCGAGAATATTCGTCGTCGGAACGCTCAGAATTAAATCTTCGGACGAAATCGTCGCGGTCGGGTTTCCGTAATCCAAATTTATCGACTTGTCATTTGAACCGAACTCGGTATTGCTTTCCGCCATAAATTTTCTGGCGCGTTCGGTATCGGTAAAAACCGCGACCGCCGGCTGATCGCCGAAAAAATCGGGAAAAAGCGCGCAGTGCGGCGACAGGTTCGACATCTCGCCGTCCGCGATAAAATGCCATTCGGGAAGCGAAAAAGCCGCTGCGAAAAGTTTTTCGTAATCGGCTTCACCTGCGCCGGGAGCGAACGCTTTCTGCGCCAGTTCGTCAAAGTTTATGTTGTTATTTGTCATAAGTTCGGATTTTAAGTTGTCATTGGAATTTACGGAAAGATTATTATATGGATCACCCGCAACAGTCGAATTCTGGACGGCGTGAGAGCGAAAACCGTATTTGGCAAGCACGGTCGAAACAGCATTTTTAAACGCTTCGACTTCGCTTTCCGCGCCGCTGAATTTAACGCTCAGCCAGAGAGTTGTCGGATCTTTATTCATCCCTGAAATGTAATCGGTGATAAAAATTTTGAAGTAAAGTTTTTCGCCCGTTTCGATGTGAACGAGCGTTTCGCTTTCGAGCGTCAATTCGATTCCGCCGCTCGAATACGGGCTTTCCTGCCATTTTATGTAGCGTATCGCAGCGGGCGGTTCACCGATCAAGACGCTGAATTCGATGCCGCTCACGCTATATTCAAGCGAAGGTTTATCAGCCGGAAATTCCGCCGTCAATCCGTAATTTTCGAGCAGCGGAAGCATCGCTTCGTAAAACTTTTCAAGCGGTGTTTTGCCGTCAGTTTGTCCGAATTCGTAATAAATTTTGCTGCTCATTTTTTTTCTTTACTTCGCTTAATTAAAATTATCCGTCATAAAAATTTCACTAAATAATATAAGCCAATCGCAGCAGTTTTATTTCATTAATTTAATCCGGTCAGCAATAATTTTCGCGTGCGGCGTGCGGCACCGCCACTCGATCTGACCGGAAGAATCTGCGAGAAACAGATGAGGCTCGAATTCAAAAAGTAGTGTGTCTGCGGTTTCGAGCGAAACTTTTATCTTTTGAAAACGCTCGTCGGTCAATTCAAGATTAATTACAGGCTGCGAATACTGCTGTAAAACCAGCCGCTTTTTCGTCAACGCGATTGCGCCGGAAAACCAACGGCGTTTCCAGTTGGAATATCTTCCGGGTGCGCGAAAATTTTTGTAAGTCAGCGTAGATTTTATGCCTTCATCGGAAGCAATGATTTCTTCGCTTTTTAATTCTGACAAGAACGGTTCGCGGATTTTTCCGATGCCGAATAATTTATAAAGAATTGTTTTCATACTTTTTCTGACGGCGAAAAAAGCCGTTTTACAAATTTTTTCGTTTCCAAATTAATTTCGATAGCGCGGCGGTGCAGATTTTTTGCTAAAGTTTCTTTTATTTTTTCAGCAATGGCTGCGTCTTTGATCTTCGGTAGATATTCTTCCATTTCGGTAATCGTCCATTCGTTTGAAATTGCGCTGATCTTGCCCTCAGATTCTTCGGCAAACCTCAAATTTCGCCATTCAACCTTAACGCGAACGCTTTTTGTCCAACCCGATTCAGACAAAACTTCCGGCTTTCTGCCTAAGAAAATTATCTTTTTCAGAAACTCTTCGGCTTCCGGTTTTTCGACTAAAAAATGGTTTTTCTTACCATCAAAATCCATTTCGACCGCGCATTTTCCAGAATCTTTAAACGAAAATTCCAACGAAGTTCCGCTTCCCGAAAAACATCCTTGAGTTCCCGTTTCAATTCTCGCCCAACCTGAATCGCTCTTTCGAGCTGATAAATCTTCGCTCATAAATGTAAATTCAAAATTTCTTTTAATAACCCATTTGATTCTGACGTTCCAAATCTTCCTCGTGCTGACGGCGCATTATTTCGTGTATTTCGCTGAATTTTTCTAATGCTTTGGCAGAAAGAAGCGGAACGAACCGCGAATACGGCGGATCGCGGTCAATAAATTTTTCGATCATCACGAACAAATAATACGCGAAAAATTCGCCGGTCGCGGCTTCGCAGAAATCAGTTAATTCCGCTAAAAGATTTTTCAGCATCGGTTGACGTTCGCCCTCGCGCACGAATTTATCAATGTTCAGGTAAAAATCCCAACCGAAGCTATTCCAACTCAACGAAGTTTCATCTTGTTTGACCTTTAGACCGTTGAGGGTGAAATGTTTCCGTAAAATTAAAAAAGCATATTCCGCCCGCTCTTTTTCGCTTCGTTTTGCTTTCAGCCATTCATTTAACGGCGGCGGCTCTTTCCAAGTCTCGACCAACGAATCGGGCGATTTATTTTCATTGATAATGAATGTCTCCGTTTCGTCGTAACCGAAGGTTCGCGCCTCTTCAAGTGGAAAAAGCTCGTTGGAAGGTTTCAAAAGTGCTTCGGTATAAGGCGGCAGGATTTTGAATAAATACCATTGACCACAACGGCGACATTCGTAAAATTTATCGTGATTGTGCGCTTTTAATTCGGGCGAACGATAGGCGATAAATTTCAAATCCCGCGCTCGACAAGTTAATTCGACGTTTTGCCGATTGAAATTACAACGCCCGTTTTTCCATGTGTAATCTTCACCCGTATAACCGAAACTCCGCGCTTCTTCAATCGTCAGCGGAATGGCACCCGACGAATTAAGACCGCTCCACAGCGGTTGTTCAATTTTGAAATAGTCATCCGTTACAGACCAGCCTTCTTCGGTATCGAAAAGTGCCGAATGATAATAAGTCGCGCTGTATCGCCGCTTATAAAATCCTCCGCAAACACTACATTTACAGATAACTTCTCTCTCGGTGCAGACGTTTTCCGAATCGTAAGTTTCTCTAAAAATCTTCACGACCATTAAATCATCCAACCGACAAGTTGAGCCGTAATAACTGGAGTTTTGGCAGTAAATCGAATATGACGTGTCTTCCATTTTACCTGTTTTATCAAGAATTAGGGCAAGACCACTTCCAATTGGCTTTGAAATTGGTGGTGGATAGGGCGCGTGTCCACCCGGGTTTTTGCTTTGTGTTGTGATAAAACAGAGGCAGATTCGAGACAGATTTGCTCTCTCTCCCGAATCCCGATCAAATAACCGACAAGTTGAGTTGACGGCAAATGACTTCTAACAGCATCCAAAAAAGTTTCCGTTTTCGCATTTTTCCGAG
>JBBRVS010000271.1:0-6096 GCA_038246645.1 Pyrinomonadales bacterium
GCGGGCGTTTCGGGTTTGCCGTTTGCGTTTGCGGCGCATTTTTCGCCCGAATATACGCTGCCGTCGCTCGAACTTTACCGCAAAACCTTTCAGCCTTCGGATGATTTAGAAAAGCCGTACGCGATGGTCGCGCTAAACATAATCGCGGCGGAAACCGACGAAGAAGCCGAATTTCTGGCGACTTCGCAAACGCAGTCGTTTTTAAATTTAATCAGGCAAAAAGCGGGAAAAATCCCGCCGCCGGTTGAAAATATGGATTTAATCTGGAACGAGCGCGAAAAGGCTCTGGTCGCTTCGCGCACGGGCGGCTCGATTGTCGGAAGCCGTGAAACTGTAAAGAGAAAATTGGAAGAATTTTTAGAACAGACAAAAGCGGACGAAATAATGGTCAACGCGATGATTTTCGATCACGCGAAACGTCTGCGCTCATACAAAATAATCGCGGAGATTTTTAACGAAAAATTGACAAAGGCAAAAGGAGATTAGCCACAGAAGAACACGAAAGGAAGAAAATTTAACCACAGATGCACACAGATACACACAGATTCAGAGAGGATAAAACGGAAAATCAAAAGATGATTTATCCTGTTTTTATCTGGTTTAATCAGTGTGTATCTGTGGCAAAAAAGTCTTAAAGTTTTCGTGGGTTTTCGTGTTTGTGGGTGGCAAAAATTTAAAAAATTATGAAAGCAATCAGAGTACACGAACTTGGCGGAGCGGACAAATTATCGCTCGATGAAATAGAAAAACCGACACCGAAAGCGGACGAGGTTTTGATAAAGGTCGCGGCGGCGGGCATTAATTACGCCGACACGATGATGCGGTCGGGCAATTATCTGACAAAACCGGATTTGCCGCTCGTTTTAGGCTACGAAGCCGCCGGAACGATTGAAGAATTGGGCGAAAAGGTGACAAATTTGAAAATCGGTCAGCGCGTTTTGGCGACTGTCTCGAGCGGCGGTTATGCCGAATTTGCGACCGCCAAAGCCAATCTGACGATGCCGATTCCCGACGAACTCGGTTTCGGCGAATCAACCGCTTTGTTAGTTCAAGGTTTGACCGCGCTCGGACTTCTTAATGAAACAAAAAGCGGACAGACAATCCTGATTCACGCGGCGGCGGGCGGTGTCGGCAGTCTTCTCGTTCAATTGGCGAAACATAAAGGTTTGCGCGTTTTAGGAACGGCTTCGAGCGATGAAAAATTAAAACTCGTTACTGACCTCGGCGCGGATTTCGCAATAAATTATACGGAAGACAATTGGACGGACGAGGTTTTGAAAGCAACTGAAAACAAAGGCGTTGATTGGTTGATCGAAATGGTCGGCGGCGCGATTGTCGCAAAAAATCTGAAAGTTCTCGCCAAACACGGCACAATGTGGGTTTACGGCGCGGCGAGCGGCGAAGATTTTAAGGTTTCCGTCTTGAGTTTGATGGAGAAAAATCACGCGATTCGCGGTTATTGGCTGATGAACGAATCGGTCGAAAATCGCATTGCCTTTACCAAAGAACTGCTCGGACATCTGCGCGAAAACCGCCTGAACATTCAAGTTACGGAATTTCCGCTCGAACAAGCACGCGAAGCGCACGAAGCGATTGAAGGCAGAAAAACGACGGGAAAAGTTGTTTTAACGGTTAAGTAACCGATAGATTTTTAATTTGGCGAACGAATTTCTCTCTTGACAAATATATAGATGGATGCCAATATATCTAACTGTCGAGGTTATTATGGACGACAGAAGATTTCAAAAAGTAGCAAAGGCTTTATCCGATCCGAGCAGATTCGGGATTCTGCAAACCATCGCGTCGAGCGATGAGGGCAGAATCTGTTCGGGCGGAGTTTGTGAAACCGTGGAAATTGCCCAGGCAACCGTTTCGCATCATTTGAAGGAGCTGACGGAAGCCGATTTGATTATTCCGAACAGCGAAGGGCAATTTAAGTATTTCTCGACGAATTACGAAACCATCAAAGAGTATATTACGGAATTGGAAATTCGTCTTAATTTGAAAGGAAAGTAAATTTTTTTTAACCATATATATAGATAGTTGCATATATGCAAAATCATAAAGACAAGAAGGAAGGACAAATAAAATGAGTGAAGAAAAGAAAATCGCAGTAATTACAGGCGCGAATCGCGGGATCGGATTTGAAACGGCAAGACAATTAGGTCAGCAGGGAATCAAGGTTCTGCTCGGTGCGCGAAGCGAGGAAAAAGGAACAGAAGCGGCGGATAAATTAAAGGCGGAAGGCTTGGACGCGGAATTTATTCTGCTTGATGTCGGCGACGCAAAAACGCACGAAGCGGCGGCAAAATTTATCGAAGAAACTTACGGAAAACTCGATATTCTGGTCAATAATGCCGGAATTTATATTGATGAAAATGAAGACGGTGTGCCGGTCGGCGCGAGCCGAACTTCGGACGACGTGTGGCGGAAAACCTTTGATACGAACTTTTTTAACACGATTGCCGTCACGCAGAAATTCGTGCCGCTCATTAAAAAATCGGATGCGGGAAGAATCGTCTTTTTATCGAGCGGTCTGGGTTCGCTCAATTTACACAGCGATCCGAATTCACCGATTTATAACTGGAAGGTTCCGGCTTATAACATCTCGAAAACCGCTCTCAACGGCTACGCCGTTCATCTCGCGTATGAACTTAAAGATACGAATATCAAAGTTAATGCGGCGCATCCGGGTTCGGTTGTAACGGATATGAATGCGAACGGCGAGTTAGGGATTGAAGAAGGTGCGAAAACTTCGGTTGCGCTGGCAACGCTTCCGGCGGACGGCTACAACGGGAAATTTATCCATCTCGGCGAAGAATTGCCCTGGTAATTAATAATGATTTAACGCCGATTCGTTAACTTTAGTTAACGAATCGGCATTTTTTTTTAAAACCGGTTTTTAGCCTGACGATTTGACGATTATAAGACCGAATGAAACGATTATAATTAATGAATATCAAAAACAAAATTATTCTCGTAACGGGCGGCGCGAACGGGATCGGCAAGGCTTTGTGCGAAAGATTTTATACAGAAGGCGCGGAACGGATTTTCGTTGCCGATCTCGATTTTGAAAACGCCGAACGCGTTGCCGAAGCGGTCAGCGGCAAGGCTTTTCGGCTCGATGTCGCGGATGAAGCGAATTGCCAAACGGTCGTTGCGGAAATTTTAAGCGAAACGGGAAGACTTGATTTTATCGCATCAAACGCGGGAATCGGCGGCGCGGAAGGAAGTCTGGAAGTTGAAAACGAAGTTTGGCAGAAGATTTACGAGATCAATGTTTTGTCGCACGTTTATCTGGCGCGGGCGGCGTTTCCTGCGATGATCAAGCGTGGCGGCGGCGCGTTTATGATTACGGCTTCTGCCGCCGGACTTCTGACGCATCCGACCGCCGTGCCTTACGCCGTTTCAAAACACGCGGCGGTCGCGCTGGCAGAAAATTTGGCGATTGAATTTCAGGATAAGGGGATTTATGTTTCGTGCCTGTGTCCGCAGGGCGTGAAAACGAATTTGATTGCAGGCGGCGAAAATAATCCGAATTCTTTCTTATTACCGGAAGCGATCTCGGCGGAAGATTGTGCTGATGCGGTTGTTAAAACATTGGAAAAAGAGGGGTTTTTAATTTTGCCGCACGCGGAAGTCGCAAACTACATTGTCAATAAAGCGGAAAATTACGACCGCTGGCTTTATTCTCTGGGAAAGATTAGAAAAGCGGTTTTGGGTCAAAGAAAGAAAATTAAATCGAAAAAAGGGGAAGAAAATTAGCCGCAGATGAACGCAGATGACGCGGATTTTAAGAATTTTTTTTGTTGAGTTTATCTAATTTGTCTTATCTGCGTCTATCCGCGTTTATCTGCGGCTAAAATAAAAAGAGGAAAATATGAAAATCGGAATTATCGGGGCAGGAAATATCGGCGGAAATGCAGCGAAGCTCTTGGCGAAAGCGGGGCATGAAATCGCGATTGCAAATTCGCGCGGACCGGAAACTTTGACGGATCTGGTTGCGGAAATCGGCGGAAATTCAAAAGCCGTAACGGCGGAAGACGCGGCGAAATTCGGTGAGATCGGGTTTGTTTCGATTCCGCTCGGCAAGATCAGCGAACTTCCGGCAGACGGATTTGACGGAAAGATCGTCATTGATTCGAATAATTATTACCCGGAGCGCGACGGGCAGATTGCGGAACTCGATTCGGGCGAAAAGACTTCGAGCGAACTTTTAGCCGAACATTTAACGGGCGCGAAAATCATCAAAGCCTTTAACACGATCTGGTTTGAACATTTGAAAACGCAGGGAAATACGAAATTGCCCGTGGAACAACGGCGCGTGATCTTTGTTGCGGGCGATGACCGGGACGCGAAAAAACTCGTCTCCGATCTGATCGAAGAAATAGGTTTTGCCGCTTACGACACGGGAAGTTTGCGCGAAGGCGGAAAAAATCAGGAACCGAACACGGCGATCTACAACCGGAATTTAACGACGGCGGAAGCGGCGGCGGTTTTGGGTTCGGAAGGTTATTAATAACATTTACCATTGAACATTGATCATTTATCAATGCGTAAATTACTGATTAATTTATACTTACTGCAAAACTAAGGCACGATTTCTAAAGGGAAATAGTATAATTTGTAATGGCAAAGATTGACGAACTGGAAGATTTTCACCCGCTTTCCCGGCAGCAATGGCGTGATTGGCTGGCGGAAAATCACGATAAAACGGGCGGAATCTGGTTTGTTTATTTTAAGAGAGAAACCGGAAAACCGCGCGTCAGTTATGACGAGGCGGTCGAAGAAGCCTTGTGTTTCGGCTGGATAGATTCGCTGCCGCGCAAGATTGACGAGAGACGTTCAAAACTGCTGTTTACACCGCGCAAGCCGCAAAGTGTCTGGTCAAAACTCAATAAAACGCGGATCGAAAAATTGATCGAAAGCGGTTTGATGACCGAAATCGGTCTGGCAAAGATCGAAGCGGCGAAAGCAAACGGCTCGTGGGACGCTTTAAATGCGATCGACAATTTGGAAATCGCCGAAGATTTGCAAGAAGCTTTCGACAAAACCAAAATAGCGGAAAAGAATTTTCACGGATTTGCGCCAAGTTCGAGGAAAGCTATTTTGCAGTGGTTAAATTCGGCGAAACGCGAAGAAACGCGCCGCGCCCGAATCGAAAAAATAGTTTCGATGGCGGAAAAAAATCTGCGGGCAAATTTTGATAAAGAAGAAAATTAAATTATGAAAGTTTTTTTAACCGGCGCGAGCGGTTTTGTCGGTTCGGTCGTCGCGGAAAGATTAAAAGGCAAAGGTCATAAAGTTTCCGGTTTGGCGCGAAATTCCGACTCGGAAGCAAAACTCGATGAACTGAAAATCGAAACGGTTCGTGGAAACTTAAGCGATTTTGAAGTGTTGAAAAACGCGGCGCGCGAAGCCGATGCGGTCATTCATACGGCATTTAGTCATAATTTTTCTGATTATAACGACGCGGTGAAACTCGACAGAGAAGTTATCAAAAATTTTGCCGAAGCCCTGGCGCAGACGAATAAACCTTTGATTATAACGTCGAGTTCGGCGATTTTAGGCGATACGCGCTCGAATGAAGCCGATGAAGATTATCCGTTCGGCGAAAATTCGCCGCGCAAATTTCGGGGTGAATCCGAGCGAGACGTTTTGCAATTATCTTCAAAAGGCATTCGGAGCATCGTTTTGCGGCTGCCGCTGTTTGTTTACGGACGTTCGGGCAGTTCGTTCGTGCCGTTCGTGATAAATCAGGCAAAAGCGGCGGGTTCGGCAAATTATATCGAATCGGGCGACAACCGAGTTTCGGCGGTTCACGTTGAAGACGCGGCTGACTTGTATGTTCTGGCACTCGAAACAAGCACGGCAAAAGGGCTTTATAATGTTGCGGCGGAAAGTGTTTCGCTGAAAGAATTGAACGAAGCGGTCGGACGGCTTTTAGATGTCAAAGCGAAAAGCATTTCCGGCGAAAAGGGACGCGAGCAATTCGGGAAAATGTTTGATTTTCTTTCGATCAATAATCAGCTTTCGGCGGAAAAAGCAAAACGTGAGCTGAAATGGGAAATAAATTCGAATAAGACGATTTTAGAC
>JBBRVS010000272.1:0-6083 GCA_038246645.1 Pyrinomonadales bacterium
GCGGGCAGAATCTCGCCGGAAAAAAATATCGAACTTCTGCCGGAATTTATGAAATTGCTGGCAAAAGGCGAAAAAGATTATCGACTGCTTGTCGCCGGCGCGGGACCGCAAGCCGAGTGGCTGAAAGAAGAAACCGACAAATTTATCCCGAATAAGATCATTCAATTCGGGCATCTTGATAAAGAAACGCTGGCAAATTACTATGCCAACACCGATATTTTCGTTCATCCGAATCCCCGTGAACCGTTCGGCATCGCGCCGCTCGAAGCGATGGCTTCCGGCACACCGACCGTCGCACCGAACGCCGGCGGGCTTTTGTCTTATGCGACAAATGAAAATATGTGGCTGTGTGCGCCGAACGGCGAAGATTTTGCCGCCGCGATCCGCAAAATCACCGAAAATCCCGGATTAAAAGAAGAAAAAGTCCAAAACGCGCTGGAAACGGCGAAAAATAATACGCGGGAAAAATCAACCGATTTTTTAATTGAAACTTACGATAAAATTTACGAAGATTTTCAAAACCGCAAAGAACTTTTTACCGATAAAGAAAAAGCTTCGGAGTTCGATTATGTAAAAAAACTTCCGTCGGCGAATACTTAACCAATGATTAAAATCGTTTGGTCGGAAAAGAAAAACCGGCAGAATAGACGCAAACACAAGGTGGATTTTAACGAAGCCAAAACTATATTTGACGATTCGCTTCAAATCTCAATCAAAGATTTAGATCATTCATTTTATGAAAATCGTTTTATCACAATAGGAATGTCGGAAAAAAATCGTTTATTGATTATCGCTCACACCTTTCAAAATGATAAAATCCGTATTATTACTGCGAGAAAAACGACGCGCAATGAACGAACAGATTATGAAGAAGGAGAATTTAATGCGTAAAGAATACGATTTCAGCAAAGGCGAACGCGGAAAATTTTACGGTAAAGTTGATACGAAAAATCCGCTGATCGAGAAAGACGATATATCCTTAAATGAAGTTTTCGATGAAGAATTGGCATTTTTAGAATCTAATTTGGAACATATTAAACAACTTCAAAATCGCCTGCCCGAATTGGATGAAACTTCGAGAAAAAAAATCTCAAAACGAATCTCCAATGCCAGCGACGTTTTAGACGAAATCGCTGTGTCCAAATAAATGCTCGAATTAGTTTTAGCCAATTTAAAGGTTCGCCCCTTTCGCACTCTGATCAGCGTGATCGGTGTCGCTCTGGGCGTTGTTTTAGTCATTCTTTTTACCGGTTTGGCTGAGGGGATGAGCAATGATATGTCGAAACGGGCGGCGAATTGGAAGGCGGAAATCGTTTTTACGCGTCCCGGCGCGATGGAACTGACGAGTTCAAACGCTTCCGTCAGCACGACTTATGCAAAGCGTATGCTTGAAATCGAAGGTGTCGAATCTACTGTTCCGGTCATTCGCTATATTTCGGCGAATACGAATGAGCGTTGGGGAATTCAGCAGCTCGACGGCGTTGATTGGGAGCCGTTTGCCGCGATGAACGATATGCAAATCCTTGATGGACGCGCGCCGAACGCCAATGACGAGATCATTGTTGATGAACGGCATCTGACCGAAAACACTTATAAACTCGGCGACGAGATCGAACTTTTAGGAAAAAATTATAAGATCACGGGCGTTTTTTCGCCGCCTTCGGGCGCAAGAATAAAGATGTCGCTCGGCGCAATGCAGGACGCGCTGAAAGCCGAAAATAAATGCACTTATATTCTCGTAAAAATCAAAGACGGCGCAAAGGTCGAAGACGTAGCGGCGCGAATCGAACAGCAACTTCCCGGCAATAAAATTAATCTGACGCAGGATCTGGTAATTGACGCGCAGGACAGAATTCCGGGTTTAGCGACATTTTTGCGCGTTCTGGTCGGACTCGGCGCGTTTGTTTCGACGATTTTCGTACTGCTTTCGATGTACACGACGATCACCGAACGGCGCAAGGAAATCGGAATTTTGAAATCGCTCGGCGCGTCGAAATCCTTCATAATCAAAGTCATCGAAGGCGAAGCGTTCTTGATCGGAGTTTTGGGAATTATTTTGGGTTTTACGGTTTCGTTTCTTGCCGCATTTATAATTCAAAATCAATTCGGTCTGCAATTTGAATTCAGCCGCAATTGGATCATTACCGCGATAATTATTGCCGTCGGCGGAAGTTTGTTCGGCGCACTTTATCCGGCGTGGCGCGCGTCCGACATTGATCCGGTTTTGGTTTTAACCAACGAATAAAAAGCGGTCGAGAATAAAAATTTTAACGAGCAGAATTATCGTAATGACGAGCGCAGTCCGGCTGCAAACTTTAGTTGCCTTCTGCCAGAAATCCGTCTCGAATTCGCTGGTCAGCGTTGAAACTCCGGCAAGGAAAAGAATGACGGAGATTGCCGCTTGAATAAAATTCCGGCTGTCAAACATATCAATCGCCAGCCAAATACAGAGAACCGCAACTATTCGACCTATCCATTTCATAAATTAATACTCCTAATGATAAATTTATAACATTTATGAGCGCAGAACAAAAACTCGTCCTTGTTAAAGATTAAGAACTTGAAGTTAGCTGTCATCATTCGAGTTAATTAAGTTAAACCGCCCGCTTGCGGCAGGCGGTTCTGACCCTCTTCATCTAAAGTTTGGATCTACTAAAAATAAGCGGAAACGAGAATTCATCTCGTCTCCGCTTATTTTCATCCTTGTTAAAACCAGGAAGTATTCACTATCTACAATCCGTTAGAAAGTAAATCTGGCACCAAATTGGGCGGTAAAAGGTCTGCCGACCGGCGGACCGAATCCCGGACCATACAAGGAAGTCGGCTGAAGAAATGTCGGACCGGAAGTAGCAACGCTTAAACCGAGTCTGGCGTTAGAACCGTATGCAAGATTTTCCGTATTAAACAGATTGAAGAAGTCTGCGTTCAAACTAATTCTGTAGCGTTCACCGAATTTGATTAATTTCGACACGCGCATATCCACGTTAAAAAATCGGTGGCTGCGTTCTTCGATATTCGTGCCGTTAACAATAAATCCCGAGCGCAACGTATTGACAGGTGCTTGAACGCAACCGAGCGGATTTAACGCTCGGAGTGCCGCCAGATTGCCGCGAACGGCGAATGCCGCCGCCGGACTAACTCCCTGGCAAAGCCGATCAATCGTCGCCACTCCATCACCGTCTATATCAAATCCGGTATTAGCCGAAAACGGTCTGGGTGAACCGTACTGCAGAATCGGCGACACCTGAAAATCCCACGGAAGTCCGATCACGCCGCTCACAACGATTCTATGTCTTTCATCTATTCTCGTCGGTCCGTATTCACCGTCGGCAAACTGGTTTTCCGGTGTTACGACGATTCCGTTACCCGAATAAGATGCGGTCGGCTGACCGCCCCAGGCTTTTGAACTAGCCAAAACATAACTTGCATTCAACAATAGATTCGTTTTGCGATATTTGAAAGTTGTTGTCCAACTGTCAAATTTTGACCGATTATTTGTTGAGAACATATTGATCTGGCTCAAACGGTTAAGCCCCAAACCGGCAGCTTGAAAAGCCGGATCAAGCAACCGGGTATTGACTCCTCGCGGACAAGTAGCCGCGTATGCCGGATTGTTAGCCTGCAAGGCACCGGGATAAGCCGGATTACATGTTTTTTGAATAGTCGGATTAATATTCAAAAATCTCGGCTCGAACAATCCGAGCGTGTGAACAAAATCGCTCGATATTGACATAGTTCTCGAAAGTTCGTGCTGAAAACCTATCGAAAATTTCTGAACATACGGCTCTGTCGCATCAGGATCGTTGATACGTCCGATGGCTCCCGGAGTCAAAACGCCGAAATTGAAATTGGGAGGAAGCTGCGGTAATGGATCAGTGCCATATCTAAACGCCGCGAGTTCCGCACCCTGTAAATTTATCGCCGTTTGGAATATCTGAGGCTCCGATTGAACTTGCGAAAATAGTGATAAATTCTGAAAGATTTGATCATAGAAAATACCGTATCCGCCGCGAATCACGGTTTTGTTTTGTTTCCAAGGATCCCAGGCAAATCCGATTCTCGGCTGAAATTCCGTCCAGTTCGGGGTAGTTCTTTGCAGTTTTTCCTGATCTTGTGTTAATGCTCTGGCTAAAGGATGATTTAACTGTCCAAGCAGAAGCATCGTTCGATTTTGATCTTGACGGGGAAGATTACCGATATTCGCATCCCAGCGAAGTCCGAGATTTAATGTTAAATTGGAACGTATTTTCCAGTCATCCTGAAAATAAAAAGCAAGTTGATCAATTGTTTGAAGATGCGAACTTGCTCCGTCGGAATAAGTAAGTGATTGCAGAAGTCCCGGCGTAGCGTATCCGTTGGGAAGCGCGGCAATTGCTGTCGGTGTTTGGTTAAAGGTGAGTGAATACCCTCGCGTTCCGAAATAAAAATAACCGTCAAGGAGCGTATGAATGTAATTTACGCCGAACTTCATCGTATGGTCGCCGGAGATAAGAGTAAAATCATCACGAAACTGAAATTTGCGCTCTAAAGTTGATTGCGGCGTATTGGCATTTTGACCGATTGTAATACCGCCGGGAAAATTCAGTGTTAAACCTTCTGCATTCGGCAAAATTTCATTCTTGAAATCTTGAAAGTGGAAAATAAAGGTGTTGAGAGCGTTAGGAGAAACATTATATGTGTAATTTCCGACAAAACTATAAAGTTTGTTAGTAGTTAAATTTCCACCTGAAAGATCGGTTCTGGCGGGATTTCCTACCTGATCGTTCGGCGAATCGTTTCCTTGATAAGAAAATCGGACAAACAAGCTTTGTGCCTCTGTAAATTTGTGATCCACTTTTGCAGTAAGCAAAGTGTCGTTATACGGCTGGGGAATAGCCGGAACGAATTGGTTTCCCGGGATAGCTTGAATTTGTGGAATAACACTTCCTAAAACCGCTACATTCTGACGTTCACGAAATCGCTCAAGGGCGAAAAAGTAGAAAGTCTTTTCTTTGATAATCGGACCTCCGAAACTGCCGCCGAATTCTTGACGTGCAAAATACGGTTTTGTATAAGACGGATTAGCGGCAATAGATTGTTTATCGAAAAAGTCGAGGGCGCGGAGTTCTTCTCCGCGATAGTTGAAGAAAGCCGAACCGCGTAACCTGTTAGTGCCGCTCTTTGTAACGACATTGACAACTCCGCCAACCGAACGCCCTTGATCAGCCGTCCATTTATGCTGGAGAACTTGAAATTCCTGAATTGATTCATAGGAAAAATTTTGAAGAAGGCTTCCGACCACATTATCTTTGTTGTCGCCGCCGTCCACATTGACATTAACCTGTCGTCCGTCTCCGCCGTTAAAGGCAACATTACCGACACGGGTTTTTGTCGGGTCGAAATTGCCGACCGGACGGGCTTCCGGCGCGATTACGGATAAACCGGCAAAAGTTCTGTTAAGCAACGGAAGATTTTCAATCTCTTTCGGCGAAATAGAGGTGTTAATGTCCGATCTCGTTGTTTGAATCAAAGCACCGTCCGCCGAGACTTCAACAGTCTCGGAAATTTCGCCGGGTTTCAACTCCATATTGAAACTAAAATCAACACCGACGTTTAGTTCAATATTTCTAACTATAGATTTACTGAAGTTAGGAGCCTCAGCGGTTATTTCATAACGACCGGGCTGAAGATTCGGAATTCTAAAACTACCGGTTGAATCGGTCGTTGCTGACCTGGTTGCGCCGGTTCCGAGATTTTTTGCAGTTACATTTGCACCGGAAATAACTTGATCTGATGAATCAACAACTGTACCGACAATGTCGGATGTCGTCTTTTGAGCAGTTGAAATGCTTACTAATAACAAAATCAAAAAAATCAATGGTCCTACGGTTCTGAATTTAGAAATTGTTCGTTTCATTTTATTCTCCTTAATTTTTGATTTACTAAATGTTAAGCTGAACTACACTTGACAGGTTGATTTTTTTTAAGCAATAAGTATTCTAAAAGAACCGGATAAATAAAAATGGGCTTTTCACTCTTTATCTTCAAGAATTTGCTCCAAAAATATGGAGAATTCAAAAAATAATAGATATTTTTGGTAATTA
>JBBRVS010000273.1:0-6061 GCA_038246645.1 Pyrinomonadales bacterium
CGACGATTTCCTCCGGCTCAAAACCGATTAAGTCTTTGATTTTCGGGCTGGCGTAAGTGTAAACACCGTGCGCATCCGTTTCCCAAATCCAATCGGTCGTGGCTTCGACGAGATTACGGAATTTCTCTTCTGATTGGCGCAACGCATCGCCTACACGGGCGCGATTTTGATGGGCGCAGGCTCTGTACGGACCGGCTCGGCGATTTACAAACCGACGAGTTTCGCTTGGCTGACGGGCGTTTTAGGCGGTTACGAATGGGCGCGGTGGGAGCATTTCTGGCTGACGGTTTTGTTCGTTTTATTTTTTCTCGTCCACATCGCGCAAGTGGCGCGCGCCGGCTGGAACAATTTTCAATCAATAATTACCGGCTACGAAGTCACGACGGCGGACAATGTGAAAATCGAAAAAGAGTTGCCGCCGACAATAAATCCGGCGAAAACAGGAGCGCAAACCTAAAATGAGCGAAGAAAAGAAAAACGAAAATTCAACGAGTGACGGCAAACCGAAAAAAGACACCGAAGTTTTAGTCGAAAAATTACGCGAAATCGAAGCTGCGAAAAAGAGTGAGCGCGAATCGGCGGAAGCGAAAAAATTGACGCGGGAAAACACGGCGAAAATTTTAGGCGAAAATCCGCATTATAAGCCCGTGTTGACCGACGACGAGGCGAAAAGAAATATGCGGAATCGCTCGCGTCGCACGTTTTTAATCGGCGGCGTGTCGGCGATTTTAGGCTATTTCGGTTACAGCTATTTGCGCGATCAGGGCGAAACCCCTTTTCGCCGCGCGTTCGAGTTTAACGAAAGTTTGAGCCAAATTTATTACAGTCCCGCACGTCTCGCGCCGGAGTTCGCCCGCGAGCGAGTCGGAAACTTACGCGTTAACGGCGGCGAAGGTTTGAGCGTCGGCTTCGACTCTGAGAGCTGGAAATTACAGGTCGTCGGCGTGGCTAATCAAGAGCGTTTTACGCAATACGTCGCCGACATCGCTTACGATACGGCGATGGACAATTCAGGCGATATGCGCGACACGAGCCGCCAGCACAAGCACATTGACGCCAAGCAAAAAATCCGGTGCCGGCGAGATGCCGCCGGAAACGATTGACCGCGCCGCCGCGCCGCAGATGCCGTTGCCCGGACTTCTTCTGACGCTGGACGACATTAAAAGTTTGCCGCGCGATGAGCTGACCGCCGAACTCAAGTGCATCGAAGGCTGGAGTACGATTGTTAATTGGGCGGGCGCGAGATTTTCCGATTTCGTCGCCCGATTTTTGCCTAATACGAAAAACGGCAGCCCACCGGATTTCAGTCGCCCGCAGGATTTTTTGCCGTATGTGTCATTGGTGACACCCGACGGCGGTTATTACGTCGGAATGGATATGCCGAGCGTTCTGCATCCGCAAACGTTGCTTTGCTACGAGATGAACGGCGCGCCCTTGCCGCTCCAACACGGCGCACCTTTGAGATTGGTCACGCCGACCAAATACGGCATCAAGCAGATCAAACGCATCGGTCGCATCGCTTTTACAACCGAGCGACCGGCAGATTTCCGGGCGGAACGCGGCTACGATTGGTATGCCGGGCATTGATTCATTGCCGCCGCGCGTTTGGCAGCACAAAATCGGGCGTTATAATTTGCCGGTGCTGTTTGCTATTCGTTTTTTTCCCTTCACAGCGTCGAAAGTGCGATGCTGATGAAGAGCGAAAAAAAGCAGGCGAGATTTTTGTTATTCACTTCAAAAGACCGGATTATAAACTCTTCTTAGCGGCGCATAGATTAATGATTTTTCTCTCATCGGCAATGTAAAAATTCATAATCTCCCCCACATTTTTCCGCTCTCCGATCATATTTCGTTCAAACTCGGTAAAAGTCAAAAGCCTTCTGCTTTATCTTTTGTCCGGGTAGACAAAATTCCGGAAGAAAACTTTATTGTTCAAATATCTCGTAACATTTGCTCAGCTGCTTACCTCCGGCAAAGACCAGATCAAAGACGCGCTGCTCAACTTCACAAAAACCAATATCACCATCACGAGCAACGACGGCGACACGGTTCTCGTTTCGGGACTATTTGAAACACCCGGTTTTCAAACGCGCGAAGACTGGGAAAGCAAGAGACAAAAATCGAAAGCGTTCATCAGATTTTATCCGCTCGTTACTCAAGGCATTAAATCCAGCAGTTCTGAATGTTTAATTACGAAACGAGCATGAGTAACCGGAACGTCGTCGCCTGCCAACTCTATAAACGTCTGAGTCAACACTACACGCAAACCAGCATCACCCTGCCCTGAAGTATCAATTTGACGACAATTATCCGTGCCTTCGGCTTAACCGCCTACGAACGACTCGCGCATAATCTACGGGATATCGAACTGGCTGTGGAAGTGATGAAAGAGAAATATGTCATCCTGACCTTTACGATCGACAAAACTCTCGACGCGCAGCCGCGCAATATAATGATCGAAGCCACAATTATCATTACTCCCCATCCTGAATTTGTCGGCGAGGTAATGCAGGGCAACAAAAAGCAATCAAATATTAAGGAATTTCCGTGTGGCGGGGAACCTCTTGCCAAAAAGGAAGTGTAAGTCAAAACTACCACCATGGATAAACTAACCCGATCTTCAATACTTAAAGTTACGAATGAACCCGGGAAATTTGAAAAAGGTAAGCACCAATGGATAATTAAAAATGGAAAATGGAAAATGTCAGAAAACTCTTAAATTCTCTTAAATTTGATGTTTAAAGGGATTTTTAGAATTTTCATAATATCTTAAAACTTTTGCTCACCTGCTTATACGCTTTACCATTAGAAATTGTGCATTAAGTCAGTAGCGGTTGCGTCAGCAACCGCGTCAATTACTCATCAGAGATAACGCATCGGCTCACGCCGACGCTACTGACCAATGCACAATTTCTAATGGTAAACGGTATTAGTTCTAACTCCCGGAAATCAGGAAAAGGTAGATATGACTTCCGGAATAAGATAGTTTTGACTTCCGCAAGGGTCAAAAAATGTAATTCTGACTCCGGCAAATCAAAGTTTTACACAAAAACGGTAGTTCTGACTCCCGATCTTTTATTTTAAATATTTGCGTTTTAAAGACTTATCAAGAAAATTTTGGGCTTAACTTTTTATTTTACCTGATACATTAGGAAAATTTGTCTTCGGTATAGTTGACACTGAAGCAGAGAAACCGTTTGCCGCACCTTAATCTTTAACACTCCGACAAAATAAATCGGCAGTCTTTACACATAATCTACGGTGAGTCCCTAAAGCAAAATGATCATCGAGTTAAATGATATAAACCAGAATACCCGAAATCAGTTGGTGTTTTGTTTCTAACCGGTCGAATTAACAGAATTTGAAATTCGACCGGGATTTAGAGTGAAAATATTTTCGGAAACCATCACCGAAAAAAGTCTTAACGAATCGGCAACTCCTCCTAAAATCAACAAAAAATGTTTTTCCACAATCCGCCTATGGTATGTAGAAATTTGGGATACATATATGTAGAAATTTGAGATACTTTCTGATTTTCCACAATCAAGTATGTAGAAATTTGAGATACTTACCGCTTTTTCCACAATTAACCGTGTAGAAATTTGAGATAAGTTGGTTTTTATCCACAATCAGCTATGTAGAAATTTGAGATACTTACCGCCTTTTCCACAATTAACCGTGTAGAAATTTGAGATAGGTTGATTTTTATCCACAATCGAGTATGTAGAAATTTGAGATACTTCTCAAATCATTGTAGAAATTTGGGATAGATGTATGTAGAAATTTGGGATACATCTAAGAGTTTAAATTATTGAAAAAGAAAGAGTTAATTGCAATATTCGGCTGACTATCCTATTTCTTATCCTATCTTAACCTAATATTATTTATCCTGCGCTTTTTCCGACTTAACAGTTTTCGGAAAAAGTGAAGGGACTTTTTTTGATTTTTTGGAACTTTGTTGTTTAATATCTTCGGAATTTTCAATCATCTCCCTGATATTAATTCTTATGTCATTTGAATTTTTAACTTCAAACGAAAAGGCTTGTGTCGGAGTTATCTTTACAAAATAATCTTCGATTTTGCGAGAGTCTTTGGAATTACGAATCGGCTTACAAATAAATTCTTGAATAACATTAGCATCTTTCATTTCTGTTAAGGCTTCTTTAAGTTTGATATAAGCCTTAGCAAGAGTCGGGTATTCTAAGCCGAAATCACGCAAAAGAGTAGAAAAATTCACGCTGTAATTCAATTTCGGATTCGATTGAGTAAAATGATGGGAAATGCGGCGGTGAAGTAATCTGGCTATTACAGATTTATAACTGACAACTTTTTTGTAATTAAATCGGCGGAAATACAGATTGTCCAATGCTTCGGCAACTATATTTGAAAATATCAGATAGCAGGGCGTATCCGCTTCATCATTCTTTCTGAAGGAAAGAACGTCAATCGGATTAAAAATCATCGTCGTTTTCGTTTCAAGATTCTGACAACTGATCTGTGATCCCTTTAAGATCAAAAGGGATTCAATCACCTGTGTATGGGAACGAGTCCTTCCCTGTCTTTTCAGCTCCTTTCGAATTTTATTAACAGTAAACATCATTCCGGGCTGACCGTCATAAAGTTTCGGATTATCTTCGAGATACATTTTCCGCAAAACGATCTCGAGAATATCTTCATCCGTTCCCGGATAATAGGAAATCGAATCTCCATTCGGCTGAACAATTGTAGCAGGTGTCAGCGTCAATTTAAAAGGCACTCCGCGACATTCGAAATCCCTTACAAGAGCAGGCAAAAGACCATTATAATCTTTCCGCAAATCCGCTTGATGACCGAAAACAAACCGCGGCATAAAATCATATAATTCGATAGTTTGAGAGTAATTTTTGCCTTTCTTTAGTTGTTTACTGCCGTCTTCCGTCAAAACATCCGTTTCAGTCAAAAGTTCAAACAACGACAACTGAAACGGCTTCGTTTGCTTTATTAATTCAAACTTTTTCGGCACAATTTCTATCTCCTTACCTAAATCCAACCGGCTTTTTAACTTAAAATGCAAAAAAGCCGCGTCAAAAAAAGTATAACAAAAGAATCTAAACTCACAAGCAGAGATAACCTCTCAATAACACTTTCTTGAGACTATAGGAGTTTTGCGTTATTCCATTCTCCGCCACCTCTTAACTCAAAATCCTCCCGCCGTATTTCCAACATTCAAACCCTTTAGACTTTGGACAAAAATCATGTTTGACAAATTAAAATGAAGTTTAAAACTTTTGCTCACCTTCTTAGAAAAGATAAAAGGATTTCGCACTTTACAATACCTTCGCCAGATCAAGCAGAAGAAATAGACAAGTTGTACCGATGAATGCTGCCTATCCGTCCGATTGCTGGTTTGACCTTTTCGATTAAAATTGTTTCTGCGACGCGCTTTCGTCCTCTTTTTATTGCCTTCCATGCTGATTATTATGAACATATTCATGTTGCGCGGGCATTTGTCAGACTTTTCAATTTGTATGTTGAAGATGCCTTCTTAATGAATTCCTAACAGCGAATTAAAATTCTTATCTGTAATTCAAAAATTAAGGGGATTGACGACGCACTTATCCAAAATTTATTAATTATGCCTATTTCACTTTTTGAATAGTTTAACTCGTTAAACCTAAATTGCCAGAAAGTAGCGAGGACTTCACTTATATTTATTTCTAATTCTACTTTAAAATCCTTAGATGGCACTTATCAAATTCTGGAAATACATACTTCTGTAAATACATTCATACATAAATCGGATTTTCTGATTATTCATCATTACAGAAATACAAATATATGGTTTGTTGATTTATCATAAATACATAAATACATAAATACATAAAGTCAGTAATATGAATTTATATAAACCTGAAAGGCAATAAAGTTGAATTTACATAAATCTGTAAATATGTTTTCGAGGTATAATGAATTATCATAAAAGCATAAATATGTAATTAATGAAATTTTAATATGATACCTGAAATAATATTCATAGCGATTTGTAATGAAAAAGGCGGAGTCGGAAAAACGACTACAGTAA
>JBBRVS010000274.1:0-6052 GCA_038246645.1 Pyrinomonadales bacterium
AGAACATTCGGATTTCCCTTTGTGTTTAGTTTATATTCGAGTTCCATTAATTCCGCTTCGCTGCGCGAGCTGACGACGATATTGGCGTGTTCGTTTGAAAAAAGTTCGGCGACAGCGCGTCCGATTCCGCGTCCTGCACCGACAATTAATACAGTTTTTCCTTCTAAATTCATTTTTATATTCCCTTGTTCGTATTGCTATTTTTGTTAAGACTTCACTTTTTACTTCGTAAATTTCTGTAAAATGGTTTTAAATTGATATGAAAAACGGAACGCGAACTTTAGTTCGCCAGTCATAAATCGTTAATTTACAGAATTAAATGAAGGATGTGCAAATTAGAAATTTAAGAAAAACTATTCGGAGTAGATGATAATTGATAGATAACAGATGACAGATTTAATCTACAGTTATCATCTTTCATCTCTCATCTATTCCGAGTATTAATTATTGAAAGCAATAAACTTTAATTTGCACATCCTTCAATTAATTTGTTCAAAACATTTAAGTTTTCCGGCGAACTAAAGTTCGCGTTCCGTTTTTTTTAGAAACACTCTAAATATTTCACGCCCGCGCCGGTGTTGAAAATCACGACAGTTTCATTTTCTTTGACCAAATCCTGCTCGATTAGTTTTCGTAAAGCCGGAAGACACGCCGCGCCTTCGGGCGCACAAAATATGCCTTCCGCCGCGCCGATCTCTTTGACAGCTTTGACTAATTCATCGTCGGAAACCGCCACGGCAGTTCCGTTCGATTCGTGAAGTGCGTCAATTATCAAAAAATCGCCGATTGCCTTCGGAACTCGCAAACCGGAAGCGACCGTTTCGGCATTTTCAAACTCGTCGGCAAAGCGTTTTCCGGCGTGAAAGGCGCGGACAATCGGCGCACAGGTTTCCGACTGCACCGAAACCATTCGCGGGCGTTTTGCGCCGATCAAGCCCATTTTTTCCATTTCGTCGAACGCCTTCCACATTCCGATCAAACCCGTTCCGCCGCCCGTCGGGTATAAAATCACATCCGGCAAATTCCATTTAAACTGCTCGGCAAGTTCGTAACCCATCGTCTTTTTGCCTTCGACGCGATACGGTTCTTTCAAAGTCGAAACGTCAAACCAACCTTCCGCGTCTTTGCGACGCGCGACTTCCGCGCCGCAATCGGTGATCAAACCGTCAATCAAAGTAACGTTCGCGCCCGTCTGCTCGCATTCGATAATATTGGCTTGCGGCGTATCGGACGGCATAAATATAAAGGCTTCCATTCCCGCCCGTGCCGCATAAGCCGCTAATGCACCGGCGGCATTTCCGGCTGACGGCACGGCGACTTTTTTCACGCCGAGTTCTTTCGCCATTGAAACGGCGGCAGTCATTCCGCGAGCCTTAAAACTCTGAGTCGGATTTTGTCCTTCGTCTTTGATGAAAAGATTTAATTTTATCGGCAGATTTTCAGCCAACTTTTTCGTTTCAATAAGCGGCGTCCAGCCTTCGCCGAAACTGACGATATTTTCGAGATTTTCGACGGGCAAGACTTCTCTGTAACGCCAGAGATTTGAACGGCGCGACGGCAAAGCATCTTTCGTCAAAGTCTGTTTCGCCTTTTCCAGATCGTAGCGAACGAGCAGCGGTTTTCCGCATTCGGCGCACAGGTTTAATAATTGATTTGCTTCGTAATTTTTATGACAATTAGCGCATTCGAGATGTGTTACGTTCATATTGTGTCAGTTTCCGCGCATTGCCTCAATCGGGTCAAGTCGGGCGGCGCGAAATGCCGGATACATTCCGGCAAAAAGTCCGATAAAAACCGATGCGCCGAAGCCCGAAAGAATTGCCCAGATCGGAACTGCCGCCGGAAAACTGACGACGATTCGCACCAAAAATGCGAGCGTTAATCCGACCGCAATGCCGATGATTCCGCCGAATCCGGTCAGCGTCATCGCTTCGAGCAAAAACTGGGTCAAAATGGTCTTTTGAGTTGCGCCGAGTGCGCGTCTGATGCCGATCTCGGCAGCGCGTTCCTTGACCGAAACGAGCATTATATTCATCACACCAACACCACCGACGAGCAAACTTGCCAGAGCAATCGGCACGATCACCGTTCCCAAACCGTTGATAATATCATTAACGAGCGTAAATATCTGTTCGGGGCGGTTCACGCCGAAATTGTTCGGTTTGTCGAATGGAACGCCGCGTCTTTGACGCAAAAGATTTATTACTTCTTCCTGAACTTCGTCAATTTTTCCCTTCGGCGCACGAACGATAATGACGTTTTCTTCTATTTCGGGATAATTTTTCCGCGCGGTTTCAAACGGAATATAGATCGAACGCTCGTCAATCTCGTCGCTCCCGATCACGCCTTCGCCGGACGCTTTTGACAAAACGCCGATCACGCGAAAAAGTTTTCCGTCAATCTTTATCGTTTCGCCGAGCGGGTCGGTTTCTTGAAAAATTTGCGTTGCCACGCCCGATCCGATCACGGTGACCGAAGCCCGCGACTTTCGTTCCTGTTCCGTAAAAAATCGTCCGCTGGCGATTGGAATATTAACGACTAATGGACCATTCTCCCAAATTCCCAGAATTAAAGGATTGATTGCAGTTCGGCTGTTTGCGGTAACTTTGGGAATATTTGCCGAAGGACCGTATGAACCGCGCACCTTTTGCGGCGAAACGGCTTGCGGCGAATCAAGCGCGGCGACAGCCAAAATATCTTCGTAAGTAAAATCCTTGCGCTGTCGTTCTTCGGCGGTCGGCTGCTGAAGCGACGGTCCGATACGGTCTTGCTTCGTAAAATAAATGACATTCGGCGAGCTTTTTTCCGAAGCGTCAGCGACGCGCTGCGATAATCCGGTCAAAACCGCGCCGACGAGTGCGACGACCGCCGTGCCGATGATCACGCCCGTCAGCGTTAATCCGGCACGTAATTTATGCGAACGAATCGAGTCTAAAACCGTTCGCCAGGTTTCGTAAAAAAGCTGACGATTCATTTTCGATTAAACAAAAACTCATTCAAAAGTCCGAAACCGATTGAAAATCCGACGCTTTGCGTTCCCTGCCGAAGACCATCTTTGTAACTAAAACGCTTCGGATACCAAACTTGCGTTGACACCATATTTGCCGTGTAAGTACCGATGATCGGCGCGGGATTGAAAACGCGTTTACCGCTCGGAGTTCGTGCCGTAATCCCGGAAAGCAAACCGTTTTTAATGCGCGAACCTAAATCTCTTTTCTTACTTTTATAAAATTTACTGTCGAGTTTGAAGGTTTCTTCGATACCGTAAGCGACTGTTTCCTGAATCGCATTTTCGCCGAAATTCGATCCTAAACGCCGCGCGAAACCTTTGCCGGTCTTTTCCCATTCCGGCGGATTGTTCGATATTTGCTGAAAAGTCGCACCGATTCCGACACCGATCAATCCCGTTCCGACCGTTTTGTTGAGATAACGCTTAAAACGCTGATCTGCCGTCGGACGCACATAATTATCTTGCTGCGGAACGATCGGCAGATCGCCACGCAATGTTTTGGAAACGGTTTTAGTTGCAGAAATATCCGTATCTTTATCTTTTAAGAAAGTTTGCGAAACTTCCGTTTGAGCCATGGTTTGCAGCATTGCCGCTAGTATAAAAGTAGTTGTTAAAAGTAATTTCTTCATTTTTCCACCTTGTCAATTAAAGTTAGTAAATTTATTCCGCCCGCAACGCTTCGATCGGATCAAGACGCGCCGCCTGACGCGCCGGAATTACGCCGAAAACGATGCCGACCAAACACGAAACTCCGACCGCCGTAAAAACTGCCCATAGCGGTACGCTTAAAGAAAATTTCGTCAAAAACGTGATCAGCCGGACTAAAACTGCCGCTGAAATGATTCCCAAAATGCCGCCCAAAAGCGTCAGCGTCGTTGTTTCGATTAGAAATTGCGTCAAAATATCGCCGCGCCGTGCGCCCAAAGCCATTCGAATACCGATCTCGCGCGTGCGTTCGACGACCGACGCGAGCATCATATTCATCACCACCACGCCGCCCACAAAGAGCGAGATCGCCGTTAGAGGATAAATGATCGTGCCGACAATTCCCGTCAAGTTTCCCGAAAAAGCCTTGATGCTTTTCGACGTTAAAAGACTGAAATCGTCATCTTTGTCGGTCAAAATAAGTTTGCGGCGAAGTCGCATCGCAACGCGCACTTGCTCTTCGGCTTCGTCTTCCGAGATCGAATTTTTGTCAATCGGTTTTACCAGAATCGCTAATGAACGCGAGCGTGTGCCGAAAATTTTGACAAAAGTTCCGAGCGGAATCTGAACGAAACCATCTTGCGAATTACCGAACTGAGAACCGCGCGGCTGTGCTACGCCGACGACCTCGTAAGGCAATTGACCGAGCCGAATCTCTTCGCCGATCGGGTTTGCGCCATTGAATAGTTCGTCCACAATATCTTGACCGACAACACAGACATTTCGGCGAAAATAATCATCCGTTGAGGTCAAGCCGCGTCCGTAAGCGATTTTCACATTGGAGAGTTCTGTAATATTCGGCGTTACGCCTTGAACAGCGATGCCGACGAGCGTTTTTGCGCCGCGCCGCGCCGGAAGCGATGCGTCCGTCTGTCCGCCGACTTCAAATTGCGTATCTAATCTATCGCGCAAAAACTCCAGATCTTCGGGCAAAATATCGGGGCGTTTCGATTGCGCTTCGACAAAAGCCTGCCCGTCCGCACCGAAGTCCTGAAATGCGGCTTTTTCGATCCGTAAAACATCAGGCGCAAATTCCGAAGTCGTTTTGACAATAAAATCCTGCGCTCCTTGCAAAAGCGCGGCGACCATTACAACCACCGCGACACCGACCACGATCCCCAAAACCGTCAAAGCCGAGCGCGTCCAATTCGCCCGGATCGCATCGAGAGCAATGCTGACCGATTCACGAAATCTCGTAAATTCGGCGAAAAAGTTTTTTTGTTCTTTTTTAATTGGGGGTTCGATAGTTGTTTTGAATATTATCTCCCAAGTATTTCTGCCGTCTTGAAATTTGGTTTTTTGAATTTTATTCTGACTTCCAGATTATAATTTCGTCTTTAATTTTATTTTGGATTCAAGACTTGGAAAAAAGCCGTCATTGAAAACTTACAACGACGGCTTTTTCCAACATCGAAGACCAACGCGCAATTTATTGCTTCCCGGACAGCATCGGTTTCAAAGATTTATAAATATTTGCGGTCATAATCTTCGAACCTTCCGCATTCGGATGAATTCCGTCGGCTTGATTCAGTTCCTTTTTAAGCGCGATGTTTTCCAGCACGAACGGCAGAAATTCGACCTTGTGTTCGCTTGCCAGATCGGGAAAAGCCATCACATAATCGCGCTGATATGTTGCGCCCATCGTTTCCGGTGCGAGCATTCCGCAGAGCAGAACTTTGACATTTTTCGCCTTCGCCTTTTTGATGATGGTGCCGAGATTTTCCTTCATTTTAGCAACCGGCAAACCGCGCAGAAGATCGTTTGCGCCGAGTTCCAAAACCAGAATATCAATATTGTCCTGCTCCAAAACCCAATCTATTCTCTCTAATCCGCCTAAGCTTGTTTCGCCCGAAACCCCGGCATTGACGACCTCGTAATTATACCCGTCGCTGTCGAGGTTTTTCTGTAAAAGATACGGATAAGAATCTTTTTCGGCAAGCCCGAATCCGGCGGTCAAACTGTCGCCGAAGGCAACGATTTTTGGTCGGTCGGTTACGGCTTTCGGTTTAACCAAAGGGCGGTTGGCATCTGATTTTGAATGCGGTTCAGCAGTTGAAACATCGCACGCCGAAAAAATAACCGATAAAGAAATGAAACTTAAAATTGCAAATAATCGAATAAATCTAAGCATATATTTTTAATGTGTTTACTAAACTCATTTTTTATGATGCAAAAATGACGGAACTTGTTTGCGCCATTTTTGCAAGCCGTCAATAATGGTAAATTATAAATGATAAATGATAAATGATAAATGATGAATGTCCAATCCGCATTTCGTCCGCTTACATAGGAACAAGAGACGAAGGGTTTTGATTCATCATTCATCCTTTCTAACGA
>JBBRVS010000275.1:0-6043 GCA_038246645.1 Pyrinomonadales bacterium
GGCTGAATGGGGCAAGAAGTTGCTTCCGCCATTAACTATTGTTTCTGTAACCTATTGACGGCATTGAAGTAATCCTTAACTTAATGCCATTGGGCTGAAGCCCCCGCAATTGTTGAAATTCAAATACCTTAACTTTTTATTGAGGCATTACAAAAATCGGCAAAAAATAAAAAAAGGTGTCTGAAATTTCAGACACCCGGGGAAATTAGAAAGGTTTGGAACTGCAAATCCTTATGCAGTTCGAGCAAAAGTTTTAAGATACGGATTCTTAATGGTCAACTGGTGAATTGTAAATGATGAATGGTTTCATTATAAAAATTCTAAAAGGTTTCTTTAACTAGCGAAATTGAAACGGTTTATGAGTGTTCTTACAATTATCAATTATCAATTATCCATTTTCCGTTTTTCATCGGTGCTTACCTGACAAAATTATAGACGATAAAGCCTTTGGCTTTGACCGGTTTACCGTCAACCAGTGTCGGTTTGAATTTCGATTTGCGGGCGGCTTGTTCGGAGGCTTCGCGCAAGAGACGATGTCCTTCGACGGCTTCGGCTTTCACGACTTTTCCTTCTTCGTTAATCAATACTTGAACCGTAACTTGTCCTTGAAGATTAAGATTTTTGGCAATTTGTGAATAAACGGGCGTTGCCATTTCGGTTGCCATTGTCGGGCTTATTCTGCCTAAATTAACAACTTGCAAGCCGTCGGAAGTTTCCGTTGGAGCGGGTGTTGGTTCCTCTTTCGGTTTTGTTTCTTCCTTCGGTTTATCTTTAACAGCTTCGGTTTGAGCCGCCAAAGCCGCATCTTTTTGTTTTTGCAAAATTCTGGCGCGGTCATCTTCGATTCGTTTCAGGTTATTTATTGCCGCTTCGTTTTTATCGTCAATTTCGAGAATCTTTTTATAATCGGCGGCGGCTTTATCGGTATTGCCGAGTTTTTCGTGAGAATTTGCGCGGTTCGCATAAGCGAGTAATTCTTTCGGATTTATTTCAATCACTTTGTCGTAATCGGCGATAGCTTTTTCATAATCTTTTTTCTTGTAGAAAGCCAGAGCGCGATTGAGATAAATCGAAGGATTTTCAGGGTTTAACTCGACAGCTTTATTGTAATTGGTCAAAGCGAATTCAATTTCGCCTTTGGACGCGTTGTCATCCGCCTGTTTTTTGTAAAAAGCAAAATCCGGCTCGACCGGAGTCGGCGCGGGCGTGGCAGTCGGCTTCGGCAGAGGCGTCGGGCTGATTTTAACGACGACGGTTTTCTGCCGGATGGCTTCGATCAGAGATTTATCTGCGCCTGTATTTTCAAGCTCTTTTTCGATTTGCGGCGTTAATTCAAAGGTAATTCCGCGCTCTTTGACCGCGCCTGTCAAAATTTCATTTCGTTCAGCCAGCGTAACTTTATTCGAGCGCAGAGCGACGATAATATCCGCCAAGCCGAGTTGCTGTTGTTGTGGTTGTTGAGCGCGGACGTTCGGCAAAACAAATGTCAGCGAAAGTATCAACGATACCAACAAAATCAGCGGTAAATTAGAAATTCGGGTCATTTTCATTTCGTTAAATATTAGGGGTTTCATATTTGTTGTTCCTTGATTTTCGATAGATCGGTTTTAATTCTTTCGCGGAGTTTCGCTCTCTTTGCAAAACTCCCTTAAATAGTGTCTTGAATTATCTTTAATTGTTGTTGATCAAATCATCAACCGTGACCTTTTTCTTGGGTTTATCATTAATCAGATCGTCAATTGTTACTTTTTTCTTTTGATTTTCCGTTACGGCAGATTTCGGCGGTTCCGGTGTTTTTACCGTTGCAATTTGCGGGACGGCAGGTTTTTCCTTGACCGGAGGCGGTTTTACGGATGTTTCATCTACAATTTGTTTTGTTTCCAGAATTTCTCCCGAATTTTGCGCTTCGCTCATTTCCGGTGTCGTTTCGGTTTCAGGCGTTGCTTCAACATTTGTTTGAATGTCGGCGGCTGGTTCGTTGCCGGAAACCGACTGGCTCGTAGCATTCGGATTCATTCCGGCAGATGCCGAGGGCAGGAATTTTAGAACCCCGAATATTCCGCCGCCCAGCATTATAATACCGACGGCGACTGCCGCCATTCGCTTCATAAATTTATTCTTCTTCGGCGGTTCGGCAAACAGAGTAAATTCTTCCGCGGAATTTTCCGGCGGTTTATCGGAAATTTTTTCTTCAAAGGAAACTGCTCGAGCGGCGGAATCTTCCGTGAAATCTTCCTGCCAGACCTCTTCATCATCTTTTGCGCCGGATTTATTTACAGCTTCCGACGCGGCGGTAAATTCCGTCCGTTTGTCTTGAAATTCTTCCGTTTCCAAAATATCGGCTAACTTGAATTCCTGTGTTTCCATCACCAGCAAGCGGCGTTCGGCTTCGGCGGCACGTTGTTCGGCTAATAATCTTTGCTCTTCGGCTTCGCGCAGCTTTTGTTTGATCAGTTCCAACTGTTTGCTTTCTTCCGATTTGATCTTTGGAAGTTCGAGATTAATATTTTGATCTTTTTGCGGGGTCGGTTTCGCTCTGATAACCGGTGCGGCGGGCGCGGCGGGAACTTCGCTGCGGAGTTCTTTGGCTTTTCTTTCTTTTAATTGGGCAAAAGCAGTGTTCAGTTCCTGCCGCATTTCGGCTGCTGAGGCAAGACGATTTTCGCGGCGGATTTTCAATGCCTTCATTAAAACATCCGAGATTTCAACGGCAATATTCGGATTAACTTCGTGCGGCTCAATCAGCGGATCGGGGTTTCCTTCCAGAATCTCAATCGAACGCTCGAGCGCATCAACCGGGAGTTTTTCCGTCAAAAGATGATAAAGCGTTGCGCCAAGTGAGTAAATATCGCTTCTGACATCGGGCGGCTGCGTTAGAATCTGTTCGGATTTGTCGTCGTAATCGTTTAAGATTACCCGCTGAGAAGCCGAATCGAGTTTTACCCAAATCAGTTCGAGCGGCGAATAATTAAGATTGGCGGCATCAAAGGCTTGTTTGGTGATGTCGGCATTATCCTCGCTGCGGGCGGCAATTCCGGTTGCCAGCAGTTTGATTTTTCCGCGCGAAGTCAGATGAATGTTCAGCGGTTTGACATTGAAATAAATAACCGACGGCGTTTTTTGATGAAGATATTCGAGGGCGTGGAGCATCTGTTCGCCCCAATCCACAATGTCGGAGAGCGCAAATGGTTTCTGATTTTTCTTGAGAAGTTCGCCGACATTTTTTCCGTCAACCAATTCCATCACCAGATACTGGGAATCAACATCCGAAAAATAATTGAAAACCTGCAAAAATCCTTCGTGCTTGATGTCGGTCAAAAATTTTGCTTCATTGGCAAAGGCATTTTTCTGCGCTTCTTGCTCAGCCGGAGTCGCGCCTTCGCTTGATTTCACCAAAAGTTTCTTGAGCAAGATATTTTTTTCGAGAATTTTATCTAAGGCTTCATAAAATGAAACGGTTTTTCCTTGCCCGAATTGCTTTGTTATCCGGTAGCGTCCTTGTTGCAGTTCTTGATTTATTGTCAACATATTTTTATCAAACGAATGAAGTATTACGAACACACGAAAATGTATTCCGGAAAAAAGATTTGAGTAAGCTTTGGGCAATCGGTGTGGAAGGTTTGCCGGATAACAGTATATCTGTTTTAAAATAATAATGAAAGTCTTTGTTGTAAAATTTTTAACATTTTTTTACACAAATGATTTTCATTATGAAAAATGATTGAGATCCACATTAATACTAGAGAAAAACCGGAATTAAGGTTGATAAATCTTACCGGATTTGTTGAGTTAAATGCCTAAAAATATTTCTTTTTACTTTTTCGGCAAATAAAAAAAGCTCAACCGTAAATTCGGCAGAGCTTTTTTAGCTGTGAATTTATAGAAAAAAATCAGCTAAGCAAAAGTAAAGAGGTATTATGAAAATCTTACAAATGCCTGTAACTTATAGATTCAACAAGAGTTTAGGAATTTTCTGACATTTTCCATTTTGCATTATCCATTTTCCATTTTCCATTGGTGCTTATTTTTTTGTATAACGAAAAGGATAATAACTGAGATGTTGAATCAATTCGCCGGCAGGATAAATTAAGTCGGCGTGAACCTTTAAATCGTGCGTTCCTTTGGGCAAATTAAATTCTTCATAAGGAATAAAAAATACTACGTCGTTATAGTCTGATGAAGCGTATGGCGGGTTAAGCGATTTATAAACCGCGGTTTGTCCGCCTTTGCTTCGATAAGCGTCATTATCGGAATAGAGTTTTTCGCCGTTTTGTTTTTCAAAATAAACGGCAATATATGATTCGACTCCAACCATATTTTTAACATTCATCTTAACGTGAACGCGCATTCCGGTTTTTCGGTTTTCGGTTACATCATAATCAACCCACATTCGGTCAAATGTAATAATGGCGGTTGACGTTGATTGAACCGGTTTCGGATTCTTAAAGACGAATTCATAAAAATCCAGATGCTGGATCATATCGCCGTTTTCGTAAATCAGATCGGCATCCAACTTTAAATCATAATCACCGGGCGGCAGATTAAATTCCTTATACGGAATAAAAACACTGAAATCACTGTAAGTTGCCGGATTATATGCCGGAGTTATTTGCCGGAAGGCGGCGACCTGACCGCCTTTGGTGCTGTATTTTGTATTGGTCGTTTTCAATAGATCACCGTTTTTCTTTTCAAAATAAACGGCTAAATATCCGGAAGTATTCAGCATATTACTGACAGTAAATGCCGTATGAATCCGCATTCCTTTAACGTCGTCTTCCGTCACATTAGAATCAACCCAGATCCGGTCGAATTTTACGGTCGGGGCGGTGCCGGTTCTGATCGGAGTCGGAGTCGGATTTGCGCCGGGGGATTTGAGCCGAATGGCAGTAATCAAGGCAGTAGTTGCACCGGCAGTGCGTAGTTCTTTTTCAAGTTCGGCGGTGACGCGAAAAGTTACACCGCGTTCCTGAACTCTTTTTAAAATAAAAGCGTTTTTTTGCACTAGTGTCAGCCCGCCGCTTTTTGATTGCAGCGCGGTCAAAACTTCCGCCAGGGTCAGCGGATCGGTTTGAGCCGTAACGGTTTGCATTGAAAATGACAATGCCAACAAAGATAGAAAAGTTACTACGACGGCGGATTTTAGAAAAGTAAATCGGAAATTCACGGTTTTAATTAAACTCCTTTGATTATCAATGATTTTTTTGCAAACTAAAAAATTCCGTATTGATACTAGCATAGGTCGGAATATGTGCCAAAATTTTTAATTGGGAGTGCTTTTAATCTCGACTTTTTCCAGACGAAGAATTAGTTCAGATTTTGCTTTTTAGCTTTCAATTAGCTAAACGCCGGCTGAAATTTAATTTTTAAAAGTTCTTTATTCGCAATCGTCAGTAAAAATACAATCCATAGTTTTCGGCTTCGGAGTCGCTTTTCTGGTCGGAGCCGGTTTCGGAGTGTTCGGTTTGGCAACTACAGTCGGTTTCGGTGGTGTTTGCGCCGGAGTCGGATTTGTCTGCGGCGGTGTGTTGGCAGCTTCCGGCTTAGAATTGTCTTCTCCACCATTTTCCGGCGCACCGATACCTTGAAGACCTGTCGTATCTTCTTTTTTCGGCGTGTTTGTATTCGTATTCGTATTCGTATTGACGGTTTCGACCGCATTCGAATTGCCCGAATCATTTGTTCCCTGATCGTTGCGGCTCATTACATACCAAACTCCGAACGCGCCGCCGCCAAGCATCAGTAAAAGCAAGGCGGCGACCGGCAAAAGCCAGATCATTTTGCTTTTCTTTTTGACAGGTTGCGGATTTGTAACAAAATTTCTCTCGCCCGTATTAGCTGATTGCCCTGTATTAAACGATTGCCCTGTATTAAGCGATTGACCCGTATTAAACGGTGAATTAAAGCCCGTATCGGGCTGCGGCAGTTCGTTGGTCGGCTGCGGAATAAACCCCGAATTACCCGTATCAACATTCGGAAGCGTTTTTTCCTGCGAAACATAATCAGTAAAAACGGCTGTTTCCTGCGAAACAACATCATTGAAAAC
>JBBRVS010000276.1:0-6017 GCA_038246645.1 Pyrinomonadales bacterium
AGTAACAGAGGTTTTATAACTTTACCCATTTAGTTTTTGCTTAAAACTGAAGTTTGAGAAGATGTCATTTGTTTTTTAATAACCCTCAATTCAGATTTTAGCTATTTCTTCTCAAGCAGGTAAGTTTATTTTCCCTTTGTTACTTACTTTCCAAATCGCAAAAATTTTACGATATATAAAATTGTATTTGAGCTTTTTATGGCAACGGCTGAAATTGTGTGACGGGAAGTTTTCTTTATTTCTTGATACAAATTTTCCGTCGTGTCTTTGAGGGCATTTAAGGCATTATCCATCGAAGTCGGTTTTTCTTCGGGTTCAACTTCATCGTCTCCGCCGCCTAAATCCTTGCGGATTCTTTTCAGCAGTTTTTCTAAATCTTTTAATTTATTCTGATCTTGCTCGGTTAATTTACTATGTTTGGCAAAAGATTTTTGCAGGTCTTTGCTCATTTTTACCGCTGCTTCGCCTCTTTTTATAAGTTCCTCATATTCCTTTTTATTCTCTTCAATTTGTTTTTTTGCCAGAGTTTCTTTGATATTTTGAGGTAGAGGTTCATTTTTAGATCTTCCGCTCGGAGTTGTTGGATCGAATTGCGCCTCCGCAATTATCGAAGCGGAAAACAAAAACAGCAAAATAAAAATTATACGAATAAAACCTGACATCATTATTTTCTCTAACTAAGGTTGATCTTCTACCTTTTGCGAAGCATCGGGCGAAATTCCGGTGATCGTTTCAATCAATTTTGATAAAAACTTATCCTCAGCTAAGCCGGAACTGGGCAAAGTCGTCCATTCCTGCGTCAGACCATTGCTCGATCTGCCCTCGATCTTCGCGGTTACATAAACATTATTTTGAATTCCGTCAATTGATTGAATTTCAATGGTAAATGTATATCTTCCGCGATTCCAGGAAGTGTCGGAATTGGGCAAAACGGCATAACGATTTAATTCGGTCGGCGATGTTACCGGACTTTTGGCAAAAACAAAGGGTTGGGTAACAAGTATTCCGTCCGGCAATCGCGAAGCGGATTCATCAACAATAACCTGATTTTCGCTTAAAATATTGATAATGTTTTCGATTAAACGGTCGCGCCGTGAATTTAATTTGTACGGATTTTCCAGCGGTTGGCGAACTTTTGTTTTACCGCTTCCCCAATTTATCGAGCGGCTGACATCATTTGTGCGGGTTGTTTTGTTTCCTTCGGTTTTTATTTTATCGGTCTGCGGATCAATGCCTTTTTGAGCAAAAACGGCAAAGGAGAAAATAAATAAAAACGATAAGAGGAAAATTATTTTTTTCATATTATTAAAACGCAAAATATCTAAATCCAGGTTTAAATATACCGTAAATGACTGCTAAACTGAAAGTTTGATGAGTATAAAAAAATGCGGGTTGTATTTAAGTAGAAAGACTTTGAGTTATTTGTTCCGATTCTTCGCCGCCTCGATTTTTTCCCATAATAAAAGGTGTTTGAGAAAAGCGTGATGCGCGGCAAAACGGGCGATGGCAAACCCCGGCAAACCGTCTAGAAAACCGCCTTTTAAGATGTAGGTTTGTAAAAAACTCGTCAATCCGGCGGTATAAATTTTGAGCCGGGAAGTCGTTTTTCCGCGTTCAAACATTTGCCGGGCGGCAAGCGGCGCGTATCTTTCGCCGATCATTCGGTGATGATGCGCGGCGTTTTCAACGCTGAAATGATAAATGTCCGCTTCGAGATTTGTAACTTTCGCCTCTTTCAGCATTTCGACGGATTCGTGAATTAAAACATTCTTCCATTTTCCTTTATTGCGGTTAAAAAAACGAAGCTGACGGTCGGGATACCATCCGCCGTGGCGTATCGGGCGATTCATATAAAATGAAAGCCGCGGGATTTTATACCCGTCCGCTTCTTCATTTTCGGGTAAATCTTTTATATTCAGGATTTCTGTAATCAAACTTGAAGAAACTTCTTCATCGGCATCGAGGCTGAAAATCCATTCAAATGAAGCCTTTTCAACGGCGAATTGTTTTTGTTTGGAGAATCCGAGCCATTTTTGAATAAAAACACACGCACCGAGCGATTCGGCAATGTCGCGTGTGTTGTCGGTAGAATCTGAATCAACAACGATAATTTCGTCCGCCCAACCGACCGATTCAAGAGCGCGGCGGATGTTTTTTTCTTCGTTAAAAGTAATGATTACAGCGGAAATTTTCACGTAATTTGAAAAATACAGATTTAATTGATTAAGCCCAAAGATACTTTGTTAGATTTTAGAAATCAATTTCACAAAAAACTTAAAGTAAAAAATAAAGAGTCGGCAAAGCGACTCTTAAAGCTTTTTCTCGAGTTTATCGAAAATTTATTGATCGTCATCAACCGGAGAATCAATCGTTATGTTATTGACTCTAAACGTAGTTGACGTTACGCGCTGAAGATCCGATAATGCCTTGTTATAATCGGTTTCGGCGCGGATTTCGGAATTACGGGCGATAGCCAACGCATTTTCTCTCTGGAAAAGTATAAAAGTTGTTGATCTTCCGGCTTCAAAAAGTTTTCTTTCCCCGTCAAGCTGAATTTGAGCATTTTCTCTGGCACGTCTGGCGGTCAAAATTCTCTGACGAGAAGTTTCGACTGCCTGAACGGCGTTGCGGACTTCGCGGATAACTTCTTGTTCCTGCGAACGGGTTCGCGCGGCGATTTGTTCTTCCGTAACTCTGGCTCCGGCAAGATTTGCCTGCGCCGTGCGGTTTCTCAAGGGAAACTCGATTGTCACTCCGACCGAATAATTCGGCGCGTCCGAACGGAAAATATTGGCAATTGATTGACCGAATCCGCCGACCAAAAAATTCGGCGTTGCCGGAATTAAAATGTTCCGATTATCAATTTGATTGTTTAGAGGCAAAAGCGTATTTAATCGGGTTCTTAATATTTCGTCATTTCCCGTAAATTGCGGAACTAGAATATCGGTATTATCTCCCGTAATTCCTCTGGAAATTCCGTTGAGCGAAAATGTCGTATTCAAATCAATCCGCGGTCTTGTTTGATTTCTGAAATATTTGATGTCTATTTCATTGATTTCCTGTTGCAGATTCAAACGGCGAAGTTCGGGGCGATTTTGCATTGCGTCCTTCATCGCATCGTCTAAAACAACCGGTTCATCGCTGTAAACAGGGCGGTCGGTCGGGATTAAAGAAGCCGTCCATTCCGGCGCGGTCGGTTCGCGGAGAAGCAAAGTCTTTAAAGTGTTTTCCGAAATCGAAACTTGCTGAGTGGCGTTCAGTAAATCGGATTCACGATTGGCAACTTCGGTATTGACTTCGGCACGCGCCAGCGGCGGTTCTGATCCGGCTTCGATCTTTGCTTCGATCTGGCGCAAATTTTCTCTGGCAAGATTCAAATTCTCAAGACGATTTTGCTGATCGCGCAGAGCAAAAACCAAATCCCAATAGGATCTTTGGACCTGTGCGATTATCTCGATTGTCTGGCGGCGAAAGTCCGCGTCGGATTGTTGGAGAAGTTTTCTCTGAATCCTTATCTGACGGCGTGTGTTGTCAATCCCGAAATTTCGGAGAAGCGGCTGGGTAAATTGAATTCCCGAATTTGTCGAATAAAACCCCGACCCGGTCGAACCGCTGATTCCCGACGAACCCGAAGTCAATTGCGCCTGCGTAAAGGAATTTTCAGTTCTCGTATTATTAAAGAACACTTGATAAAAACCGCCCGAACCGAGATTTTGCGTGATATTCGAATTAACCCGAAAATCATTGGTTGCCGCATTTCCGGTACTCGAATTGCGCGAATAGTTCGGCGTAAAACTCAAAATAGGATCATAAAATCCGCGAAGCGAACGAAGCTGCGTTTCCTGAAAACGAATATCGTCTCTGGCAATTTCGATTGTGTTATTGTTTTGCAAAGCACGGCGAATCGCATCATCGAGCGAAAGCGTTAAAATATCGGAAGTTTGTACGCCGACTCTGGAAAGATTGGTCGTATTCGAATATTTCGGCGGATTGGCGGTTGAATTCGGATTATCGGATTTTACCGGATCTTTTTCAGGTTCGGTTTTTTCACCCGCTTTTGAAATTTCCTCACGGCTCTCGACGTTTGATTGAGCGATTTGTAGATTTGATCTGACATCCTGAGCAAAAACACTTGAAACTCCGAAACAAGACACAGCAAAAAGTATTGTAATTATTCGCACATTTTTACGAAAGATTTTCATTTATATAAAGGCTCCGAGTTTTGAAAATTGATAAAAAAAATGGTTAAAAACTCAACTGGTTACTACGATTATAAAATTTTGTTTGTTTCATTTATTTGGATAAGTTTTTATTTCCTGTAATTTGTTATTTTGCCTTAAAAACATCTAAAAACCTACTTTGAACTTTAGTTAAATTTAAGTTATCTTCAAGTTTTTATCAGATAAAAATTTTCAGGAGGATTTTCAGTGGAATGGGTATAAAAATTGGTATTAATGGATTTGGAAGAATCGGGCGAAATGTTTTGCGGACGGCTTTGGGTGATTCGGACTTTGATTTTGTCGCGGTCAATGATCTAACCGACACAAAAACGCTGGCGCATCTGCTTAAATATGATTCGATAATGGGAAATCTCGATCACGATATTTCGGCTGACGGCGATATGATCAAGGTAAATAACGACAGTTTTAAGGTTTTCAGCGAAAAAGATCCGGCACTGATCCCCTGGGAAGAAGTCGGCGCGGAAATCGTCATCGAATCAACCGGACGTTTTACCAAAGCGGAAGACGCGGCAAAACATCTGCGCGGTTCGGTCAAAAAAGTCATCATTTCGGCACCGGCAAAAGGCGAAGATATAACGATTGTGCTCGGTGTCAATGAAGAAAAATACGATGCGGCGAATCATCATATAATTTCAAACGCATCGTGTACGACAAATTGTCTCGCGCCGGTGGCGAAAGTGATGCACGACAATTTCGGCATCAAAAACGCGCTGATGAACACGATTCATTCATATACGAACGACCAACAATTACTCGATCTGCCGCATAAGGATTTGCGGCGCGCACGCGCGGCGGCACTTTCGATGATTCCGACCTCGACCGGCGCGGCAAAAGCGGTTGCGCTTGTAATTCCCGAACTCGAAGGAAAATTCGACGGAATTTCGGTTCGGGTTCCAACTCCGAATGTGTCCTTGGTTGATGTCGTGATGAATCTCGAAAAAGAAACGACGACCGAAGAAGTCAACCAGGTTTTAAAGGACGCGGCAAACGGCGATTTAAAGGGAATTCTCGCTTTTGAAGAAGAACCGCTCGTTTCGATAGATTTTCGCGGAAACCCGAATTCTTCAATCGTTGATGCGGCAAATACAAAGGTAATCGGCGGAACGACGGTTAAAATTCTTTCCTGGTATGACAACGAATGGGGTTACTCGTGCCGCGTTCGGGATTTGATCAAGTTTATTGCCGAAAAAGGATTATAGAAATTAAGAGCGAAACGTGAATAGAAAACACTTAACTCCGCAAGAAAAAAAATATTGAGTTATTTGAAGGATACGCGAAACACTTATGGTGAATCGCGTAGTCGTTCACGTTTCGCTATTGCCAAACGAAAAGCAATAGGTCATCAAGCATTACGCCACGAACAAAAAATAATTTTAAATAAAATAGTTGATGTAGTTGATGTAAATGAAGAAGAAATAGAAAAAATTGAATCCCAATTAAAATCCGTGAAACCCAAGAAATGGCGAAAAGTTCCTGATTCACCTCTCGGAGAATTTGTTTCAATGTTACTAAATAATAGAAAGCTGAGCGGAGTAAATAGTACTTTAAAAACAAGCAAAATACTTGCAAAAGCCAAGCAAAGATCAACAAAAAGTCGGAGTAGAAATCGTTGGTAATCGCCGCAGAAAAGAATAGTATGAACAAGAAAACGATCAAAGACATTGATATTAAAGGAAAGAAGGTTTTCATTCGCGTAGATTTCAACGTTCCGATCAAAGACGGCAAGGTTGAAGATGACACACGCATTCAAGGCGCGTTGCCGACGATCAAATATGC
>JBBRVS010000277.1:0-6001 GCA_038246645.1 Pyrinomonadales bacterium
AAATGTAGATTTTTTGCTCAATTTTTGGAAAATTTGACAAGTTTTCTTTTAGATTCTTGAAAAATTGGCTGATTCGGGCAACGAAGCCTTGTTTTCAAATACTTGTTAATAAAGCATTTTTTCAAAATTTGGATCTACTGAAGCTAAATATAAATCCGGAAAAATTGATAAACATCCGACAAAGGTTAAAATAAATCCGCAAAATAATGAAAATTACAGAATTCAAACTAACGGAAGTTTGAAAGCCGGTTATCATTTACCGTCAATTTTGAGAAGAAATATAACTTAAAAAACACCTGAATAGTTACGAGATTCAAATGTGTGTCCGGGAAAAGCCACTTGACCGGGAACAACATTGTCCACGAACTATTTAGCTTAAAACTTCGTAATTCTTTTCTGCAAATCCAAATAAATCAGTAGATAATTTTAGAGCATGACAATTTTGAATTTATGAAAACAAGCGATGGCAAACTGCAGGACTTCCCGGTAAACGTGAAGTTCAAATTATCGGCATTGTGGGCATCCGTTATGTTTTGTTACGTTTACGGGGATTTTTTCTTGTTGTTTCTGCCGAGCCGCCTGCAAAATCTGCTGAACGGAGAATCCGGTGTCGGGGCGACAACGCCTTTGAAATTGCTGATGTTCGCCGTTTTGATGACGCTTCCTTCGATGATGGTTTTCCTGTCATTAGCTTTGAAAGCAAAAACGAATCGTCGTCTGAATATCGTGCTCGGCATATTCTATTCGGGGGTAATGCTGCTCGTCGGCGCGACCTCGATCGGCGAATGGATGATCTTTTACACTTATTTAGCCGTCGTTGAAATCATCCTGACTTCGTTGATCGTCTGGTTGGCGTGGCGTTGGCAAAGAGAAGACGCAGCGGGAGAAATTCGATGAATTTATCGGTAAACAAAAAGACGGCGCGATTAGCGGGTTTTCTATATCTGATCGTTGTCGTAACCGGATTATTCAGTTTGGCTTACGTTCCGTCTAAACTGATCGTTTGGACGGATGCCACCGCGACATTTCAGAATATTGCCGCGTCCGAAACGCTTTTTCGGATGAGCCTCGTCAGCAGTGCGCTCTGTTATCTGGCGTTTCTTTTGCTGCCGTTCGTTTTATATTTTTTACTGTGTTCGGTTAATGAAAGGGCAGCGAAATTGATGATCGTGTTGGTGGTCGTCAGCGTTGCGATTTCGATGCTCAATCTGCAAAACAAATATGCCGTTTTGACACTGATTAACGGAGCAGATCATCTGAAAATTTTTAGTTCACAGCAAATCAGTTCACAAATGATGATGCTGCTCGAAAATTATGATCACGGCATTTTGATCGTCCAGATATTTTGGGGATTGTGGCTGCTGCCTTTCGGTTTTTTGGTTTATAAATCGGGCTTTCTGCCGCGAATTTTAGGCGTTCTTTTGATGCTCGGCTGTTTCGGTTATCTCATCAGTTTTTTCGGAAATACAATGATGCCGGATTACGGCGAAACAGTCATCGCCCGCTTCGCCCGAATGCCCGCCGCGTTCGGCGAAATCGGAACGTGCCTGTGGCTTTTAATCAGAGGCATCAAAAACAATTCTCAAATTCTAACCGTAAAGTGACCGGAAGTTTTATTTAGTGATTTACAGTACAAAAACAACTATGGAATTTCGAGACAGTCGAACCGTCGGGTAACAGAGTGGCAGTGATGTCACTCTGTTACCCGACAGTCCTTGTCCGGTTATCTTTGGCGAAAGGCATGAAAAATGCAAAACAATTATAAAAACGTCTCAATCAACAAATGACGATTGATAAGGTTAGCAACAAAAAATTAATATAAGGAAAATAAATGATTTATAGAGAATGCGAAATGTCACAAATTAGTAACGCGCGAAGAATCGTTTTTGTATAATCTTTGTAATCTGTAAAACCAAATGAAAATCAACTCGGTCTATAAAAATATAATCCTGATTTTTCTAGGCTGGACAGCATTTGCTTTCTTTTTTGCCCTCCAGGGATATACGGGAAATCTTTATTTGGGGCAGACAAATTCCTTTTGGTCACTCGTCGCCGTCTGGCTGATTTCCGGTTACGCCTGGTTGATTTTAATGCCTGTTGTTCTCTTCATATCAAAAAGATTTACTATCCGGGGCGAACAAATTCGGCAAAATCTGATAATTCATCTTTGCGCGGCAATTGCGCTTTCGCTTATTCATTTATCGCTGATCGTCATTTTTCGTCATCTTTTCCTGCGCGGAATAGACGCGCCCTTCACCTTTTCAGAAACTTTTCAGCGTCTTTTATTAAGCAATGTCAACTTTGATTTTTTGGTCTACTGGATTTTGGTCGGAGTTTTGCATCTTCGTGAAATAAATCGCCGCTATCTTGAACGTGAGCGGGAAACCGCAAAATTTGCGCTGCAAACTTCTCAGCTAGAAACCAGACTTGCCCAATCCCGGCTAAATACACTGAAGATGCAGCTGCACCCGCATTTTCTTTTCAATACTCTTAATTCAATTTCAGTCTTAATGCGCGACGATGTTAAAGCCGCCAATAATATGCTGGTTCGTTTAAGCGAACTTTTACGCTTCGCGCTCAAAAGCGGGGACATTCAGGAAATTCCGTTAAAAGACGAAATAGAGTTTATACGCAGTTATCTGGAAATCGAGCAGATACGTTTTCAAGAGCGTCTGACAGTTGATTTTAAGATCGAGCCGGAAACTTTAGACGCGAAAATTCCGAATTTGATTTTGCAGCCGATTATCGAAAACGCAATCAGGCACGGAATTGCCCCGATGGCAAAAGCCGGAAAAGTTTCAATCACAAGCTGCCTGCAAAACGGATTTGTCGAACTTTGCGTTGCTGACAACGGCGCGGGAATAAGCGTTTCAAAAACTGTATCAAACGGCATCGGTCTGAAAAATACACAAGAGCGACTGGAAAGACTCTACGGCAAGCGGCATAAATTTGAAATTATTTCAGATAAGCACCCTGGATTTAGTGTCAAAATAGTAATTCCGTATCATCAGTATGAACAATAAAATACGAGTCCTAATCGTTGATGACGAATCTCTGGCGCGTCGGGGAATTTATCAGCTTTTGGCTGACGAAATTGATTTTACCGTTGTCGGTGAAGCCTCGAACGGGCGCGAAGCCCTTGCCGCAATCGAAAAACTTTCTCCCGATTTAATTTTTTTGGATATTCAAATGCCTGTGCTCGATGGTTTCGGAGTAGTTGAAAAACTCGGTGCGGACGATTTGCCGGAAATTATTTTCGTGACGGCTTACGACGAGCACGCCATTCGAGCTTTTGAAGTCGGGGCGATTGATTATGTTCTTAAACCGATAAACAGCGAGCGTTTTAACAAAACTCTGAAAAGGGTTCGAGAGCGCATAATTTCGGGCGAAAACAATTCTCTTGAACATAAAATCGCAGATTTATTTAAAAGTCTAAAGCCCGTTGAAGATAGCTTTTTAGAGCGGATCGCCGTTAAGGAAAACGAAAAAATTCGCTTCCTTGATGTTGAAGACATTAACCTGATTAATTCGCTCGGAAATTATGTCGAGATCTTTACCGACCGTGGAAAATTTATTTTACGCGAAACGATGAGCGGGATTGAAAAAAAATTAGATCCAAAGGAATTTGTGCGGATTCGCCGTTCGGCAATTGTCCGGATATCAAGTATCAAAGAATTACAGACACTTTTTAACGGTGAATATTCAGTGGTTTTACTCAATGGAACGAAACTGACTTCCAGCCGGCGTTATCGCAAAAACTTTGATATCTTATTAAAACTCTGACCCTCGCCCGCCCGTTTTTCACTCGTATCCACCATATTTCACTCCTCCACGACCGCCTGTCACAATTCATTAGTTTTAATTAATTAATAAAAATAAACTTGTCTTAATTATTGCGGGCATTCAGCTTTTGCAGTGATTGATTCGATGACTTTTTACGGAAAATTAAGAGGAGCAGCAATAAATAATGAAAATAATTGGAATGGTGTTTTTTCTTTTAGTCAGTTTCGCAAGCAGCGGGATTGCCCAAAACTCGAAAGCGGAGTCGGAAAACGTGGCTCAACTAAAAGATGTGTTAACGACATTTATGGAATGTCTGGTAAAAAAAGACAATGAAAAGTTTTATTCTCTTTTTCACGAAGACCCGGTTGTTTGGATCGGAATTTATAAGGAAAAAAGTCAGCAACGAAGAGTTCAGCAAAACAGCGCCGTCAAAGACTTTAAATCCGGCAGCTATAAAAATTTCTATCAAAACCTCGGCAAAAATGCGGAAGAAAAATTTTACAACGTAGTGATCGAAGAAGACGGCTATGTGGCTGCAGTTACATTTGATTACAGCTTCTGGGCAAACGGCAAAAAAGGGAATTGGGGAAAGGAATCGTGGGGACTTATCAAAACAAACGGAAAATGGAAAATCACGAGCGTTATCTATTCAATTGAACACGAGACGGTTGTTAAAGAACCGCGGCGCAGACAAAAGAAGGAGCAAAAATCATGAAAATTCCGCAAGAAAAACTAATTTCCGTGACCCTTACGGCGGGTATTTTATTCACAATATGCTGTATATTTATCAGTGGCGGGAAAGCATCCGCCGTAAAAGCGAAAAGCGTTTCGGAGAAAATTGATGCTCATATAAATAAGTATTCCAAGACTGAGGACTTTCAGGGAACTGTACTGGTAGCCCGAAAGGGCAAAATCATTCACAAGGCGGCTTATGGATTAAGCGACCGGGAGAAAAAACTGCTAAACACGCTTGATACTCAATTTCTCATCGGCTCGCTGACAAAATCCTTTGTGGCGGTTACGGTGATGCAAATGGTCGAAGCGGGCTTATTGGATCTTCATGCTCCAATTAAAAAATATATTCCTGACTTAAAAGACGAGTTGGCTAAAGGTTTGACCGTTCATTTTCTGCTCAAAAATCAATCGGGACTCGCTCCCAGTTTTGATGACTTAACCGATTATGAAAATAAGGATATTTCTTCCAAAGAACTGCTTGAAATTATCAATAAAACATCCCGTTCCTTTACATCCGGGACAAAATACGAATACTCGAATTTGAACTATACCTTGTGCGCCATCGCTCTGGAAAATGTGACCGTAAAGAAATACTCTCAAATTTTGCAGGAACGAACTTTCAATCCGTTAAAGATGAGCAGGTCGGGCGTGGAGCGTTTGTCTAACAGACCTTCCGGCAGAGCCGGAGGTTACCGAAAGAAATCGCTCGACATTGAACGAGATGAAAATGTCGTGTCTTACGCATTGGGCTCCGGTGATATCTATTCTACCGCCGAAGATCTCTTTAAATGGGATCAGGCTTTATACACCGGTAAACTAATTTCAGAGAAAAGTAAAAAGTTGGTTTTTGCGAGCGAGAACGAGAAATTCGGATATTACGGTTACGGATTTCGCATCCAGGCGTATCAAAGAGGAATTAATAGCAAAAATAGAGGCACTTTAGTTCGCCACGGAGGGACAATGAACGGCTTTATGTCTAATCTCCATCGGTATTTAGATGATGAATTGACGGTCATCATCCTGGGAAATATCCGATCTTTCCCAATTAGAAATCTGACTTTCGAGATTAAAGAAATAGTTCTAGGATTTGAACCGGGAATCAGAAATAGGCTGAAATTGGAATAAGCCGGCAATACTTAATTTGAAAACGTCTCAAAAATGACTCTTTTTTGATGTCATGAAGATGGCGGAACCTGACCCGTGATGAATGATATTTGAAGTTAATTATTTTTTCGTTCTCTGACTATTGAAATCCTGATAAATTAACTTACCGGGATTTTCAGCCGAGAAGGTGTTTCGGCAGTTTCGGATGCCCGTATCTGTTATGGTTGGCAATGATCTTTTTCTGAAAATTTGCGTATGGAGAGCGAAAAAAGCAGGGGAGATTATGAATTTTCACACTGCCGATGAGGAAAAGATCATCAATCCGGGCACCGCTAAGAAAAGTTTAAAATCCGGTCTTTTTAATTAAATTACAAAAATA
>JBBRVS010000278.1:0-5985 GCA_038246645.1 Pyrinomonadales bacterium
GGCTGTTCCGCCGCGACGGACGGCGGTACTCTTTTTTAAAAACTCTTGCGGAAAAGATATGAAGCCCGAATAAAAAACGTCCGGCTGTTGCGCTCGAAACGCTGTTCGAACTGCCCGGTCAGCGGGCTGAAACCGTTGTAATTGAAATTATCGTTGTAGCCGACATAAAAGGCGGTTCCCGGATTCGGATTCCAGCCGAACAGGAATTGTCCGCTCGCATTCGAATTGAGTGTATCGTAATCCCAACGCAGCCGTGTATATAAAAAGCGCGTAAATTGATAGGTCGAACGCAGCGTAAAGATATTCGTATCAAACGCATCGCGGTCGGTATCGTAGCGTTTTAAACTGCTTTTTTGATAATTGATCGAAACGCGCAGCGGATCGGTCGGTTTATATTCAACGCCGATTTCGGCATCGAATTGCTGTCCTTTGCCCGGATCGAGCGGCGGCGCATCTTCATTTATATTCGGATTTTGGATAAAACGATCAAGAAAATCCAAATACGGCGGACTGACGCGGTCAAACCGATTGTTTGCGCCGAAATCATAATCAAAAGCATTAAAAATCGTCCCGACAAACACATAGGCGGACAGCTGTTTGTTAAAGGTTTTATTAATGTTAAAACTCATATACGGCTGATATGCGGAGCGCGTCGGCGCACCGAAAAACGCGCCGGAGCGCGTCGCGGTTCGTTTTGCGCCGAATTCGTCTTCGTAAATTTTGTTGTAATCAACTCCGGCTTCGGTATAAAAAAACAAATTTCCCTGCAGATTGAGATTCAAATTCACTCCGGCTTGACCGCGCTGCGTGCGTCCCTGCCAGTCCAACCCGTAACGCAGGAATTGATTCGTGCTGGCACGGATTATTTTCCCTTTCGGATTTGATTTGGTGCTTAACCGATTGGCGAAGAAAAATCCGTTGGTATTGGTCTGGCGCGTAAATCCGGAATCGGCGCGGTAATCCCGGGTGCGCCCGACGGCTTCGATAAACCAGCCGTGCGTGTCGGTCGTGTAATCAAGGCTCCAGTAATAGGCAAAACCGTTTCCGGTGCGATACTGCGAACGCCCTAAATCGGCATCAAAGAAATTTTTTCGGGAATGAGTTCCCAACACCTGAAAAGTCATGACGGTTGCTTTATCCATTTTGAATTTTCCGTCAAAACCGCCAACAAAATTCCGGTTTCGCGGAAAAATTCGCGCCGTTCCGAAAAACCCGATATTATGTTCCTTACCGATGTCGCGCTTTAAGCGCAAAACGCTGAAATAGGCGTTTTTGTCGAGAAATTCCGCGCTCGGACGAAATCTCGAATCGGGATCGTTGCGCTCGTTTTCGGAAAAATTCCCCGGTGCATTGTCGGACGCAACCAGAAATCCGAACGAGTTTTTGCCGGTTTTTCCGGTTAATTTTGCCGCCACGTCCGGATCAACGATTGTCCGCGAATAAAAAGGCGACAGAGGTGAATCGAAAATCTCCTTTCCTTCGAGAAAGAACGGGCGTTTTTCTTGAAAGAAAATCGGAAACCGCTGATTTGCCGTCACGACCGGCGCATCGGCTTCGATCTCGGCAAAATCGGGATTTATCGCCGCATCGAGAGTGATATTCGGCGTGATCGTGTATTTAATATTTACGCTGATGTCGTGTTTTACCGGATCATTAACGAATCTGCCGGGGTCTCGAATTCCGCTGGGATTAAAGATCGGGTGATACTGATTCGGTGCTGAAACCGAGATCGGAAATGTGCGCTTGCGGCTTCCCGTTTCGCTTAAAGTAATGCTCGGCACGATTTCCAGAGTTCTCTCGGTTTTGATTTCGTTGAGCCCCGTAATTCTGCCGTTTTTGATAAGAAAACCCGAAATACTGCGGTCGTCCGGCATCCATTGATCAAATTCGTCATTAAAACGATCAATGTTGCGGGCAAAATTAACGCCCCATCTTTTGCCTTCTCCGGCTGTATAGCGCAAAGATTTAAAGGGAATTTTCACTTCAACCGACCAACCCCAATCTTCGATCACGCCTTTTGATTCCATGACGATGTCAACCGAAAAATCCGCACCGCGCCCTTCCGTGTAAATTCCGTCCTGCTGAATTCCCAAAGGATTAAAACCCAAAACGTATGCGCGTCTTTGATCGTCGTAAGTATCGAGCCAGACTCTGACATTATCTTCGCCGAAAACTTCATCGCGTTTGGCAAGCGTCGCCCGGATCTTGTCTTTTTCATCCCAGCATTTAAAGCCGATGTACAGATGTTTTTCATCATAAAACATATAGGCTTCGGTTTTTCTCGACGGTTCGACATTATCGCCCGGATAAGTTTGAATAAAATCCTTAAAAATCGCCGCCGATTTCCAAACTTCGTCATCGAGTTTTCCGTCAATTATCGCAAGTGTTTCCAGTTTCGGAACAACTACGGGATTGGCTTTTTCAGGCGGAAGAATGAGTTTCGGATTGCCGGTCCTTAATTCGTTCGGCTCGATTGAAGTTTTTGAAGTCTGGGCGTGAATCGGAATAGAAAAAAATAATACTGCTATAAATATGAATAAAATTTTCATACTTTACCTCTTATGAATTTATATAAATTGGAAAAAAATGTCAGGAGTTATCAATTTTAATGCCGCTGACTAAAACGAAGCAATAGTCAGAAAGTTTCAATAGTTATAAAAAATAATTGACAAAATTGGAAAAAAGAAATGAAACAACGGTTCAACATAAATTCACAGTCATTTTGCAGGCAAAAACCGAAATCGAGAAAATCGTCTGAATATAAACTATCAGACGATTTCATTTTATGTTAAACCGTTGTAAAAACAACATTAATAGTTTGAAATTTAAAATTTCAAATTTCAAAGAAAGTTTTTGCTTAAAATACCTCTGGAATGAAAATGTTAAAAAGGCGAATCAAGCATAGAAATTTAATCAATAAAATTAAACTTTGCGCCTCTTTGCGACAAACTTTGCACCCTTAGCCTTTAAAAAATCAATGCTAAACACAAAAAACACAAAGCTTGTCGCCGGAGTTCGCCAAGCTTTATCATTTTTAATTAAATCAAAGTTATGCGCTTAGATCATTCTGACTGCGGATGATGACATTTCCGTCTGCCAGATTGAAATTAAAATTCTTTCCGCCCTTGCCGATGCGCCAGCGGATTTTCTCGCTGGCGGGATTTTCTTCGCGGATCAGATCTATTCCGTCGCCTTCGATTGATTCGGTATTTGCCGTAATATTGGCGTTTGTCTGATCGGGAAGCGTCAAAACAATTGTTCCGTCAACGGCATTGGCGGTGATTTTTTGAAAATTACCTTCAAGAAACATATCGCCGTCCGCCAGATTCGAGATTAATTCGCCGCTGAAACCGATGACGCGAACCATTGCGTCTTCGGCTTTCAGATTCAATTTTCCGCTCGTATCGCGGATATTGATCGGCTGATCGCCGCCCTGCAAATCAATGTCGCCGGAAACGCCTTCGAGCCGGACTTCATCGCTCGTAACAATCTTCAGATTCGACTTTTTTGGCACGAATACCTCCAGATGAACGCGCATCGAATCGGGATTAGAACGAACATTATTTCCCGATTCGTTTGTATTAATGACCTTGATTTCGACATTTCCCGCATTTTTTTGCGAGGCGGTTAATTCAATCGGCTGGCGGGCAACATTCGGAGCGACCTTCGACATCGAATATTTGACTTCCGGTTTATCCCAACCGCGCACCGAAAGCGAGCAATTCGATGTTTCGATTCTGACGGTCGGCGTTCCTTTGACCTGATACGAACCGCTTTTTTCTTCCAAAAAAGGCGAACGCCACGGAAATCTTTCGTCGGCAACTTTTGCCTTAAATTCCAAATTCCGCCGCGCAGCATTCAGCTTAACTTGAACTTCGGCTAAATCAATCGCGGCAACTGCCTGTTTTAAGGATTCTTCGCTGATCTTCGCAATTTCGGGAGCAATTTTTCCGACTTCGATCTTCATTGCTTCGGCAATTTCAACATTGACTCCGGCAAGTTTTTCGGCGTCAATGGTTGAGGCTTTGACGTTTTTCTCCATATCGCGGCGGGTTTTGGCAATATCGCGTTGTGATCTCTCTATCTCGCGGCGCGAATTTCTCATTGCCGCTTCAAAATCATTATCGAAATCGAAATTAAAATCATCATCGTCATCATCCGATTTTTTCGGCAGAAGATCGGTTGCCGGATTTTGATTTTTCCCGTCGTCCTTGCGCCTGACGGACAAACCGCCGTTGACGCTGTCGAGTTTGATCTTCGCTTCGCCACTGCCGATTTTTCCGTATAAATCACGCCCGACATATTTTCCTTTGCGAACCGGCAAGCCGAAATCATTGGTAATTTCGCCGTTAAGCGATTCGGCGCGAACCGTGGCATTGGCATCGGAAGGAATTATTAAATTCACTCTGCCGTTGACCGTACTCAGAGAAATCATACTTCCCGTCTCGATCTGATCGAAATTCGCTTCGACCGTGCCGTTGACCGTTGAAAGATTGGCATTTCCGCGCAAATTCACACCTTTAACCGAACCGTTGACGGCGGAAGCTCTCGTAAAATTTGTCGAATTCGTAATCGAAACCGAACCGTTAACGGTTTGAATTTCATCTAAAACCGCCGTTCGCGGCACGGTCAGGCGGAGACTTACCTCCAGTTTACCGCCTCTCTCCCATCTGACTCGATCTGTGTTGTTTCGTCTGCCGTAATCGGTTTCAACCCGAAAACTGTCCTGTTTGGCATCAATTTTGATCTCCAAATCAGCCAGACGCTCGCGGCTGTCGGCAGTTTTTACCGCTTCAAATTTGATTTGCGGATTGTCCCACGTTTCGATGGTGATCGAACCGTTGATATTCGAAACTTCGATTCTTCCCGTCGGGCTGAACGGATACGTTTGATCAATTCGCTCGGTTTCGTCCCGTTGATTGAAACTTTGTGAATTTTGATCGTCGTAAACCTGCGTAACCGGCACGTTTCCGTTTGTAAATATGGCGCCTGCTAAAAATAATGAAATTAACCAAGACATAATTTCTTCTCCTGAAAAAAAACTTTATAAATTAACGCTTATGAATTCGTCGCGCTTCCTTGTTTAATAGCGATCGTGCCATTTACGCTGCTGACTTTTACACTCGAACTTCCGCTCCCTAAGGTGCCGCTCAAACTGCTGCCCGAACCGTATTTACTTTTCTTTACCGTCAAATCAAAATCCGTTTTAATGCTTCCATTGACCGTACTTCCGCTGAAATCCGCGTCAATAATCGAAGGAAGAAATAAATTAACAGCTCCGTTGACCGTACTCAGATCAATCTGACTTCCGCTTTTTAATTGATTTAATTGAACATTAACCGTGCCATTGACCGTCGAAATTTCCAACTCGCCGCTCATATTCTTTGCTAAAATATTTCCGTTGACCGCCGTTGCTTCAACGCTGTTTGTCATATCTGAAATATTTATATTTCCATTCACCGAAACGATTTCATCCAAAATCGCCGTTCGCGGAACCATTAAACGAAATTCAACGGAAGATTTCCCTCTGTTCCAATCTACAGCATTTTGTTTATCATAATCGGTTTTAACCCTAAAGCTGTCTTGTCCGGCTTCGATTTTTACGTTAAGACTTTCCAGACGCTCGCGGCTGTCGGCAGTTTTAATATATTCCAATTTGATTTGCGGATTGTCCCAAGCCTCGACCGTGATCGAACCGTTGATGTTTCCGACTTCGATTCTGCCGTTTGAATTAAACGGAAAGGTTTGTTCAAACCGTTCGGTTTCATCTGCATTGTTTGTTGTTGCAAATGCCGAAACGGATGTATATATTTTTCCAAAACTGTCGGCTGTTCCTGCGGATATGGTTATGATACAAATTAATAATAGCGAAAACAATCTATACATTTAATGATTTCTCCTGTAGTTTTATTTATGATTTTTGTGTTTAACTCTCGCGTAACTAACAAGAGAACACCGCCCGAATTTAGTTTGTGACAAAAAAAA
>JBBRVS010000279.1:0-5968 GCA_038246645.1 Pyrinomonadales bacterium
CAAGAAATAATCAAAACGAAATAATCGAAGCAGCACAAACGATAATTCTTGAAATCCGCTCACAATATGTTGTCGAATACATTTCGACAAATTCAAATCCGAAAGATAAAGAGCGAAAACTTAGTGTGCAAATAACTGATTCCCAAGACGGCGAAAAAAGAAAAGGATTTATTCGCTCGGTTGTAAATCTTGGAGAAAAATAAACAAAATTTATTATGAAAAAAAATTTAACGATCTCAATTCTTTTAATTTTACTTTTACCGCTTTATGTTCCCGCGCAAAGCAAACAAAACATTAGTCTTTTGCTTTACAACGGCAAAGTTTTTACGGCTGATGAAAATTACACGATGGCAGAAGCCGTGGCGGTTGACGGCGAGAAAATCATCGCGGTCGGCTCGTCGAAGGATTTGCAGGCGAAATATAATGCCAAACAATCAATTGATTTGCAGGGAAAACTCGTTACGCCCGGATTTAATGACGCGCATATTCATTTTCTCGGCGTTGGAATGGCACTTTTGCAGGTTGATCTGAACGGCTCGAAAACTTTGGAAGAAGCAAAACGAAGAATTGCGGCGAAGATCAAGGAATTGCCGAAAGGCGCGTGGGTTTTGGGACGCGGCTGGGATCATACTTTGTGGGGAAATCGGCTTCCGACGCGGGCAGATTTGGACTCAATCGCACCGGAAAATCCCGTTTATTTGCAGAGAGTTGACGGGCATATTTCGTGGGCGAATTCGCTTGCCTTGAAAATGGCAAATGTCACAAAAGAGACGAAAGCACCGGAAGGCGGCGAGATCGTTTTGGACGCTGAAAGCGAGCCGAGCGGAGTTTTAATGGAAACCGCGCAATATCTGGTCGGCAAAATCGTGCCGCCGCCGACCGCCGAAGAAACCTTAAAAGGCATCGAACTCGCGCTCGAAGAAGCGAAAAAATACGGTCTGACGAGCGTTCAGGGCGGTTCGGATTATTCGGCGATTCCGCTTTACCGCGAGCTTTTGAAACAGGATAAATTAACGACGCGCGTCGCCGTCTGGCAGGATTTTGAAACGCCGCTCGAAACTCTTAAAAAACAGCGCGATGATTTTCTTTCTCTTAAAGAAAATCCTTCGCGCTTAAAACTCGGAATTTTGAAAGGCTATGTTGATGGAACGCTCGGCTCGCGCACCGCCGCGATGCTCGCGCCTTTTTCCGACGATCCCGGAAACAGCGGAATTCCCCGAAAATCGGAAGAAGAAATGATCAAAATGATCGTCGAGCGCGACGCGGCAGGCTTTCAAATCGGTCTTCACGCGATTGGCGATAAAGCGAACCGGATTGCTTTGGATGGATTTAGTAAAACTCGTGCAAATCCTTTTTTTAATTTGGAAATTGGTCCGGGATTACAACAACCGCCGAAAAAAAAGAAATCTGATGATGTAAAAGATAAAAACTCAAAACCTCCTGTCGGTGGTACAACAAGCATTTTTACAACCTATAACGGTGAAACTTTAAGAAAAGGTGAATTTACTTTTTCAGCAACCTACAGCAATTATGATAGAGAAGTTGATCCTCGCCACCGCATCGAACACGCGCAGGTTATCGCGCCGTCGGATTTCAAGCGTTTTGCGACGCTCGGCGTAATCGCTTCGATGCAGCCGACGCACGCGATTTCGGATAAACGCTGGGCGGGCGAGCGTCTGGGCGAATACCGAGTTTTAGGCGCGTATTCGTGGCACACATTTCAGGCAAATAATGTTCACGTCGCTTTCGGAACCGATTCTCCGGTCGAACCGCTGAACACGTATCTGACGCTCTACGCCGCCGTTTCGCGTCAAGATACGAGTGGCGACCCCGCTGGCGGCTGGCTTCCGCAGGAAAAACTCTCGATGGCAAACGCCATTCGCAATTACACATACGAACCCGCTTACGCCGAATTTGCCGAACGCGAAAAAGGCGAAATAAAGCCGGGAATGTTTGCCGATCTGGTCGTTCATTCCAAGGATTTACTGACAATCGAAGCGAAGGAAATCTTGACGACCGAGCCGATTTATACAATTTTTAACGGAAAGATAATTTACGAGAAGAAGTAAAAAGAAAAAAAAGTTAGATATGGAAAAGTGAAAAAGAAAGTTGTTATTATTCAACTTTCTTTTTCACTTTTCTTATTTTTTCGATTGCCGATGAAATAAGCAGATGAGAAAAAGTTTGAAGATATTATGAAAATTCTAAAAACGCCCTTAACTTTCAGATTGAAGATAATTTAGGAGTTTTCCGATTTTATCTCTCACTGCTTAATTCGAATAAATCAATAAGAATCAACAGATTTTACAGCAGCGCAGACAAAACCCACGAAATCCCCAATATTCCTTGCTTTCTTTTAAGACAGGTATATACTCAATGATGTAATTATTTTTATTGTCCGACAAAATTCGAAGCATCACTACGGGTTAAAAACAAATCCCTTCTGAGAATAATCCTAATTAGTTGCGGGGTTTTTCTCACAGTTCCAGAAAATCCCAAAATCTACTAACCAAATTTACCGGAACTATAACAACTTAATAAATCAAAGAGGAAGTATATCTTATGTTCAAAGTCAAATATTCCGGCACAACTGTCACTTTTATATTTTTAGTTTGTTTCGCGCTCGCCGCGCAAACCGTACAGGCAGTTCCAATTTCAAGCTACACTCTTTCGCCGTCGAGCGGCACTTTCACTCCATTGAGCGGCGCAACCGTTCAAACTCTGGCGAGTGGCAATACTGATGATGGCATCTATCCGCTTGCGCCGATCGGCTTTAATTTTACATACGAGGACACAGTTTATACGCAGGTTTCCGCCGTAACTAACGGCTGGATGACATTTGGAAATCTTGCCACCACGAATGATTTGAATAACAATTTAAGTGCTGGAGGAGCGAGACCGTTGGTTGCTCCATTATGGGACGATCTTGAAGTAAGTCCAACGGGCAGCGTTTCGTATCTCACCACCGGAACGGCTCCGAACCGGATTTTTACGATGCAGTGGCTTAATATGGAATGGTTCTATAATGTAGATACGCCCTCCATCTCGTTTCAAGTCAAACTCTATGAAACAACAAATACGGTGGAATTCATTTATCGTCAGGAAGCAGGTGTAACTGCAACCGGACGCACCGCATCAATCGGGTTGGCGGGAATAGGAACGGGCAGCGGCAATTTTCTCTCATTAAACAGTTCGGGAACAAATCCGACTGCCAGTTCGATGACAGAAACTACAAATATTAGTGCAAAACCGGCAACCGGACAGATTTACACATTCACACCGGGCGTGGTAACGGCGGCAAATGTTTCTGTTTCGGGCAGAGTCTTGACACCGGACGGCAGAGGTTTACGAAATGCAATGCTTTTGATGATCGATTCAAATGGAACTACGCGTTCGTCCCGGACAACGACTTTCGGTTACTTTCGCTTCAATGATGTCGAGGTTGGCGAAACCTATATTTTTCAGGTGCAATCAAAACAATTCTCATTTGCACCGCAAGTCATCAGTATCAATGAAGACCTAACCGAACTAAATTTTACGGCGCAGAAAGGTTTAAATTAAAAAAAGTGAAAAAGTAAGATGATAATAACATCTTACTTTTTCACTCTTAAACTTTTTCACTTTTTAGACTTTTACCGCTTCGACGATCTGTGTCGGCGAAGCCGTCGGGATAATTCGAGTTAATCTAAATCCTGATTTTTCAAGCAGTTCGGCGTATTCTTTGGCGGTTCTTTCCTTGCCGCCGGTCATTACGAGCATATTTAGATCCATCACTTTGCTCATCGAAGGCGCGTTGTCGTCTTCTTCGACGACCGTTTCGATTAAAAGAAGTTTTGCGCCCGGTTTGGCGGATTTTGCCAGATTTTTCAGAATCGTTTCCGATTGCGCGTCGTTCCAATCGTGAATAATAAATTTCATCAGATAAACGTCCGCCTCGACCGGAATTTCCGCGAAAAAATCTCCGCTTACCGTTTCGATTCTACCGGAAACTCGCGCACCGTCAATGACTTGCGGCTGATCGAACAAAATTCCTTTTGCGTTTGGCGCGGACTTTAGAACAGTTTCGAGAACAAGTCCGTGTCCGCCGCCGATGTCGGCGATTGTTTCAAATGGCGAAAAATCATACGTTGCAGCGACAGCTTTGGCGATTGCCGTGCTGAAACCGGTCATCGCATCGTCAAAAACTTTTGCCGGTTGGGGATTCTGCGCGTAATAGGGAAAAATCGGCATTCCGAAAGTGTAATTAAAAGCGATTTCGCCTGTTTTGACGCTTTGCAGCAGATTTCCGTGCGAATTCCAATGCTCCGGTTCGCAGATCATCTGCGCCGCCGAACGAAATGATTCGGGATGATCCAAGCGAAGAAGTTCGGACAAAGGAGTGTTTGAAAAAGTTTCATCCGCGTTCTTTTGAAAAACTCCGACGCTCGACAGTGCGCGCAGCAGGCGATACAGCGAAGTTTCGTTCGTTTCGGTCAGCCGCGCTAATTCGGCGACCGATTTCGCGCCGTCTTTTAAATGATCGGCAAGATAAAGTTTTGCCGCGACCGAAACGGCTTGCGAAACAATAAAACCCATTGACATCTGCGCCAAAATCGCCTGCGGCGGCATCGTTTGTTCCAATTTAGGGAAAACTGCGTCCATTTTTTATAACTCCTTTTGATAAAATAAATATGATTGCCAAAAAATTATTCGACAATCATAAACGCGCAGAAGTTGAATGGAACGTATCAAAAAATTTCAATCAGTATAGCGAGCGGTAGCGAGTGCGTTGGAATTATTCAAGTTTGATTCAACCTTTGTAAGTTAATTTTCAAGATAATCTTTAAGCGATTTGAAATATCAACAAGCTCACTACCGTTCGTTATACCGATTTAATTTTACGAATAAAGATTCATCGAACGAGTCAATAAATCAATCGGATCATTAACATTCAAAGCCTCGCGCACAAAAAAAGGCTCGCCTGCCTTTGTGCCGATCAGACTGCCGAAATAACGCGAACGGTTTTCCAGTTCGATGAGAAAATCTTTGTTTGTCAGACGCGTTTCGGGTTCGGTTGATTCGGGATCGTAAAACTGCGAGCGGTGCGCGGCGATTGCCTGCATTTTTTCTTCTAAGAAATCGGAAATATCAACGATAAACGACGGATAAACTCTCTGCGAAAAGACGTTATGCGCGACAATCGGAACTTTTATGCGTTCTTTCGCGAATTCCTTGCTGTAATTCTGCATCGAAGACAGACGCGCCGATTCTCTCACCAAGTGCGCGATGTGATCGTGATCGGGATGCGGATCGTCCGTCTGATGCGTCAGGATAATTTTCGGTTTTAATTCCCGCAATTTGCGAACTAATTTTGTCCGCGCTTCGTCCGTTAAAAAAACTCGTCCGTCCGGCAAACCTAAATTTGCGCGAACATCCAATTTCAAAATCCGCGCCGCGTCCGTCGCTTCGATGGCGCGACCTTCGGGCGTACCGCGCGTTCCCATTTCGCCGCCCGTTATGTCGAGTGCGCCGGTTTTATAACCGAGAGATTTCATCTTCAAAAGCGTTCCGCCGACGGTCAATTCCATATCGTCGGGGTGCGCGAAAATTGCAAGTATGTCTATTTCGTTCATATTCAATAAAAAATTAACAGGGATATACAGGATTAACAAGGATGTTATCAAAATTTACCCAAATCTTATCCCTGCTTATCCTGTCATCCCTGTTAATTTTTCCTTATCTGAGGTTTAATTATTTTATGAAATTTATTGTCTTAGGTTCGGGAACATCGGTTCCGCACGCAACGAGAAGCAGTTCCGCCTATTGGCTGGAAACCGCAAACGGCACGCTTTTAATTGATTGCGCGGCTTCGGCAATTCACCGGATGGCGCAGGAAAAACTCGATTGGGCGAATCTCGATGCGATCTGGATTTCGCATTTTCATCTCGACCACGTCGGCGGACTTGCCCCCTTTTTGTTCGGGATGAAA
>JBBRVS010000280.1:0-5961 GCA_038246645.1 Pyrinomonadales bacterium
AAAAGGTAGAACAGACTGTTAGTCTGTTCAATTTGGGCAACCGATTAACAACTTTCTTTGATATAAAAGGGTGGTGGTCAGACTACCAGTCTGACCTACTTTTTCGCCAATCTTTATAAGTTATTTTTTACCTATTCCTTAAAATCCTGAATTTTAACCAAACTGCGGGTTATAATAAGTGCCTGTTTTATTAAGAATGCAGTTTTTTGCAAACATTGAGATGTTGCCATCCGGTTAAAATTAACAATTAATTATGTCGGGATTCCGTGTTTCTTTATTTTTGCATTCAAAGTTGATAACCCGAGATTAAGCAACTTCGCCGCTTCGGTCTGTTTTCCCTTTGCTTCTTTCAAAGCGTGTTCGATCAGATTTCTTTCATAAAGTTTTGTAACTTTATAAAAATCTATGCCCTTTTTCGGAAAGTACTGCGAATGGAGTCTTAAAAGCTGATAAATTTCAACTTCCTTTAACGAATCCAATGTTTCGAGTGCTTTTGAAAGCGATTGAACCACTTCATTCAAATTCGACGTTTCCAAAACGGTTTTGTCTGAAAGCCGTTCGTTGCCGTGATAGACATCTCTTCGATTTGCCATTGCTAAATACATAAAATCATTTCTCCTTAAAATATAAAAATTCTGCGGTTTTCATATTGCTACAAAATCGTGGAAAAGTTATAAAAAACTGATAAAATTTTCCTCAAATCTTTCTAAAATCAAACATTCGCCTGTACTTATCGAACTGATTTAACATTTTTTACAAATCTCAAATGTGTTTTGAGCCATAAAAAACTCTCAAATTTCACAATTATTACAAATTTAGTTCATAAAAAGGCGCGAAAATCTCACTGATTTCTTCATTTGGCGGAACTGTAACTCTATTTCTTTCATATATTTGTCCACAGTTTTGGAGAACTTCCAGAAACACGAATTTTTGACCGAAATTATGAATTTTTATCTAAATTTCTCATCCAGAATTTTTTAACAACTTCCGTTTGTTTTTAAACGAAAATTTCCAACCAAATTATTAAACTTCATTATTTCAACATTTACCTTTGATTTTAGATATTTTTTTTGAAATGGCTTTGAACTTGCAATTAATGAAACGTCGGAAATTTTTTGCACAGCTTTTTTTAATTCTAAATAAATTACTATTTCCAAACCCTGTGCAAAGAAATTTTCAATCCCCAGTTAAAAAAGGAGTACAAACAATGATAAGTAAATTTAAATTTTTACCGTTAATTGCAACCTTAATTCTCGGCTTGGCTGTTTTCAGTTTTGGTCAGGAAACGACAGGTTCGATTGACGGAACTGTGAAGGATGGCGCAGGAGCTTTAGTTCCGGGCGCAACAGTAACTATCGAAGGTAATGCCTTTAAACGTACGGTCACGAAGGCTTTTACCGTGTATTAGCTGTGCCGCCCGGTAGCTATAAGGTTACCGCAAATGCTGCCGGTTTTGCCACTAACGAACCGACTTCGGCAACAGTAACGCTTGGAAAAGCAACGCCGGTTAATTTTTCTTTGCAACCGGAAGGCGTTGGAGCGACAGTAAATGTTTCGAGCGGCGATGTGGCAGCAATTGATTCGACTTCGAGCCGTGTCCAAACAAATATTACGGAAAAGCGTTTTGAAGAAATTCCGAAAGGAACGAATTTTTCGAGCGTTTTGGCAACCGCACCATCGGTTCAAGCCGAGCCGAAAGGCGCGGGTTTCCAGATTGACGGTTCATCGGGCGCGGAAAATACGTTTATTGTTGACGGTCAGGAAATCACAAACTTCCGCACCGGACAATTAAACAATAACAATAACCTGCCGTTTCAATTGATTCAGGAAGTTCAGATCAAAACCGGCGGTTTTGAAGCCGAACACGGCGGCGCAACCGGCGGCGTTATTTCACTGGTGACGAAACGCGGCGGTAATGTATTCCGCGGCGATATCGGCACTTCTTTTCAAACCAGCAAACTCGAACCGCGAAGTTCTCTGGTTGATACGCGAACTAATGTCGAAGTTTTAAGTTTGATTGATAATCAAAATGTTCCCCAATCTACGATTTTGAACCCGGACAGCAATGCTTTGACATATTTTTCGCCGCCGGGAGACAAATATACATATTTCTTCCCGAACGGCTCGCTCGGCGGTCCGATCATTAAAGACAGATTGTGGTTTTTCAGTGCGTATAATGTTCAGAGTTTCGACACTACAAGAAATGTTGATTACACGAACGGGCAGCAACAGGAATATCGTCGAAATGAACGTCGTGATTACGGATTTTTCCGACTTGACGCACAATTGGGCGATACTTTAAATCTGACCGGAAGTCATACTTACAATCCGACTCGCGTTCACGGTGATCTACCGGCGGTAACAGGACTTGCCGGCAGCAATATTCCGAGCGACGGAACTTTGTCAGGCAGTCAGTTTATCGCAACGCAAGGCGGTCGGCAGACAAGTTCGGTTTATAATTTTGGCGGAACCTGGACACCGACATCGAATTGGATACTTTCCGCACGCGGCGGTCAAAGCTACTTAAATGAAAAATTAGGCAGCTACGGAATTCCAAATATTGATCGGGTTCGCTGTATAAATGCCAACAATGATCCGAATAATCCGGGAAATCCATTCCCCGGAACAAGTCCTTCAGGACGATGTTCCGCGGGATTTTCAAATGTTCCGACAATTGCAGGAATTAACCGCGACATTTCAAAACGGACGACTTTTGATGCTGACGCAACCGTCATTCTTGATAATTTCGGCGGTCGCCACAGCCTGAAATTCGGCTATCAACTTAACAAATTGAGCAATGATGTATTAAACGGTTATGCGAATATCGGTGATAAAGGCGAAATCCGCATCTTTTATAATTCGACATCAAGAGGAGTCGGCGGCGGACCGGGAGAAATCGGATATGCTTATCTCCAGTATTTCGGAGCATTCGGTAATACTTCGAGCAAGAGTCAGGCACTTTATGTTCAAGATAGCTGGACGATCGGACGTTTAACGATCAATCCGGGATTCCGCATTGAAAAAGAAGATGTTCCGTCATTTTCAGCAACAGGCGTTCCGATTGTCTTCGGTTGGGGCGACAAACCCGCACCGCGCATCGGAGCGGCTTTTGACGTTCTCGGAAACGGAAAATGGAAAGTTTACGGCGGATACGGTTGGTTTTATGACCGTTTCAAATATGAATTGCCGCGCGGCTCGTTCGGCGGAAATATTCTCCGCAGAATCTATGTTCCGCTTCTGGCAACAAATCCCGATTACACTTTCTATACGCGAAACTATATCTTAAACAATCAGGTTTTGGATGTTGACCTGCGGGTTCCTTCCAACGATCCTTCGGACAATCGCGTTGATCCCGATCTAAAAGCGGCACGCGAAAGTTCGCTTGATCTCGGAACGGAATTTGAAGTCGGCGGAAATTGGGTTGTCGGTGCGCGGTTCGTGCATAAACAAATTGACCGCACCATCGAAGACGTGGGAATTTTTGATGCGAATCAGAATGAACTTTTCTTTATTGCCAATCCGGGCTACGGAATCGTCGCCACGCCGCTTCTGCCGGGCGTTCCGGCAATACCGAAAGCCGAACGTAAATATGATGCTATAGAATTCAAAGCTCAAAGACGTTTTGCAAATAACTTCTTTATCAATACGAGTTACACATACAGCCGTCTTTTCGGAAATTATTCGGGTTTGGCAAGTTCGGATGAAAACGGACGTTCTTCGCCGAATGTCAATCGTTTCTTCGATATTCCATTCTTAGGATTTACGGCTGACGGCGAACCGGACAACGGCAGACTCGCCACGGATCGTCCGCACGTTTTCAAATTTAACGGCGGATATAATTTCGATTGGGGCGGAAGCAAAGTTAATACAACGGAATTCAAAACTTTCGTTTCAGCCCTGAGCGGAACGCCGATCTCGACTGCGGTTAGCGCATACAGCGCGAACACCTTTCTTTTCGGACGCTGCGATCTCGGCAGAACGGACACTTACACACAAACCGATTTTGCAGTTACACACAAATACAGATTCGGTCGTGATGCGCGTTATACAATGGCGTTTGATCTGGATGTACTTAATGCATTCAACGAACATAATGTAACTAACCGTTTTGCAACGATCTTTACGGGCGATCTGGCTGCTCCGGCAATCCAACAGTTTTTCCCGGGAGTAACAAGTGAAACTGCATTTATTCAGCAGATTTTCAGCGGCGGTTTATCCGGCACTATTCAGGAATTAAACCGACGCGGTAATGCCGGATTAAGCACTTGCGGAGCTAATGGAACTTCAAGCTGTGCATCATTTAAAACCGATGCGCGATATAATCAACCGAACGCTTTCCAACTTCCGCGTTCGGTTCGATTCGGTTTCCGCTTTATCTTCTAGATAAGAAAAGATAAAGCCTTGACCGGCAACAAAAGTCCGCTTCCTTTTTCAAGAGGCGGACTTTTTTATTTGAAATATATTGCAAATTCACGTTCAAACTGTAAGATATAAATCAATTTACAGGCAAACCTCAGCGGATATCTTTTTACAAATTCAAAAATTTTTGAAATGAAGTTCTTTTTATAATTGATAACTCGCAATTGCCGCTAAATTGACAGGCGAAGGTAAATATTCAATCATTAATGTTTTTAGAAATATGGATAATCTCGTTTTTTCAAATATGTTACACCGACCGGCGCGGACGATTGTCAGCGTTTTAGGCATTGCCATCGGGGTTTTGCTGATCGTTTTTACTATCGGAATGGCAAACGGGACGATGCGCGAACGCGCCGAACGCGAGGGAAATGTCGGCGCGGAAATAATTTTCAGCGGTTCGGGTTCGAGCATTATCAGTGCCGATTCGCTTCTGTTGCCGATGGCGGAAAAAGAAGCGATTGCCCGCATCGAAGGCGTTGAACGGGTTGTTCCGCTTGGTCAAAACACCGTTAAAACAAGCGGCGAACAATCGGGCAGCAACACCGGAAGCCGTCTGATTGACGGCATACATTTCGATGAATATTCAAAAGTCGTCGGAATTTCGATCAAAGAAGGTCGCGCCTTTGCGCCGAACTCCGACGAAGCGATTATTGATACGGGCTTTCAAACGCAGAAAAAATTAAAGATCGGCGACAAACTCAATATGTACGAGCGCGATTTTACGATCGTCGGCAGTTATGAACCCGCCGCCGGAGCGCGTGTCAAAATTCCGTTGCAAACGATGCAGAATCAGCTCGTCGGCGATGAAACAAAAGTTTCTTCGTTTTTAATTAAAGTAAAATCCGGTTTTGCGCCCGAACAGGTTGCCGAAAAACTGCATCAGAGCTTTCCGGACAATCAGATTTTGCTCACATCGCAGCTCGAAGAACTTTATATGCAGGGTTTTCCGGCGATGAATATTTTTCTTAATGTGATAATCGGCGTGGCGGCGGTCATTTCCGCGCTCGTTATTTTATTGACGATGTACACGACCGTGACCGAACGCACGCGGCAGATCGGCATTATGAAATCCCTGGGAATGTCCAACCCGAAGATCGGCTGGATTATCGCTCAGGAAGCACTTCTGATCAGCTTTTGCGGCATTATCAGCGGAATACTTCTGACCGTAATTTTACGGTTTGTTTTAACAAAAATTATCACCATCGAAGTCGAAATTGACCCGTTTATTTTGCTTTTGACGTTTATCGTCGGCTTGATCGGCGGCGCACTCGGCGCACTCTATCCGGCGATGAAAGCGGCGCGGCTCGATGCGGTCGAAGCTCTCAATTACGATTAATCCGATTTCAAATTTCAAATTTCAGATTCAAAAAACACTCGAACATTAAGTTCCGGACTATTAATAGTTTGTAAATTAAGTTTTAAGGCGTTTGAAAAAAGTTTGGAGTCCCGCGTTTACGCGGCATCCGCCAGCGAAGCGCGGCGGAAAAAGCCGCCTAAAGGCAGGACTCCAAACACTCGAAAATTTAGTTTACGGACTATTAA
>JBBRVS010000281.1:0-5958 GCA_038246645.1 Pyrinomonadales bacterium
CGAAGTTCCGGTTTATTCGGAAGAAACCTTTGAAACAAACGTCGCGGGCGTTTACGTCGCCGGACATTTTACGAATCACCGCCACATCAAAGGCGCGATTGATGCACCGAAAGAATTTATTCCGAAACTCGCATCGAAATTTAAGCAGATTGCGAAAATATAGGATGAATAAAAGAAAAACTATCCAAATATGGGCTTGTATAAGTGCAATTTTGTTTGTTTTAGCACTTAGTGCTCTTTGTTTGTCGGTATATTTCGGAGAACAAACAAAAGACCCTGACGCATACGGATTTTTTGGTATGTTGGCAATGTTAGGAATAATGTTTTTGGCTATTGTTGCGGGTTGTATTGCTTTAGGAATTTGGTTATCTCAGCGAAACAAAGCACTCGAACTCTTTAACAAATCATAATTTCACTAATATTTAGAAAATGGTTTTAATCAGAAAATACGAAGAAAAAGATAAAGAAGAAATCTGGAAAATTATCGAATACGTGATTTCTCAGGGCGATTCTTTTACATTTGCGCTCGATACGCCGTGCGAATTTGCGCTGGAAGATTGGTGCAGTCCTGACAAACACACTTTCGTCGCCGTTGATGAAAATGAAAAAATTCTCGGCACATTTTATATCAAACCGAATCAGATCGGATTGGGAGCGCACATTGCCAACGGAAGTTATATGGTTGCGCCCGAAGCACGAAGAAAAGGCGTCGGCAGATTGATGGGCGAGCATTCCATTGAAGAAGCCAAGAAATTAGGTTTTCACGCGATGCAGTTTAATTTCGTCGTCAAAAGCAACGAAAAGGCGGTAAATCTCTGGAAAAGTCTGGGTTTTGAAATCATCGGCGAAATTCCCGAAGCCTTTCGGCATAGAGAAAACGGTCTGACGAACGCTTATATAATGTATCGAAAATTATAAAAAAGACCGACTGGAGCGCGAAGCGGACTGGAGCGCGAAGCGTCCCCGCTCGCAACCGTTGCGTAAGCGGCGGAACGACGTTTGATTGGAAATCAAGTTTATTCAATGCACAGGCTTTTTCGCGCTCACGCGCTCATTGCAACCGGGACGGATTGCGCTCCAGTCCGCTTCGCGCTCCGGTCATTTTAGAGAAAAATTATGCCTACGGATTACAGATTTCAGCCGAAAGGTTTTCATTCGAATTTGGGTTGGTATGATCGCGGCTACATTCCGCATTTTGACGGCGGCGAAATAGCGCAGTTTTTTACTTTTCGTTTATATGATTCTTTGCCGCAAGAAGTTGTTGAAAAATGGCGTGAAGATACGAAAGATCAAGGCGAAAAAGGAATGATAACTTTTCGCAAAAATGTTGAAAATTTTTTGGATAAAGGATTTGGCGAATGTTTTTTTAATGATGAGCGCATAGCTGAGATGACGCAAAAGAGTCTGCTTTTTCATCACGAAAAGAAATATCATTTAATTGCTTGGGTAATAATGCCGAATCATATACATTTTTTAGCAACGCCGCTTGAAAATGTAGAATTAAGAGAAATCGCGCATTCGATAAAATCTTACACGGCTCACGAAGCGAATAAAATTTTGAACCGCAAAGGTCAGTTTTGGCAGCACGAACCTTTTGACCGCTACATTCGCAATCGAAAACATTTTGTAAATGTCGTAGAATATATAGAAAATAATCCGGTCAAAGCCGGATTTTGCGAGAAACCGGAAAACTGGAAGTTTTCGAGTACTTTTTATAAAAAAGAAAAATGACCGAAGCGCGAGGCGGACTGGAGCGCAATCCGTCCCGGTTGCATGCGTCTGAAAAGACGCAAACAGCGTTTGAGAGGATTCGAGTTTATTCTAAGCAGAAGCTTTTTCGCGAGAATGCAAAAGATTTTATTTAGAAATTAACTTTTTTCTAAGCAGAGGCTTTTTCGCGCTATCGCGCTCATAGCAAGCGGGGACGCATACGCTCCAGTCCGCTTCGCGCTCCGGTCAGAAAAATAATAATGAACATCACAAAAGCAAAGGAAATTCTCAAACATCAATTCGGCTATGATTCGTTTCGGATGAATCAGGAAGCGGCGATTGAATGCGTTCTGCAGAAAAAAGATGCGGTCGTTCTGATGCCGACGGGCGGCGGGAAATCGCTCTGTTATCAGATTCCGGCGTTGATGAATGACGGTTTGACGCTCGTTGTTTCGCCCTTGATCGCGCTGATGAAAGATCAGGTTGATGCGCTTATTTCAAACGGCGTGAATGCCGCGTTTTTGAATTCTTCGCAAACTTCGCGCGAGCAGACCGAGGTTTTTCAAAGGGTTAGAAGCGGCGAATTAAAACTGCTCTATGTTGCGCCGGAGCGTCTTCTGCAATCGGGCGAACAGTTTATCGAGTTTCTCGAATCCATCAATGTTTCGCTCTTTGCGATTGATGAAGCGCATTGTATTTCGAGTTGGGGACACGATTTTCGCCCCGAATATATTCAGCTCGGCAAATTAAAAAAATATTTTCCTGAAATTCCCGTCATTGCGCTCACGGCAACCGCCGACCGGCTCGTTCGCCAAGATATTTTCGAGCGTTTGGATATTAAACACGCCGAGCTTTTTATTTCGAGTTTTAATCGTCCGAATATCCATTATTCGGTCGAACCGAAGCGAAATTCCTTTGCGCGTCTGCTTGATTTTCTCGAAGAGCGGCGCGAGGAAAGCGGAATCGTTTATTGCCTGAGCCGCGCTTCGGCGGAAAGTATGGCGTGGGATCTGCGCGACGAAGGTTTTTCCGCTCTGCCGTATCACGCCGGATTATCTAAAGAAACTCGCGAGAAAAATCAGGAATTATTCTTAAACGACGAAGTAAAAATCATTGTCGCAACCATTGCCTTCGGAATGGGAATTGATAAATCTAATGTCCGTTTTGTCGTTCACACCGATCTGCCGAAAAACGTCGAAAGTTATTATCAGGAAACGGGCAGAGCCGGACGCGACGGACTCGAAAGCCACGCGCTGCTTTTTTTCAGTTGGGCGGATGTCGTTAAATTAAAAGGGTTTGCCGAAGTTGAAGGCAACAAATCGCAGACCGACATAATGCTCAAAAAGCTCAATCAAATGGGCGAATACGGCGATATGAAAATCTGCCGGCGCAAGTTTTTGCTTCGTTATTTTGATGAAGATTTTACGGAAGACTGCAATAATTGCGATAATTGCCAGAAGACTTTTGAAAAATTCGACGGCACGATCATCGCGCAAAAGGCTCTGAGCGCGGTCGCCCGCACCGGGCAAAGGATGGGTTTGACGTATTTGATCGATTTCCTGCGCGGCTCGAAATCGCAGAAAATCTGGGATTCGCACAAAAATTTGAAAACTTACGGCATCGGCGCGGATGTTTCAAAGGAAAATTGGTTTGATTATTTTAAGGATTTGATCTCTCAGGGTTTTCTGGCGCAAACCGAAGGGCAGTTTCCGACAATCATTTTTACCGAAAAAAGTCTTGATGTTTTAAAGGGAAACCAACCGGTCGAGCTTTTCAAAGTTACCGAAAAAGAAGAAAAAACAAAAAAATCTTCGCTCGTCTCGGATGTTTCGCATCCGTATATCAAGGAACTTTTTGATGAATTAAAGACTCTGCGGACGACGTTTGCCCGCGGCGAAAATGTGCCGCCGTATGTTATTTTTTCCGATGCGACCTTGATCGAAATGGCGACCTATCTGCCGCATAATACTACGGAAATGCTGAAAATTTCCGGTGTCGGCGATCTGAAAATGCAGAAATACGGCGCGGATTTTCTGGAAAATATTACGGATTATTGCGACATCCATAACTTAAAATCGCGTATTGATCTGAAAACGCCGAAACGCCAGCCGAAAACGCGCACGAAACGAAACGAAAAAGGGGAAGACACTTATACGATCTCGCTGAAAATGTTTAAATCGGGCGCATCAATCGAAGAAATCGCCCGAAAGCGTGAACTAGCCGTCAGCACGATTGAAACGCATCTGGTCAGATTTATCCCGTCCGGCGAAATAAAACTCGAAGAAATCGTCGCGCCGGAAAAAATCGAAACGATCAGAAATGCAATTATCGAACTCAATGCCGAACAGGGAATTTCGCCGATCAAGGAATTTCTGGGCGAAGATTACAGCTACGGCGAGATTCGTGCTGTGGTCGCTGATTTTATGCGAATGGCAAATGCGGTCGGAAGATGAATTTTTCGGACATTGAATTTATGTTAAATTCGTCTTAAGCAGGTTGATTTTACTATTTTCCGCATCTATGATTTTTTTTCATAAGAAAATCTCCTTTAAGTCTCGTATTCTTAAAATTAATGTAACTGATGAGGTCAATAAATTTCCCTCCTTAGAAAAGGATGGATGCCCGCAGGGCAGGGTGGTTGATGCGTTTATGATTCAAGAAAGATCGGCTTATACAACCACCGCTCTGCCCCTCCTTTTCTAAGGAGGGGAGTTTTTTGTTTTTGGGTTTTCTCAAAGTCATAAACAGTTAAGAATTAAAAAAAATTATGAGCGTCAAAAAAGGCGAAAAATATCGGGTGAAAATTTTTCTATGGCTGTTCCTCTTCGGCAGTTTATTCATCTCCGCAAATGCCGACACTTCGAATGCTCCCGAACTTTTTTCCTACACCGAATTAAAACAGCTCTACGATAATGAAAAACTTTCGCGTTCTCTCGAAACCAAGCTAAATCTTTTATTAACAAAGCCTTTGGTCAACAATTCGGTTCGGAGCAATGCATCTCTGCGTTTGACCAGATCGGCGCAGCTCGGCGAATTTTTGCGTGTCGTGCATTGGAATATCGAACGCGGTTTGGAATTCGAGGCGATCGAAGCCGTTTTCAAAGACGAAAAAGAATTGCTGGGGTTGCTCGATAACGAAAGATTTCCGCCCGATAGCAAAAAGCGGCGCGAGATTCTGGAGCAGGCGGCACTGCTCAGAGAAGCCGATGTGATTGTTTTAAACGAAGTTGATTGGGGCGTGAAACGCACGGATTACCGCCATGTTGCCGCTGATCTAGCCGAAAGATTAGGAATGAATTATGCCTTCGGCGTGCAGTTTGTCGAACTCAGCCCGATTCAAATCAAAGAGAACATCAAAGCCGAAGATGACAGCGAAAGGAAAGTTTTGGAATTGATCGCGGTTGACCCAAATCGTTACAAGGGTCTGCAAGGTGTTGCTATTCTGAGCCGGTTTCCTTTGGAAAATGTCCGGCTCATACCGTTCGAGCATCAGCCGTATGATTGGTATAAAGATGAGAAAAAAGGCGCGAGCCTTCTGGAAAAAGGGAAAAGGGAACTTTCCAAAAGAGTTTTTCTGGAAAAGATTCTGCCCGAAGTACGGCGCGGCGGACGCACCACCTTGATTGCCGAAATTGCCGATTCGCGTTTTCCAGAAGGGCGCGTGACTATCGCCGCAACGCATCTGGAAAACCGCACGAAACCCGCTCATCGGCATAAACAGTTGGAAGAATTGCTTGAGAAAATCAAGGAAATTCGCCATCCGGTAATCCTGGCGGGCGATATGAACACTTCGACCTCGGATTTAACGCCGACTTCGTTTAGCCGCGAATTGACGAAACGCTTCGGCAACCCGAAATTCTGGATAAAACAGGGAATTACTTTAATTTTCGGTATCGGTTTTCTCGAAGATTTTGCCCTGACCGCGATTACATTCGGGCGAAAACACGCCGATCCGACCGTCAAAAGCCTTCCGTTTATCTCGCCGAATCCTGAAAGAAAATTCTTTTCGACGCTCGAGGATTTTCGTTTTGCCGACGGCGGCGCATTTGATTTTCGCGGCGATTCGGCGCGTTCGATGAGCGACAAGGGAAAACGTCTTTCAAACTCGAACGAGCGCGGAAGACTCGGATTTATCACGACTTATCAGGTCAAACGCCCGATCGGTTTTATCGGAAAATACAAACTCGATTGGATTTTCGTTAAACCCGCGAATCCGATAAACGCCGATAATCCGTCATATTTATTCGC
>JBBRVS010000282.1:0-5951 GCA_038246645.1 Pyrinomonadales bacterium
AACGTCTCTCTCGAAGATTTGCGCGAATTCTGGCTGCCGATCTCGCCGATGGCTTATATGGACAAACTCGCCAAAAGCAAACCGCGCCCGCAACGCTATATTTACACGCTTTATGACCTGACCTTCCCGATCGATCTCTCGCGCCAAATGATGGACGAACTGCGCCGCACCGGAGTCAAACACGATGAAGTCGTCATCCCGTGCGGACATTACACGCTCGGCGAAAAACCCTGGGTTTATCTCGACGGTTATAAAATAATCTCATTTTTGCGAAAACATTTGCGGTGATTTATTTTCTACTGCTCAATTTTAACTTTTTTGATCTCAATATCAGAGAATTTTGCATACCATTTACCTGTTGAATCAAAATTATATTTGATTATTATCTTTGCTTTGATATTTGTCGGGAGAAATTTTGATTCTAACGCCGCTTTTTCGCTTATAGATTTAAGAATTGGATGACCGCTAACAGCTTTTGCTTCAATAACATTTCTTTTTTCATCAATTTTCGCCTCAACTAAAACGCTCGGATTTTCGCCGAATTTACAATTACAAGATACAGGTGGCGGTTTTACCAATTCAATCGGCGTTCCGATAACATCTTTATCATCTCTTTCAATATCGGTTTCAACCGTTCCGTCAGGCTTAAATTTATAGGCAAGCAATGCTTTAACTTTAACCGGCGCACCCGTATAAGTTAGCGGCTTAAATTTTGTTTGACGCGCTGAACTTTCACAAATATTGCGAAGTGCTGGATGACCTGCAATTGCATCTGCATAAATAACATTACCCTCAAAATCAACGACAACCTGAACTGCCACGATTTCATCTTTTTTAATCTGCAAATGTTTCGGATGAATTATATTTGCCGCGTTTGGTTTAGGAAGATTTACAGCCTTTTTATTTACAATTCCGGCGGTAATACATTTAACTTTCGAGTCGAAATTATAAACGAGAATCCCGCGCACTTTAACCGGCGTAGCACTTTCGGTCGGACGAAATTTTGCTTTTTTCGCCGCTTCGATTCCCGGTTTTTGCAAGAGTTCATCGCCCGAAATCGCTTTGGCGGAAATCACATTTCCGTCTTCGCCGATCAAAATTTCGACTTCGACTTTCCCGCCCGCACAAGCGTTTTCCGCTTCCTTCGGATAATCCGGCGGCGGCAGAGAAACGGCTTTTCCATTGACAATTCCGCCTTTGATAATTTTTTCTTCTTTATTTTGTGCAGAGTTTGTCTGGGAAAAACAAAAAAGCGCGATCAGCGAAAACAGAATCATAATTTTTCTCATAATATTTTTAGACGCCGAAATTTTGCATTTGTTCCGTAAAATACTATTATTTTGTTATAAAAAATTCATTTTTCAAACTTTAACAACTTATGCCGAATCAAAACACATCCGCCGAACAGACTTATCGAATTTTGATGATTATCTGGTTTGCGCTTTTTATGACGCAGTTTATGTTTTTCGTCGTGATCTATCTTGCCAAACCGGAGCTTTTTAAATTCGATTTTACAAAATCCTTTTTAGGCGACAATCCGCCGGTTATTTTGGGTTTTGCGCTGCTCGGCGTTGCGAATCTGGTTCTTTCGATCTTCCTGCGAAAAAGATTTATTGACCGCGCCATCGAAGAGCAGCGACCTGCGCTCGTGCAAACGGGAATGATTATCGGCTGCGCTCTGAGCGAATCAATTACGCTGATCGGTCTGTTTCTGGCTTTTGCTTTTTCCTATCAATACTTTTTTATCTTTATCTCGCTCGGCATCGTCGGGATGGTTTTTCATTTTCCGCAGCGCGATAATGTCTATAATGCGAGTTTTAAAAGTGAAAAAGTGAAAAAGTGAAAAAGTATTGTTTTGTGAATTTACAGATTTTTATTCACAATAAAAACTTCGGTTAAATAAAGTAGAATTAAATAAAATAAACTTTAGCTTCAAGAAAAAATATTTTTTCACTTTTTCACCTTTTCACTTTTTCACTTTTTTACTTCAGTGTTAAACTGCTTTCAATTCTCGAATGGTTTCCATTGCCGAAAAACATCATAAAAGGATCGAAGAATCGGTCGCGCAAATGCTTGCGCGGGCTGAAAATTCGCGCGAACTTTCGCTTTCGGAAATTTTCGGGCGTGTTGCTTTATCTGTCGAAAAATATGTTTTGCGCGATGATGAAAATGCCGGACATTCCGAAATAAAAGAATTTATCGAAGGAATCCGCGCCGATGATCTGTGTTTGATAATCGCCTGCGAAAAAGGCGTTGATTCGGCTTGGAATGATCTGGTCAAAAATTTCGATTCGACCGTCAAGAGCGCGGCGTATAATTTCTGCAAAAACAAGGAAGACGCGGAAGACCTGGCAAGTTCGATCTGGGCGGAACTTCACGGTTTGCGAACCGATAAAGAAGGCAAAAAAAAGACCAAACTCGCCTATTATTCGGGGCGCGGAAGTTTGGGCGGCTGGCTTCGCGCCGTGACGAATCAGCTGGCGATTGACGAATTTCGCAAGATGAAACGCCTCGTTCAAACCGAAGACGACCGCGAATTCGAGGTTTTGGCGCAGGATTCTTCGGAAAACTCGGACTTTAAATCGGTCGTTTCCCTGAGCGAAACGCCGGAAGAAATTTACAGTGAAGAAGAAGCGCAAAAAGACCTCGCTCTCGCCTTAAAACAAGCCGTTACCGAACTCGATGCGGAAGACCGTCTGATCCTGAAACTCTATTATTTCGACGATTTAAAGCTAAAAGACATCGGCGCGGCACTCGGTTTTCACGAAGCGACCGCGAGCCGCAAAATCGTCCGCGTCCAGACCGAAATCAGAAAACTGGTCGAGAAAAATTTACGGGAAAAACACGGCTGGGACGAAAATGAGGTCAAACGAAACTTGGCGGAAACGGCATCAAAACTCGGCATCAATATGGAAAAATTGTTTAATCTTTTATTATTTTCAGTATTGGTGCAAGAATTTTTTCGTTCGGGCGTTCTTTAGTTGGTCAGGTAAAACGGGTAAAACCGTTAAGGACGTGAAAAAGCTGTATTTTTTGCGAATAAATTTTGAGATTTACGTTTTTTTATTTATATGCTTTTTAGGTAGAAATTATACCGTTTTGATTTTTGTAAATTACTGAAAATACAAGCTGTCTTAAATTTGAAATTTGAAATCTGGAATTTGAAATAGAATTAGATGGAATTAGACTTCGACAAAGAAATTGATGCTCTGCTTCGCCGGATGCCGAAAAGCGATGCCGATATTTCGGCAAATAATCCGCTTGATGCGGCGCATCTCGACGCAGACGAAATTTCCGCATTTGCCGAAAACGCTCTGCCCGAAAAGGCAAAACAGCGACTGACGGCGCATTTCGCGGACTGCGATTCGTGTCGAAAAAATCTGTCGGGATTGATTTTGCTCAGCGGTGAAAACGAAGTTGAAACGGCTCATGAAGAAAAAGCCGCAGTAATTGCGCCCGCCATTGCACCCTGGTATCGAAAATTTTTCGCCTTTCCGAATCTGGCATATACGATGGGCGCGTTAGTTCTTGCTTTTACGGGACTTACCGCATTTATCGTGTTGCAGAATTTTACCGGGCTAAATTCGGAAGTTGCCAGCTCAAATACCAATTCGATAGACCGCGCAAGAAGTGCGCCCGTTCAAAGCGAACCGATGACTGCAACCGCCGACAGCGCGGCAAGCAATACGGCGGCAAACAGTAATTCGGCGGCAAATATATCGCCGCAAAGCTCGCCCGAAATTTTGAGTAATAATCCGGCTCAGGATAAAGCTGCGGACAAAAAACAAATGCCCATGGAGTCAACTCCGGCAAATCAATCGCGTGATGAAAGTGATTTAGATTCAGCCGTATCGAGAGAAGAAACTCCGCCGGCAGACAGCGTAACTTTAAATCAACCGGAAGCTGAAGATAAAAGGCAATCACCGATTATCGCGGAATCTCAACCGGCTCCGAAACCTGCCTCCGTTTCGGCAAAGAGGACTGATGAACCGAGAAATAAAAAAAATGAAATCCTGACCGAACGCAGCGGCGGTGAAAGAATGAAAGACGACACTGACAATAAAACGGCACAAGGCGCAAGTTTAAGCAGCGGGCGGCAGATCAGCGGAAAAACATTTAATCAAAGAGACGGCGTTTGGTATGATTCCGCTTACCGAAGTCAACCGACGACAAACGTCCGGCGCGGCACGAATGAATATCAAAAGCTCGATTCCGGCTTGCGTTCGATCGGTAATCAATTGGGCGGCGTGGTGGTTGTGGTTTGGAAAACGAAGGCTTATCGAATCGAGTAAAATTGCAATTTCTCAAAATCTTTTTCAGAAAAAATTCAATCAAATTCAATCAAATGGTTTAGAAAGCGGTCTTTGACCGCGATTTCTCAAATATCTGTCGCAGTCACAATACCTTCGCCAATTTTTGAAGAATTGTAAAATCATAATTGTTGAAAACAAAGAGGCTTTAAAACCCACAAAAAATGTGCGGATAATTAAAAAGGTTTATGGAAAATGCAGAACGTATTTTAATTATATCCATTGTGTTTTGTTACATTTACAAAGCTAATAAAATCAATATCAAAAATTCATTTTGAACATCTGATTTTGGCGAAGGTATTGAGTCAAAGACCGCTTATTAAACGGTTGTTATATTTTAATTTTGGTCGGATTTCCAATCGTTTTAATTAAAAGCTAAAATAAACTTATGAAAGTTTTAGTTTTACTTTTGTGTTTTTTATGCCTTTTCGCGGCAAACTCCGACGCGCAAACTTCTTGGCAAGCAAATCTTGACGGGAAAATCCGTTTTTATCAAACAACCGATTTCGGCATTTTGCTTGCGGGAACGGATAATTCGATTTATGCAATTGACGGCGAAAATGGTCAGAGATTGTGGCGGCGCGGGCATCGCGGTTTGGATGAAACTTCTATTACACAAATTCCGGGAACGGATTTGATCTTGATTTCGCTCGATGAAGGCAAAAAATCAAGGCTCGAAGCGATTGATCTTTTAACCGGAAATTCGATCTGGAGAAGCGATAAAATCAAAGGTGATGTAATGCAATTAGCGGTTGAACCCGAACAAGATTTGCTTGCCGTCGTTTTAGTTAAAAAAGCGGTCGGCAAACCGGGCGAAGAATTCAAACGCTCGCCGCAGATTCACGTTTTAAGGCTTTCGGACGGCGAACAGCTCTGGAAAAAAGAACTCGATTCAGATGTCGAACTGATGCCCGCGCAATTCGGCGAAAATCCGGGCGAAGTTCCGCATACTTTGGACAATTACCGTGCGCCTTTGATTTTGGACGGCAAACTTTATCTTTTCTACGAAGGCGCGACCGCGTATGAAGCGCGAACCGGGAAAGAATTTATGCGCGAAGAATTCGGTATCAATGAAGACGATCTCGCTCTAACTGATGCAGATCCGGTTTTTGATGAAAAAAATGTTTATATTTCGGGACGCGGAAAAATCCGCGCGGTTGATCGTAAATCGGGCGAAATAAACTGGAAAGCCGACGATCTGGGCGAAACGCCGGAAATGGCTGTTCTCGGAGACGTTTTATATGTTCGCACAGGCGGACAATTTACAAATATCCGAACGGGCGAAATCAAAAAAAACGGTCCGTTCGGCGTTTCGGCGATTGATACGAAAACCGGAAAACGTTTGTGGCGTTTCAAAGGCGCGGACAAAGGTTTGACGAATTTCGTTTTTGCCGATTTATACACGATTCTTATTGCCGATAAAGACGATCTAATCACGATTGATGCAAAAAGCGGCGAACGCAAGGCGAAATTTGAACACGATATAACGGACGCGCAATTTGTCCTGATCAACGAACGCGGCGAAGCGGTTGTCGGCGGAAAAGACGAAATTGCCGCTTTTAGAGTTTCAAACACAAATGGCGGAAGCCCGCGCGTCAGCAAGGGCGTAAATGATTATAAAGAAGAAACTTATCCACAGAT
>JBBRVS010000283.1:0-5937 GCA_038246645.1 Pyrinomonadales bacterium
CAGCCAATTTTTCAAGAATCTAAAAGAAAACTTGTCAAATTTTCCAAAAATTGAGCAAAAAATCTACATTTTTGATATTTCCTATTTCAAAGATTTTCAGCAAATTGCTGATATTTATTAAAATTTGGATCTACTGATACTATCAATACACTTATTTATGGAGTCTAATAAATTTTTATTATTTATTTCAGTATCTTTCTTAGATTTTTGAGTTTCCTTTTGATTCCGCGTCTGAATCGTCAGCAAAGCCGACAAAGCCGACCACAAATCATTAATTACGATATTTCTAATTATGGGCAATCCCTCTTCTAACGCCTCATCGATTGCCAGATTTGCTCCTCTTATTGTCGGATCAAAAAATCGATTTCCGACTTGCAAATTTCGCAGTCTTGGCGGTTGGGCTGACATCCGCGCCGCCATTTCCATCAATCCGAACATTCCGCCGATTCTGCCCGAATTGATCTCCAGCATAAACTGCGATGCCGATACGCTTAAACCGTCTATTGTGTAAGTATTCTGTCCAGGACGATAGCCTTCGCCCGAGCCGAACATATTCATTCCGCCTTCGCCCGGTTCCTGGTAGGTGTTTAAGGTGATATAAGGTCCGATACTGGCAAGATTTCTGCCCATCGGTGAATATTCGCCCGTTCTGGATGTCGTCGTATTGCCGATCAACACGACGCTTGCCGTCGTCTGCTGAACTCCCGTCCCCGATGCGTCCGTGTGATTAAATGTCAAAGATTCGGTTGCCGGTTGGGTATGGTAATAAAGAGCTTGAGTTGCCAGAGTCGTCCCGTTTGCCGGAACGAAGGTTTTCAGTTTTCTGCCCGTGCTGTCGGTTTCGGAAATGACTTTGTTCAAACGAACATCTGATGCTTAAATATTAGAAATTATTTACATTGTAAATAATCATACTTTTTGGCGGGATAAAATGAAATTGTTTCTAGTTTTCCCTTATAAATGTTAGCATAAATACCTAATTCATTATTGAGGTATTCAAATGATCCCGGAACATCCCAGACTTCTTCTTTTTCAAATTCGTCCAGATTGATATTCAATTTTTTAGGATTTATTCTCTTTTTTGGAGTAAAACTAACATCAATTACAGTCCATTCAGGTACATTCCATCCATATACATTTTCCTTTCCGTCCTCTAACTTGGTTACACAAAGTCCTGTTGCGTAAATTACGTTCATTCTTCCATCTTTAAAATCATAATATTTTCCATAACTTATTCTTTCCTTTTCCAAAGGTTCTCCGAACATCTTGATTACATCTTCACGGGTTGAAACAAGCGGTTTAATATTCTTAATTTTTACCAGCCAATCCGGTTCCTGTGAAAAAACCGAGTGTGTAAAAAACAGTAACATTAATGACAGTATTGAAATTCCGGTTAGTTTCATAATTCCTCCTTATTTTTTATTTAGTTACATATGGATTATAAGAGCAATTTTCATTAAACCTATTTGTAAAATAGCTTTCATACTCACTTTTTTTCTTGGGTAAAGGATTTAACTTTTGATCCTCAGCACTTAGAGCATTAAAAGCTTCTCTACCAAAACGCTCATGCCCACTAATACCTGCACGGTGAATTAACTCATGAATGAGTAACGAGATATATACCTGAACTCTTAGATTACTAAGAACTTCGTTCTCTCCTTTTAGCAGTGATTGAATACCTATTGGATAAGGGGCTTTTTTCCCATACAGAGATATGGCTTGTTTGTTATATTTTTTTACAACATCATCCGCTACTATAAAACCACCATTTTTAGCTACCTGGTCAAAAATATCCTCAACTTTGATAACGACAGTAAAAAGCAGTAGAGAGTTGATAAAAAGATGAAAGATATGGATAAATAGTAGGATATGAACTGATATGGTCAAGTTTAAATAGACAAAAAGCTCTCTATCTTTCCTCCATTTTTAATTTTCAATTCTTGCTCAAATTCCATTGGGCTTTTGTAGCCTAATCCCGAATGTAATCTGACCCGATTGTAGTAGCCTTCAATATAAGTAAAAATCTCTGACCGGGCTTCTTCGACATTTTCAAATGCTCCGCCTTCAATCAGTTCCGCTTTGAACCGCGAAAAGAAACTCTCGGCTTGCGCGTTGTCATACCAATTTCCTTTGCCACTCATACTTTGCCGAAATCCGTTTTTTCTGAGCAATTCTCTAAAATCTTTGGAAGCATATTGACTTCCCCGATCTGAATGAATTATCGCTCCGGCTAAAACCAGCCCTTTTTTGATTGACTTTTGCAAAGCTGAAATTACTAATTCGGCTGTCATCGTGTTGCTCAAACTCCAACCAATTATTCGTCTCGTAACTTTATCCTGCCATATTGCCAAATAACACCAACTGCCATTTTGCAGCGGAATATATGTAATATCGCCGATGATAATTTTTGTCGGCGCACATTCTTCTAAAGGGATGCCTTTCAATAAGTTAGGTGATGCAAGCGTCCCTTTGGAATCTGTTGTTTTGGGAACAAACTTCTTCGGTCCAATCGCCTTTAAGCCTTCTTCTTTCATCAATTGGCGGACTTGAAATTTACCAATTTTGACACCTTCTTTATTTAATGATGCCTTAATTCGGCGCACTCCATAGCGTCGGCGATTTTCAAAATAACAATTCTTGACTAACTGCGCCAAAGTTTTGCGTTTCGCTTTGGGCGCAATCGTCAGCCGTTTGCGCTGTCGCGCATAATATCCGCTCGTGGAAACTTCCATCACCCGGCACAACATCTTTAACGGATAATTATTTCTTTCATCGTCAATAAATTTATAGCGTTTTAACTTCCGCGCCCGAAGATACCGCGAAGCGGGTCGCTTAAGATTTCGATCTCCATCTCTAACTCGCGATTACGTTTTTTCAAAGCCGCAATCTCAGTCAATTCAGCCGCATTGTGGTTGCCGTTCCCATTTTGCAAAACGGCTTTTTTCCACTTATAAATCAGATTGTCTCCAATTCCTAACTCACGAGCGACACTCGCTGCCGGCTGCCCGTCTAAAACTTTTCGCACGGCATTGCGCTTAAAATCAGCATCATATTTTCTTTTCATACTCTCATTTTATCAATAGAGAGTTTTTTCTCCACTTTTATTAGACCATCTCACTGAGCAATGTATGTCAAAAAGAGGTATCTCAAATGCTTCCGAATTGGCTTGTTGATTCAGGGTTGCGAAACTCAAAAATTTAACCGAATTTTTTAGAGATTAATGTTAAAAATCAATTTCTTCCTTGAGGTTATATCAGATAATTTAATTGTCTGTGAAAATTTATTGCTGCTATTTCACTTGACCAGTTCAGACAAATAACCGTCAAACTGTTCAAGAATAAAGTTCGGCAGCGGCAATGTTTCAAGCGGGCGAACTTCATAAGACGCGCCGCTGTGACTGCCGAGCCGCACCGATTTGTTAATCAGACCGAGAACGGTCAACCACCGCTCTTGTTTGTAAAGTGTTGCCGGATTGTTGATTCCGGCTCGCATCATTAGCTCGGTTTGCCGAATCTGACAGCGGTTTTCCCCCTTCGCCAAACTTGCTGAATATAAAACGCAGTATAAAGCCATACTTGACCCGCGCAGGATTTCCGCCAGAGAGTAAAAGTCCATCTTTTCCGTTTTTAATAACTTCAAAAACTCCGCTTCACCAATCCGAGTCGGTGTTTTTTCGGCTTCGGGCTTTTTAGTTCCCGATGTTGACTCTTTATTTATGTTTCTTTTGTCAGGAACGGTCAATAGCTGTTTTTTCGGTTCGTCCGCTTTGCTTTCAAACAGAGAATTCGGGGTATCCTGAAACGGACTTTTAGTTTCCGTGTTTGCGGGAGCGGAAACTTTTCCCGTAACATCTGCCGCGTCTTCATTTTGCGGCTCTGCTGTATCGCCGACCAAATTATTTTGAAAGTAGAGCGATTTCATCGGCTCAACCGCAGCGGTCGCCGGCAGTTTGACGGGCGTTCTCCACGGAGTCCGATTTTCTTCGCCGGGTTTATTTGGTTTTTTTGATTTTGGCACTTTCCTTTTTCTCCTTATCGCTTGGTTTCGCCCACAGTTTTTTAAGCAAATGTTTGGCTAAATCGGCGTAATCTGCCGCGCCTTTGGAATTTGGATTGTATTCAAATATAGTTTCGCGGTTTTTCGGGGCGTTCATCAGATCGGCATCGGTTCTGATCGGCGGAAGCATCCGCCCGTCGAAAGATGCACTGACCAGTTCCCTGACTTCTTCAGTTAATTTATAACGCTCGTCAACCATTGTCAGCAGTGCGCCCAAGACTTCGGGCATTTTGCCGGTTGCCGCTCCGACTTCCTCCATTGACCTGAAGATTTGTTCAAGCCCGTCAACTGACCAAATTCCGATTTGCACCGGGACAACGATATGTGTGGCAAAACAGAGGGCATTAACGTGAAGAATGCCGAGGCTTGCCGGACAATCCAGAACGATAATGTCATATTCGCCGGCGGCAGTTTCCATCTTCCGTTTGAGGACACTTTCGCGCGAGAGCATCGGATAGATCGCGCCCTCGGCGAGTGCCGTCATTCTGTTCGATGGCAGCAGGTCTAAATTCTCCCGCACCGTTGCCGTTGCTTCTTCCCATTTTAAGTCACCAACCAAAACGTGATACAGAGCGGGAGTGGTTTCAATCATTTCATAACCTAAACCGCTAGTAGCGTTTCCCTGATGATCGAGATCAATCAGCAATACTTTTTTGTCCTTTCTGGCAAAAGCGTGTGACAGATTGACCGCCGTAGTCGTCTTCCCTACCCCGCCCTTGAAACTTTGAATCTGTATAATTTGAGCCATAATTTGGATAGATATTGTTCTTTCTATTCGAGCTATGACATCTCTTATAACTATAATCGCTCTCTTTGTCAAACCCGCCACTACATTTCTAGCCGTAATACTAACTATTGTTACATCTACTACTACTCCCCCTACTATAGTGCAAAACAATAATAAAAACATAAAACAGATTAGTTGAAATTGATTGGATAGGACGCTTGAAAAAAAAGCGGTTGGTAATTCACGAATGATAAAAAACAAATTAACCGGAAATGATGAATCACCCAATTCAACACTGGAATCGATTGCGGAAAGGCTGATTGACCGATTAGAAAATATAAATTTTTATCATAAATAACCGCGAGTTAATCAGTTTGTGCGACAGCTATGTTGGAACAGGGTGTAATTAAAAGTGGGACACACTTTTCGCCAAATTCAACAGACCTTTAAAATTGACAAAATTAGGGCTGTATATTGTGCTTTTAAAAATCTATCTACAATATATAGCAGTCAAAATCGTCATCAAAAATTATTGATATTTCTGTGTCCCACTTTTAATTACACCCATTGGAAAACTTAAATTATTTGATCCGCACATCTACCACGAGATTGCAGAAACTGCGATGAATCTTTTGATTAAAAGGCATTACAAGGAAAGTCCTGAGGCAGATAAGAGCAGCAGTCCGCAAAAATTTGTTACTGAAATCTTGAAACCACTTGCCGCCAGGTTTCCGACACAAACTTGGCGCAGTCACGACCAAACGCTCCGGCAACAGTTCTCAACACCGCCGGCGATTGCTTTTCTTTTGTCGTATCTGGGAATAATCAAAAGAACGAAATATTACTTGAACCATCTGCCGGAACGGGCAGTCTGTTAGTTTGGTCGAAAAATCAGATTTTTGCCAATGAGATTGATCCGCGTCGCCGGGAGATGTTGCGGGTTTTGGGAATTTCGGCGACCGCCTTCAACGCTGAGTTCATTGACGATTACCTGCCACCGGAAATCCGCCCGGACTGTTTGTTGATGAATCCGCCGTTTTCATCAAATGGCGGGAGAACAAAAAATAACTCGAGTAAATTCGGTTTTCAGCACGTTCGATCAGCTCTTGAAAGATTAAAAAAAGGCGACAGGTTTGGCATAATCTTAGACGCAG
>JBBRVS010000284.1:0-5930 GCA_038246645.1 Pyrinomonadales bacterium
CAACTTTTGTCTATTATCAGGAATGAATCTTGATAACTACCAAATTTCGTGTATTATCGAGATTCATTCCTGATAATAACCTTATGTGCGGAATTATTTATACACTTAATTATTAGAATATTCAACAAAAAGTTAAATTACCTGACCAAGTCCGCGCCGTTGCCGGATTACGTCATCTGAGTCATCGCACGGAAGATGTTTATCATAATTTTATTAAACGATTCATCATAGAAAATAAATCTACAAAACACCGCGAAAGCTTTTGCGGTGAAGCGGACACGCGCCGTGAGTTTTTAAAGCTTCAAAATGCGCTTTTGTGCCGTAGCCGGCGTGCCTTGCAAAGCCGTAAACAGGATAGGTTTTGTCTAATTCGGACATTAAATTATCGCGGTAAACTTTGGCAATAATGGAAGCGGCGGCGATTGACGCGCTGGTTGCGTCGCCTTTGATGATTCCTTTTTGCGGAATGTCCAGATCTTTGAGCTGGAGCGCGTCAATTAAAAGAAAATCAGGTTTCGATGAGAGTTTTTCGACAGCCGCGATCATCGCTTTTTTGGTCGCTTCTAAGATATTTATGCGGTCAATCTCGTCAGCTTCGATCTGCCCGATGGCGTATGCCAGAGCGTTTTGCTTGATTTCTTCGGCGATAATTTCACGTTTTTTAGCGGAAAGTTTCTTGGAATCGTTAAGAAATTCGGGCAGAGGTTTAGATAAATCCAAAATCACCGCCGCCGCGACGACCGCGCCGGCGAGACAACCGCGCCCGACTTCATCAACTCCGGCAACAAGGCGAAAACCTTCAGAATGCGCTTGTTTTTCAAATTCTACGCCGATAGTTAATTTGCGATTTTCAATTTGCGATTTGCGATTGTTTAGTTCTGAATTCATTTTCTCGATTACAACGAAAAAACTTCGGAATAGATGAAAAATGAGAGATGATAACTGATAGATTTTTCGTGTTTTTATCTATCATCTATCTGTTATCTGTATCGGCAAAAAAGTTAGAAAGAAGTACCGCCGTCGTCTCGACGGCTGTTCCGCTGGCGTCTCGCCGGCGTTTCCTCAACTATCGAATTACTTGAATTTCAACGGGAAGCGACGGCGAGACGCTGGCGGTACTTTTCAATTATTCCGAAGTTTTCTAATTTTAACGATGCGAACGAGAGCCGCAATTAGTTTTGAAAACGAAAACATCGCCGGAGCATAACGAACAATCGTTATGCTCCGGCAATAAAATCCAAAATCGCCAATCTAAAATCCAAAATCGCCCTAGGCAACGACTTTCTTTGCTTTGTTGCGTGTGTCGCGCTCTTTGATACGAGCCGCTTTTCCACGTAAGTCTCGCAAATAATAGAGTTTTGCGCGGCGGACTTTTCCGTGGCGGATAACGTCTATGTGGTCAATAACGGTTGCGTGAATCGGGAAAATGCGCTCGACACCGACACCGAAGCTGATCTTGCGAACCGTGACGGTTTCGCGCGAACCGCCGTGTTTGCGGGCGATCACCACGCCTTCAAATGCCTGCAAGCGCTCCTTGCCGCCTTCCTTGATCCGAACGTGGACGCGAATGTTGTCGCCCGGTTGAAAGTTCGGAATTTCTTCCTTCATCTGTGTTTTTTCAATACTGTCTAAACGGTTCATTTCTTTTTTTCAGGGACGAGGGGTTAGGGACGAGGGACGAGTTTTTTCTCTCGTCCCTTGTCCCTCGTCCCTTGTCCCTACTCCTATTTCAATAAATCTTTTCTAATTTTTTCTGTTTTCTCCAAAGCCTTTGCTTTGCGCCATTTTTCAATTTCGGCATGGTGTCCGCTCAAAAGAACTTCGGGAACTTCCATTCCGCGAAATTCTCGCGGCTGTGTATAATTCGGAAAATCTAAAATTCCGTCTGAAAACGAATCATTCTCGGCGGAAGTTTCGCTTCCCAATGCTTCGGGCAAAAGTCTGACGATTGCATCAACGACCACAACCGCCGCCGGTTCGCCGCCCGATAAAACGTAATCGCCGATGGAAATTTCCTCGCTCACCAGAGTTTCGACAACTCTTTCGTCAACGCCTTCGTAGCGACCGCAAATCAAAACGAGATGCTCGATTTTATCAGCAAATTCCCGCGCCACCGACTGCTTAAAAACGCGACCTTGCGGCGAGAGCAGAACAACCTTCGTTTTCTCCGGATATTTTTCGCGTTCCGCAGTTCCGAGTAAATTTTCAATCGCGGCAAAAACGGGCTCGCATTTCAGGAGCATTCCGTCGCCGCCGCCGAACGGTCTGTCATCCACCGTCCGATGTTTATCAAAGGCAAATCCGCGCAAATCGTGCGCGTTTATTTCAACAATTCCGCTGGCTTTGGCACGGCGAATAATTCCGAAATCAAAAACCTCGCGGAAAAATTCGGGGAAAATTGTCAAAATGTCTATCTTCATCTAAAGACTGGAGCGCAAGCGGCTCGCTTGCATGAGCGCGGCAGCGCGAAAAAGCCTGTGTTACAATAAAGTTTATCCGAAACAACCGTCATTCCGCCGCTATCGCGACGGTGCAAGCGAGCCGCCCCGCGCTCCAGTCAAAAATCCAACAAGCCTTCCGGCGCATCAATCTTGATCAAACGGTTTTCAATATCAACTTCCGTGCAGATCGCTTCGACAAACGGGATCAGATAATCTTTTTTTGCATCGTCTGCGTCTTCGACGACCAGAATTTCCGCTCCGCCTGTTCGCATCACTTCGCGCACTTTGCCGATTTTCTTGCCTTCGACCGTTTCAACAAAACATTCCTGAAGCTGCCAATCGAAAAATTCTTCATCTTCGAGTTCGACTGCTTCGGATTCGGGAACGCAAATCTCGAAATTTCGCAGAGTTTCCGCCGCTTCGATCGAATCGAAACCTTTGAATTTTAAAATGATTCTTCCCTTTTGAAACCAGAATTTTTCAATTTCGAGTTCGATGGTTTTCTCGTTTTCGCCGACCGCAAAAACCTTTTCCAGATTTTCAAATCGTTCGGGGAAATCCGTCAGCATCGCAGCAACCAATTCGCCGCGCAAACCGCGTGTTTTCAAAAGTTTAGCAATTGCTACAAAGTCCATTGAGTCTGTCGAGTTTAGCGAGTCCGTCGAGTTTAGCGAGTCAAATTTACTCAGACTCGCCGGACTCGCTAAACCCGCTAAACTATTCAATCACGTTCAGATTAAAACGCTTATTCTGTTTCTGCCCGGCAAAAAAGAGCAGACTGCGAATCGCTTTGATCGTTCTGCCCTGCCGACCGATGAGCCGTCCCATATCGCCTTCGGCAACGCGCACTTCGATGACGGTCGTCTTCTCGCTCGAAGTTTCCGAAATTTCAACCGCGTCAGGCTGATCCGCCAAAGCTTTTATAATTTTTTCGACAGCTTCTTTCATATAATTTGATTTCGGCAAATCTTACAGAAAGTATTTTGAAATCAGTTTATTTCGGATTTCAAAATACTTTCACAAAATTTATTCGCCTGATTTATCAGCGTCAGATTTTCCGTCTTCTTCGCCTGATTTATCCGCATCAGATTTTCCGTCTTCCGCTAAATCGGCATCAGATTTGCCATCTTCTTCGCCTTCGCCTGATTTATCCGCATCAGATTTTCCGTCTTCTTCTGCCGGAACTTCTTCGGTTGTGGCTGCTTCCGCGCTTTCGGTTTCCGCCGCTTCTGCCGCCGCTGTCGCTTCGGCTTCAGCTTTTTCGGCTGCCGCCGCATCAGCTTCGGCTTTATCAGCCGCCGCTTTTTCGGCTGCCGCCGCTTCGGCTTCGGCTTTTTCAGCGGCTAATTTATCCGCTTTCGCCTGCATTTCAGCGGCGCGTTTGGCTTCTTTGGCTTCCGCTCTTGATTTTACCGCTTCGGCTTTTTCTTCTTCCGTCATTTTCGGATTGTGCTTGATCAAGCTGGCAACCGTTTCCGACGGCTGTGCGCCGACCGAAATCCAATAATCAATCCGGTCGTGATCGAGATTAATCTCCGCCGGTTCGGTCATCGGATTATACGTGCCGAGTTTTTCAAGATATTTGCCGTCGCGCTTGGAGCGTTTTTCTTTAACTACCACGCGGTAAAACGGGCTTTTCTTGGCGCCCATTCTCATTAATCTAATTGCTAACATAATTTTTTAACGGATAATTGATAATGGATAGCTGATAATGAAACATAAAATTATCCATTATCAGCTATCCATTATCAATTATCTTTTCCTTTTCTTGTGTCTTTTCTTTTTCTTTAACCGTTTGCTTAATGAATCTGTTACTTCATCGTAATTGTTGTCAAAATCTTGTTTTTCGCCGCTGCCGCCGCCGAGCAGTCCGCCCAAACCGCCGCCGAGCAAATTGCCGAGTCCGCCGCCCATTCCGCCCATTGCTTTGCCGGCGAGTTTCGAGAAAAGTCCGCCGCGGTTCATCTGCTGCATCATTTTCTTCATCTGTTCGTATTGACGAATCAAACCGTTGACTTCGGCAATGGTCGAACCCGAACCGTTGGCAATGCGTGTTTTGCGGCTGGCGTTGATAATTTTATGATCGCGGCGTTCGGCTTTGGTCATCGAATCAATGATCGCTTCGGTGCGCTTCATCTGCGCTTCGACTTCTTCACCCTGTTCATCCGAAAGCTGCATTCCGCCCATCATCTGTTCGGGCAGCATTTTCATCAGTTTCGACATCGAACCGAGTTTTTTGAATTGTCCGAGCTGAGCGCGAAAATCTTCGAGCGTAAACTGATTGCTCGTCATTTTCTCGAGTTGTTTCTGCGCTTCGTCTTCGTCAATCTTGCCCTGAACTTCTTCGATCAGCGACAAAACATCGCCCATTCCGAGGATTCTCTGCGCTATGCGATCTGGATAAAACGGCTCGATGGCGTCGTATTTTTCGCCGACACCGACGAATTTGACGGGTTGCCCGATAACCTGTTTGATCGAAAGTGCCGCACCGCCGCGTGCGTCGCCGTCCATTTTTGTCAGAACAACGCCCGTAATTCCGACTCGTTTATGAAATTCTTCCGCCGAACGAACCGCATCTTGCCCGGTCATCGCATCCGCCACGAACAAAACTTCGACGGGTTTCGTTGCCGCCTTGATCTGTTCGAGTTCGACCATCAGATCGTCGTCAATATGAAGACGACCGGCAGTATCAATTAAAAGCGTGTCATAACCGACTTCCTGCGCGTGCTGCATTGCGCCGCGCACAAGGGTGAGCGGATCATTGGTTTCTTTATTCTGATAAACCGCCTGTTTGACCGCCCCGCCGACAACTCTTAATTGTTCACGCGCCGCCGGACGATAAACATCAACCGAAACCAATAAAGGTTTGCGTTCCTGATTATCCGCGAGCCATTTTGAAATTTTCCCCGTCGAGGTCGTTTTACCCGAACCTTGCAAACCGACGATCATCACGACATTCGGAATTTGCTTGGTAAAAACTAATCTCGAAGAAGTTCCGCCGAAAAGATTGACAAGCTCGTCATAGACGATTTTGACAACCTGTTCGTGCGGTTTCAGGTCTTGCCAGACTTCCTGCCCTTCGGCTTTGGCGCGAACCGTATCAATAAAATCTTTCGCAACTTTATAATTTACGTCCGCTTCGAGCAGAGCCATCCGAATCTCACGCAGAGCCGCATCCACGTGCTCAGGCGTAAGTTTCCCTTCGCCGCGCAGATTTTTCAGCGTTTTCTTTAATTTGTCGGATAAAGACTCAAACATAAAAATACAATTCCGGCATTAGAGCCGAAACTATAAATACTAATTGCATAAAGGGAAAGTGTCAAGAAAGAATGAGATTTGCGATTCATTTTGGGTGTAATTAAAAGTGGGACACAGAAATATCAATAATTTTTGATGACGATTTTGACTGCTATATATTGTAGATAGATTTTTAAAAGCACAATATACAGCCCTAATTTTGTCAATTTTTAAGGTCTGTTGAATTTGGCG
>JBBRVS010000285.1:0-5928 GCA_038246645.1 Pyrinomonadales bacterium
CCCGAGTGCGTCTCGCACTCGAAAACGGGTGAGCGGGACGCTCACCCGACAGCCGCCGGGACGGACGGCGGTACATTAAAAAAATATGATAAAAACCTTTATATTCGATCTCGGCAAAGTTATCGTGCCGTTTGAACTCGATAACGAAATGAAGATTCTCGAAGCCGTCTGCGATTTTTCGCCCGCAGACATCAGGGAAAAAATCTTTGCTTCAAACGAAGTTCTGCTATTTGAAATGGGCAAAATTTCGCCGGAAGAATTTTTCGACTTTTTGAAAAATCTCCTTCAGTTGCGGATTAATTTCGAAGAATTCGTCCGCGCCTGGAACAGCATTTTTTCGTTTGAACCGATTGTCTCCGAAAATTTGATCGAACGACTTTCAAAAAAATACCGGCTGATTATTTTGTCCGATACGAACAAACTTCATTTTGAATTTATCAGGGAAAAGTTCCCGATCTTGCGGCATTTTGATGATTTTGTCGTGTCATATGAAGTCGGTTTTGTAAAGCCCGCGCCGGAAATTTTTCAAGCGGCGGTTGAAAAAGCGAAATGCCCGCCGGAAGAATGTTTTTTTACCGACGACCGCGATATAAATATCGAAGGCGCGAAAAAATTCGGAATAAATGCCGTTCAATTTTTTTCCGCCGCGCAATTTGAAAATGAATTAATCAAACGAAATTTGGTGTAAAAAAAGACGGGCAACAAATGATTTGTTGCCCGTCCACTAAGTTGTTCAATTAAGGAGTCTTTTAACTGTTTTCCGTCGCGGTGCTGGCTTGCGGAAGCGGAACTCCGGCAGACCTTGATTCTTCTTCGAGTTCGTCTTCAGCAAAGTTTTCGTCCGCTTCGCTGACAATCATTTTGCCCGATTGTTTCGAGAAAATGAGTCTTCCTGTTTCTTCGTCGTAATCAATCGTGACCAGATCGCCGGTTTCGACCTGCTGCGTCGCCACCAGATTTGACAGCGGATAAACAAGAAATCTTTCGATCGCGCGTTTCAAATGGCGTGCGCCGTATTTCAGATCAATTCCTTCGTCAAGCAAGAAATCCTTCGCGCCTTTTTCGCATTCAAAGACGAATTTCGTTCCGGCAGATTCGGTGATCCGATCTTGAACGGATTTTAATTCGATCTCTAAAATATCGCGCAAATGATGTTCCTTCAAAGTTCTAAAGACAACCACCTTGTCAATCCGGTTCATAAATTCCGGTGAGAATTTACGTTTTGCCGATTCCAGAGCGGTGCGATAGATCTTCATATCAATCTCGTTGTCATCGGGGTCTTTGCCCATTTTGGTCGGTGCAAAACCGATTCCGCCGGAAATCATCTCGCTCATTTCGCGGGCGCCCAAGTTTGAAGTCATAATGACCACACATCTCGAGAAATCAACGCGGCGATTATCACCGAGCGTCAATGTCGCTTTGTCCAAAATTCCCAGAAGCAATTGCCAGAGCGCGTCCGAAGCTTTTTCGATTTCATCAAACAAAACAAAGGTCAATTTGTTTTCGTCGTTGTGCGCTTTGTCGAGGTTTTCCTGCGTCAGCATCGGCGAAGTTTCGCGGTGTCCCAAATATCCCGGAGGCGAACCGATCAGTTTGGCAATTTCGTGTGAATGCTGAAATTCGGCGCAGTCAATTTTAACGACCGCGTGCGGATCGCCGAACAAAACTTCGGCGGCAGCTTCGACAACGCGGGTTTTTCCCGATCCGGTCGGACCTAAAAACAGCATCGTGCCGAGCGGTCGCACCGGATTGTTCATTCCGGCAAGATAAATTTGAAAAATTCCGCTCATTCGCCGCACGGCGCGTTCCTGTCCGACGATAAAAGATAAGAGACTATCTTCAAAATCTTTGGCTCGCGGGCTTTTTCGGTCCGGGTCGAGCAAAAATAGTTTTTCGGTTTTTTCCTTTTTTGTAGCCGTTTCGTTTTTCATTTCGTTTTTCTCCTCATTATTTTGAGAACGCTTTGCAGTGCCGCGTTTTTCAAATAAAAAGACGTTTGTCAAAAAGTAAGTTTGCCGTTGATTAACCGACAAATTCTCGTTTATATTGATGGTTTCAAAAGATTTTTCGTTGGCTGAGAGTTACTGAGATATGGAGATTTTCGTTTAATTGGCGTGTAGAGTCAAGCGGCGGGGAAATTTAACTCCATTTCTATAAGTATCATATTCGGATGAGAACAGGCAAGAAAATAAATTTTCAAGCACGCTGTGAATCTTATCGGCGATTCCTGTAAAATCTTTAATTGATCCGCACGGAATAAATTCCGGATAAATTAATATTATTACTGTTGGTTAATAAAAACCGCGGTATAAAGACGCCGGGAAATCCGCCGGTTAGATATGTTTGGTTTATTAAAAAAAAAGACCGAAGAAGAGCGTTTGTGGCGCGATTTTGAACTGGAAGCGATGCCGCACAGCGCGGATCTGTTTCGCGTGGCAATGTTTCTCAAACGCGACCGCGATGCGGCGGAAGACCTCGTGCAGGAAACGATGATGCAGTCGCTCAAATCCTTTCACCGCTTTGAAAAAGGAACCAACTGCAAGGCGTGGATGACGACAATTATGTATCACACGCATTATAAACAACTGAGAAAACAAACCAATTTGAAACTGGTTGCCGATACGGAAGAACAAATCGCCGCGACGATTCCATTTGAAGCACCGATTCCGCAACAAATTACGGATGAAGATGTTTTGGCAGCACTGGAAAAAGTGCCGGAATTATTCCGGGAAATTGTTTTGCTCTGCGATGTCGAGGGATTTTCCTACAAGGAAATTTCCGCGCTTTTAGGCGTTCCGATCGGAACGGTAATGTCGCGGCTTCACCGCGGACGCAAGGTTTTGCGCGGTGAATTAGCGGTTTATGCCCGAAATTACGGCATCAAGCCGGAAGAATCAACTCAAGTAAAACGAAAAGGAGGGAAATCTATATGAAATGTCAGGATTTCCGCGAACTAATTGACTCATATTTATGCGATGAACTTTTGACCGAAACCAATCACGAGGTTTTGCGTCATCTCGAACAATGTCCGAATTGCCGGGCGGTTACGGAAGACCGCCGCGTTTTCCGCGCAAAACTGCGCTTCGCCGTGCAAAATTGCGAAGAACTGACGATTTGCGAAAAATTTAAAGCCAATCTGCAAAACTCTCTAAAACAGAGCGTTTTGCCGGAAAAACCTCTGAGAAATTCATTTTTTAACGGTTTTTCATTAGCGGTGGTTGCCGCGAGTTTTCTGATAATTACGGTTTTCGGAGTCTGGTTTTTCCAAAGTCAGAATTCGCTTCTTCCGCCAGAGGTTGCCGGAATCAGTGAAAACACGCAATCAATTCATCTTCAAAAAGTCGCACTGGGCGATCATCAAAACTGCGCCGTCAATTATAAATTAACGGAAAAACCTGTAAAAATAGATCTGTCGTCGCCGCAGTACGCAAATTTGCGCGAAGGCATTTTGAAACCTTTGAAAGAAGCCTTCGGCACGTGTGAATTTGTCAAATCGCACATCTGCAAATACGACGGACACATATTTACACATTTAGTTTTTCGTTATGAAGGCAAAACTCTGTCGGTTTTGATGATGGATCTGAAGAATTATAAGGCTTTGGAAAATAATTATATTGCCAAATTATCCGATCAAGGCTATCAAATAGCACATTTCGATGTGAACCAAAAAGCCGTTTTTGTGATTTCCGATCTGCCCGAACCGAAAAATTCGATTGCGGCGGAAGTTCTGGAAATGCCGCTGCGCCAGCAATTTGCCGAAAACCGTCAAACATCTTTAATTTCTTTTGCAGATTATAGACGTTGAAAAATCCGTCAAAATTTATTTAACAAAAAAAGCGAATCCGGGCAAGATTCGCTTTTTTCCATCGGCGGTCAAAATCGTCTGCGGAACAGACGAAATTTTTTTTATTTTCTTTATGCAATCTGAAATTAATGCACTAACTCCAGCATTTGCTGCGAATGAAAGAGTTCGGAAACGATTGCCTGAAATGAATGATTTTCGCGTTTGTCCTTGAGCGAACGCTGGCGCAGAATTTCCCAATCTTCTTTTGGAATATGTTTAAATGCTTCGATAATCATCGGATCAAACTGCGTTCCCGAACAGCGGACTAATTCCGCGACGGCTTCTTTGTAAGAACAGCCGCGCCGATAAACACGGTCGCTGATCATCGCGTCAAAGGCATCAACGACCGCAAAAATCCGTGCGCAGATGTCAATGTCTTCGCCGCGCAAACCGATCGGATAACCGCTTCCGTCCCATTTTTCGTGATGCTGCGAAACGATCCGCGCCGCGCCTTCCAAAAACGGAATATTCCGCAGAATTTTCTGTCCGTGCTGCGGATGAAGTTTCATTTTGTTCCATTCGTCTTCATTTAATTTTGCGGGTTTTCGCAAAATAGCATCGGGAACACCGATTTTTCCGATGTCGTGCAGAAGTGCGCCGAGTTCCAGATCGCGCAGAACGTCTTTGTCCAGACCGATCTCATAACCGAGCCGCAGGCTGAAGGTAACGACTCTTTCCGAATGTCCGTGCGTTTCAAAATCGCGGGTTTCCAGAGCTTGAACCAGAGCCTTGAGCGTCATCCGATACGAATTTTCGATTTCTTCCAGAGCCTTGTCCAGTTCGGCGGTGCGTTCGGCGACGAGTTCTTCGAGATGAAGTTGATATTTATCTTTCAGATATTTCAATTCAAAACGGGCAAATGCTTTTTCGACCGCCGCATCCACTTTTTTCAGCGTAAAAGGCATTTGAATTACTTCAAACGCCCCGGCACGAAAGGCTCTGACCGTATTCCCGACCGTTTCCGGATCACTGATAAAAATCGGCACGGTTCGCGGAGAATTTGCCTGAAGAAACGGAATTAAATTTATTCCGTTGACATCCGGCAAGGAAACCGGCGTAAGAATAACCGAATATTCCTTATCCCTAATCTTTCCTACGGCGGAACTGATCGAATCAGCCTCATCGCAGATGTATTTTGCCGAAAAAAAAGCCTTCAAAAGCCCGCGCTTTTCAACATTTTGCTCGATAATGAGCAAATTTTTTTCACTTTCAAGAGTTTTAAACATAAAAGTATTTTGATTAAGGGGATTATTTAGATGATGAACTGTTGTTTGGCAATTGAGTCAAATCCGAACTGAAAACGAATTCGTTTTTCAGTAAATAGAATTTAACATATAAAAACAATGTTTGACAACTATTTTCTCGCTATACAGAAAATCAGGAATAAAAGATAAAATTATTGGTGTAATATCTTGACGAAAAGAGCAAAGAGTTTTAATATTCTAAATTCACGCCGGGGTGGCGAAATTGGTATACGCACTAGACTCAAAATCTAGCGGGAGCAATCCCATGTCGGTTCGACTCCGACCTTCGGCATTTACTTCTTTTATAATCAATAACTTACAAATTCAACCAATGTCTAAGAGGTGGTTAAACACCTTTTTTATACCACTAGAGTGGGGAGATTTGTATGTTAGAAAAAACCTTTAATCAGTTTCTAAAAGAACGCCGTTTCCTGTCCAATGTTTCACCAAATACCTTAAAATCTCGACTTTAGATAAATTTACGGTTTAAGCCGCCCCCGTAAGTGTATTAAACATTGAATTTATGGCACTCAAGAAAAATTTTCGGAAATAAACACAAGGTAAGTATTCCGTAAATTAAGTTTTCGCGCATTTTTTGAATTTCAGATTTCAAATTTCATATTTCAAATTTGTGTTGAATAACAAATATCGAAAAATCTACAATACCTAAAAATTTAATTTACGAACTATTAAGTAGTTTGTAAATTAAGTTTTAAGGCGTTTGAAAAAAGTTTGGAGTCCCGCGTTTACGCGGCATCCGCCAGCGAAGCGCGGCGGAAAAAGCCGCCTAAAGGCAGGACTCCAAACACTCGAAAATTTAGTTTACGGAGTATTAAGTAG
>JBBRVS010000286.1:0-5774 GCA_038246645.1 Pyrinomonadales bacterium
CAAAGGGAAAATAAACTTACCTGCTTGAGAAGAAATAGCTAAAACCTGAATTGAGGGTTATTAAAAAACAAATGACATCTTCTCAAACTTCAGTTTTAAGCAAAAACTAAATGGGTAAAGTTATAAAACCTCTGTTACTTACCTGCAAGTGGCAATGTTTTGCTTATTCACAGTATTTGGATCCCCGGGAAAATATTAATAAGGCATAGAGATTGCATCAACCGGCTTCTGATAATTCAGCTTAATTGGTATATATTAAAGTTCCCAAAGAATTAACCCGAACAATGAAGAAATTTGATTTGCCGGATAATCGCGAAATATTCAAACGCCAGGAATCAGTTTTAATTCTGATCAATATGGCGATTCTCGGGGCTTTGTTTGCCGTCCATATCGGTTTTTTGTTCGAGATCGGAATTCCTTCCAAGTGGCTTTTGATAACTCTTTCAGGGCGATTTGTCATACTGATAATCGAACTGTTATGGGTGCAGAAATTCTCGGAAAAAGCCGGCTCGAACTGGATCAGAGCGCATACACATTTTTCGATCTGGTTGAACATTTCATTTGCTTTTATGGCTTCGGTCTTCGGCGGTGCGCCCGACAGTCATTATTCGGTATTGATGATAATTCCGGTAATTACGGCGGCATATCGTTTTAATCTGCTTAAAACTCTCGGCATCGTCGCGGTCGTGATCGCTCTGACGATACTGGAAGTGCGGATTTATTTCTGGCGAAAGCCACCTGTTGATTTCGGCGAATTTTTTGAAGCGGCAACCGTTTCGCTGATTTTTTTGGCGGTCGGAATTGTGGTCTGGCTGCTCGTCAATTCGCTTCGGGAGGAGCAATCCAAATTAAAACTGAGTCTCGAAGAACTAAAAGCGATGCAGACGCGGCTGCTGGCAGAGGAGAAAATGGCAGCCATCGGACAGCTTTCGAGTGCGGTTGCCCACGAAATTCGTAATCCCGTGGCGATGATCTCGAGTTCTCTGAAAATGGCGGAAAAACAGCCGAACGATTCGCCGATCCGTGAAGAAATGTTCAATATTGCCACCGAAGAAGCCAAGCGTCTGGAAATTTTGACGACCGATTTCCTAACATATGCGCGAACGAAAGAACCTGTTTTAAAACTGCATATTATCAACGAAATTCTCGAATATATGGGCAGTCTGGCAAAAGCCCGGTTGGCTGAAAAAGATTTGGAATTAGAAATCGCTTGCCCGGAAAATCTGGAAGCGAAAGTTGATGCTTCGCAAATTCAGCAAGCATTGTTAAATCTTCTAATGAATGCGATTGATGCTTCGCCTGAAAAAGGTAAAATCATCATCGGCGCGGGAAAGAATCAGGGAAATCTTATTTTTTTTGTTGAAAACGAAGGCGAGAAAATTGATGAAGAAATCGCCGCGAAAATCTTTGAACCGTTTTTTACGGCAAAACCGAAAGGCACGGGACTCGGACTTTCGATTGTGCAAAGCATCGCCCGTTCGCATCGCGGCGAGATCAAATTAGCAGAAAATAACGACAGGAAAGTTCGTTTTGAAATTAAAATTCCCGACAAAAGCGAGAAAAATTAAATGGCAAGAATTTTAATAATTGATGATGAACCGAATATGCGGCGGATTTTGTCGCTGATTCTGCGTGAAGACAAACACACTGTAACCGAAGCCCCGGGCGTGAAAAATGCGCTGGAATTATTGGCTTCGGCGCAGTTTGATCTCGTTATCACCGACAAAAAAATGCCCGACGGCGACGGTTTTGAAATTCTGAATTTTGTTCACGAAAACGAACCGTCCCTGCCCGTTGTTTTGCTGACGGCTTTTGCGACGGTCGAGCTTGCCGTCGAAGCGATGCAGGCGGGCGCGTTCGACTTTATTTCCAAGCCGTTCGTCGCAGAAGTCGTCACCGCCGTTGCTCGTCGCGCCACCGAACGAACCAAACTTCTGCGCGAAAATGTAGTCCTTCGTGAAGAAGCGAAACGCTACGCTTTTGCCGATGAAATATTGGGTGAAAGTGAGGCAATAAAAGACTTAAAGGAAAAGATCGCACGCGTTGCGCCGACCAATGCGACGGTTTTAATTACAGGCGAAACGGGAACGGGAAAAGAACTCGTCGCCCGCGCAATTCATAAAGGAAGTTTGCGGAAAAACGAGACGTTTCTCGCCGTCAACTGCGCCGCCGTGTCCGAACAACTTCTCGAATCCGAGCTTTTCGGACACGAAAAAGGTTCTTTTACAGGTGCCGACCGCGCGAAACAAGGACTTTTTGAAGCCGCATCCGGCGGAACGCTTTTTCTCGATGAAGCGGGCGAAATGTCGCTCGGACTTCAGGCTAAACTTTTGCGCGTTTTAACCGACGGACAGATCTTGCGCGTCGGTTCGACGGTTCCGCGCTCGGTTGATGTGCGGATAATTGTGGCAACCCATCGGGATTTACTGTTGAGAGTCAGCGAAAAACTATTTCGTGAAGATCTATATTACCGATTAGCCGTCGTGCCTCTGCAAATTTCGCCGCTGCGCGAAAGACGCGAAGATATTCCCGTTTTGGTCGAATTTCTGCTCGCTCAGATTTCCCGAGATTTGAAGGTCAGCCGAAAGAACATCGAGAAAACCGCGCTCGAAAAATTGATGCGCTACGATTTTCCGGGAAATGTCCGCGAACTGCGAAACCTGATCGAGCGGGCTTGCATACTGGCTAACGGCATTGAAATTACGGCTGACGATTTTCTGCTTCAAATCAATGAAACTGCTTCTTCTGATGCGATTCCTGCGATCAAAAACTTGCCCGAAACGATTGAACTCCCAAAAGTTATCGAAACCATCGAAAAAGAATTGATTCAAAAAGCCCTCATGAAAGCCGATGGCATACAAGCCGAAGCCGCCCGAAATCTCGGCATTTCCCGCAGCGACATTGCTTACAAGATAAAAAAATACGGTTTGTAAAAATTTGTCTTAAATTTTAGACAAACTGTGGTTCAAAGTGTCCAAAAATTACGACTATTCACTTTTTAGAAATCAATCTCAAATCGCAATCCATACAAATAAAGAGCTTACACAACAATTAAACTGCGGCACCAACCTTGCGATCAGTAATTGTATGAAATTGCCGAAATCAGGCAAAATCTTTTTGAAAGGAGAAATTATGAACAATCAAGCTATTGAAAATTTTAACAACTATGCGTTTTACTTTTTTGTATTCGCAATCACAGCGATTGTAATCACGGTTAATCTGTTTCATTTATTTACACATTTGATTCGCTAAAGCCTTTCGTGCTTTATCATTTATGCGCCAATATACCGGCGAATTCAAAGATTCACTGTTTACCGAAAAGATTTGTTTTTGAGAACAGCAGATATATTCAATAATATGTCTGCTGTTCTTTTTTCACAGCAAATTAATATAAATGTAAAAACAAAAATTCCGCGTCAAAAAATTTTGACAAAAGCGTTTTCGATTGTCCGAAAATTCATACGAATTCTTTCCAATAACTTACATTCTATTTTGCAAACTCAACAAAACAAATAACTAAGCTCTAATTTAACTGTGGTCTGAATTTTGCATTACTAATAGTCAGACAGTCTGAAATGACTGAAAATTTTTAGGAGAAATTATGATTATGAAAGTCAGTAAATTAGTTTCGATCCCTGTTTTGGCTTTATCAATCGCCGCAATTTTTGCGGGTTGTTCGTCAAAAGAAAATGTAACGGCAACAACCGGTGCGTATTCTTCGCCGGTAGAGGGCAATGGCGCGAAAACTCTGGAAAATCTGCAAACCGCTTTTAACGGCGAAACGAACGCCAACGCCAAATATCTCGAATATGCGAAAAAAGCCGACGCGGAAGGTTATACGAAAGTTGCGGGTTTGTATCGCGCCGCCGCCCGCGCCGAAGAAATTCACGCCGGAAATCACGCCGCCGTCATAAAAAAAATGGGCGGAACGCCGAAAGCGGAAGTAAAACTTCCCGAAATCAAAACGACCAAAGAAAATCTCGAAGATTCCGTCAAAGGCGAAACTTACGAGCGCGACACGATGTATCCCGAATTTCTGCTCGAAGCAAGAACAGCGGGCAATAAAGACGCTTTAAGAACCTTTAATCTCGCCAAAACCGCCGAAGGCGAACACGCCAAACTTTATGCCGAAGCACTCGCCAATTTGGAGAATTGGAAAGGCGGCACGACGACATTTTATGTTTGTCCAACCTGCGGCTATACGACAACCAACGCCGATCTGAAAAAATGTCCGGTTGATTTCGTGGCAAAGGAAAAATTTGAGGCAATCAGCTAAGTTAAAGAATTAAAAGGAGAAATTATTATGTTACCACCGATTCCGAGTTGGGATGGACTGCATCCGATCATTGTTCACTTTCCGATCGCTCTTTTACTGATCGCGCCGATCTTGGTTTTACTTGGAAGTTTTTTCCCGAATAAGGGCAGAAGTTTTTTGATCTCGGCTTTTATTTTGATGCTGATCGGCACGATTGCGACGTGGATCGCCGTTTCAACAGGCGAAAGCGCGGGCGAACTTGCCGAACGAATGGCAAATGTCGAAGCGGTTCTGGAAAATCACGAGGAACTTGCGGAAACGACGCGCACAGTTTTTACGGCTTTAACGGCGATTTTCGGTGTGATCGTTTTCGCTCCAATGCTTTTCAAGAAAGAGTTACCGAATCTGGTCGTTATACCGCTCAATCTGGCGTTTCTGCTTTTTTACGGCGCAGGCGCGGTTTTGCTGCTCAACACAGCGCACGAAGGCGGCAGACTCGTTCACGAATTCGGTGTTCACGCCGTGATGGACACAACTGCCGCACAAACGGCTCCGAATAACGGCAAGCAGAATAATGATGGAGATGACGACGATTAAAAATCGAATATTAAAAGGAGAAAGATAATGAGAAATTTAATCTATTTTTTAGGAATACTTAGTTTAGGAATAATAATACCGGCGTGCGGCGGAAAAACGGAAACAAAAGAAAATCAAGCTAAACCGACTTCGACAGCGATCAGTCCAGCCGGTGTTCCAACCAATAATACAGTCAATCCGCCGACCAACCAAAATGACGGCGATGCTGACGACGTTCGCACTGAAAATACGAACAGTTCGGTGCAAAGCAACATAAACGGGCAACCCCGAAAAGATGCGGATGACCTTCGCCGGAGTAACATCAATCAGCGAAAATTCGATCAAGATGACGGCAAAGGAAATCGTCCCGTAAATTCACGCCGCGATGCCGACGATAACGGCAAACGCGATAATGACGGCGATTCCGATGACAATTAATCGAATTTCAACGGACAAAAAAAATCGGCAGTTATATTTTTTATTTGCCGATTTTTTTTTAATCCTTCCAAGAAAGATTTTATATGCGCGTTGACTCACAGACGGTGGTTTTTCAAAGAGTTAAATTTGATAATAAGCTCGAACTAATAGAGCAATTTTTAAATTATCTAGTGTTTGAAAAGCGTTCAGAGTTCACGCTTTAGCGTGCAACCGCCAGCGAAGCGCGGCGGCGCAACAAACTAAAGTTTGAACTCTAAACTTTCAAAATACCTTAAAATTTAAAAATTGGTGTACTAAATAGTTTGTAAATTAAGTTTTAAGGCGTTTGAAAAAAGTTTGGAGTCCCGCGTTTACGCGGCATCCGCCAGCGAAGCGCGGCGGAAAAAGCCGCCTAAAGGCAGGACTCCAAACACTCGAAAATTTAATTTACGGATTACTAAATAGTTTGTAAATTAAGTTTTAAGGCGTTTGAAAAAAGTTTGGAGTCCCGCGTTTACGCGGCATC
>JBBRVS010000287.1:0-5688 GCA_038246645.1 Pyrinomonadales bacterium
ACATCGAAAACCAACAGGTTATTGAATGACAACGTGCGAAGAAACAATCGCTTGAAAGCGCGATTGTGTGGAACGCCTTACATCTCCATCCAAATCCCAAAGCGGATTATGGATGGAGAATTAGGCTAAATCCGGTTAAAAACAGAGGAAATCCGAAGATTACGAAAATAAACAGCGCGTTGTAAATTTCGGCGTATAAATCATAATTGGCAGGCATCGGCGGCTGAACGGTGACGGCAAGCGAATCGGCGGGAATTTCCTTGAAATTTCCCTTTAAAACATCGCCTTCGCGCGTTAGTTGCGGCAGAGTTTCCACTTTCCCATTAGCGGGCAGAAAAACGCTGACTTCCAGACCGCCGAAATCCGCCCATTCACGCGCCGGTGCGAGAATATAGGCAAACTGAAACGCCTTCATTTTTCCCAGATTCGAATAAACGGCGGCTTCCGATTTGTATTTTGCCTTGATCGTGTGTTTCCCTTTCGGAATCAAGAGCGCAAACGAAACAGATTCGATCAAACCTTCTGACGGATTGTACATCAATTTTCTGTCGTTTTCCCAGGGCGTGTCGCGCGGCGTTTGCCACGATTTCGGGAAATCTTTGTTTTCGATATTTTGCGTTTTTTCAATCTTTTTAACGTCAATTGAAATCTCGAAATCCTCGACGTTTTTTGAACCGACGACAAAAACCAGTTTCAAATCTTTATCTTCGCCTTTGTTTTCGACTTCATAAACCGCTTCAACCAAGACATTTTTTGCGTCCATCACGCTTTTCATTTCGCCGAGCGGACGAAAATCAATGGTCAGTGTTTCGCGCGTGATAAAAATACTTTCCAAGCCGGAAGGCTCGGCAGAAACAATTCCGCCCTGCGAAGGCGCGGCGATATTTGCCGAAATTTCAATCGAATTGAAAAGTATTGACAGGAAAATCAAGAGATTTATTGATTTACGCGCGGCTTTTTTCAGATTATTTTTCATCATTTGGCTGACATTCTAAATCAATTAATGCCAGACGTTCAACTATTTCGCCGTTGATTAAATGTTTTTCGATGATTTCGGGAACATCCTCGGCGCGCACCTGGGCATACCAAACGCCTTCGGGATAAACCAGAACCGCCGCGCCGACCGAGCAGAAACCGACCGAACTGCAATCGGTCAGAACGATCTCGCCGTTCGGGTTTCGCCCCTTCGATTCTTTGCCCCAGCGCAGATTTTTCGCTTCGAGTCGTTTTTCAAATTCGGCTTTAACGTCCGCGCTGCCGACGGTAAGACAGGATTTGCCGTTGCAGACAAAAACCTGCCGTTTGATCGGTGCTTTGGCGACGGGCGCGAGTTTTTCGAGTCTTTCGCGGTCTTCGATAAATTTCGGCTTGCTCATATTTTTTATTTTAACAAAACATTCGTCTGCATAGGAAAACCGTCATCAAATTTCTTTTGAAGAATTTATGCAACAAGTCCTTTCTAAATTAAGTTTAAATCCGAGTTTGTGATAAAATCACTTTGTTCCTTATTCGGCGGTTTAACAAAATAGATTTTTTATAAATGGCAGTTGGTTTAGTAATTCACATTTCGGTTGGCAAGGAAAAACGGACGGAGTTTTTCTCGGCTGAGAATATCCGTTTCGGTTCGGATGAAACGAGCGATCTCCAGATTCACACCAAAAAGGTCTCCGATAAAGCCGTCTGGTTCGAACTCGGATGGAGCGACGGCGATTATCGAATTACCGAATTTAATAAAGAACTCGGCTTAACGCTCAACGGAAAACCGCTCCACCGCTTTGTTGCTGTTAATGACGGCGATACGATTGAACTCCCCGAAACCGATATTGCCTTTGCCTTCTTCTCTTTAGAATCAAAATCTTCGCTGATTACGACCAACCGCGAACAACCGCACATTGCACATTTTATCGAAGCGGCGGCTCTGGATGCGGCGGCAACTCCGCAACGCGATGATGCCAAAGCGTTTTTGCGCGAATTTGTCCGCGAACTTTCCCGCGAAATCAGCTGGGCGACAAAATTAATTATTCTGGCAATCGTCGTCGGAACTCTTTCGGGAATTTTTTATCTCGGCATTGCCGTCAATCGTGAACTGCAGAGAAACCGCGAACAATCCCAGCAGCAAAATGAAATCATCAAGGAATTGCAGGCTAAAATTCTCGAAACCAAAGATGATGTCGGGGAAATTACCAAAAATACCAAGACATTGATGGATTCCGTTTCGCTCGCGCCGACGCTAAATGATGAATACGCAAAGGGAGTTTGTCTGATCTACGGCGTTTATGATCTGGTTGACCGCAAAAGCGGAAAAACTCTGCGGTATCCCGACCCGCAGGCAATTCAGGAAAATTATGATCCGCCGACTGTTCCCGCGCAGGAAGACCTCGTTCAGCCGCAACTGCAGATGGGTTTGACGACCGAAGGCAACGGAACAATTGTCGAATACGATTTTATCGGTACGGGTTTTCACGTCGGCAACGGTTATATCGTCACCAATCGCCACGTTGTCCAGCCCTGGAAGGAAGATGAACTGGTTCAGCAAATGATCAAATCTTCGGACGGGCGGGCGCGAATCAAACGGCTGGTCGTTTATTTCCCGAATATTCCGCAGCCTTTTCCGCTTAAAATTCGTCAATTGGCACCGCGCGAAGATGTCGCGGTCGGAACGATTGACACGGCGCAGATGCCCGCCAATATTCCTGTTTTGCCGATTGATACGGCATCGGACGCGGTCGCCGTCGGTAAAATGGTCGTGACCATGGGTTTTCCGAACGGACCGGACCGGCTTCTGGCGATGGCTGACGACAGCGAAGCGCGTTCGCTCAACTCGAGGTGCGAAGGCTCGCGGCGGTGTATTATTGATTCGCTCGCTCAATCGAGAAAAATCGTGCCTTTAATGACGCAGGGTTCGATCACGGATTTAGATTCACGGCGCGTCGTTCACGATGCGAAAACTGCGGAAGGCGGTTCGGGTGCGCCGGTCTTCGGACAGAGCGGCAGAGTTATCGCCGTTAATTTCGGAGTGTTCACCGAAAGCACTGCCGCTAATATGGCTGTTCCTGTTAGTTTTGCGGTCGAATTATTAAAGAAAGCCGGATGGATTTCGCCCGAAGAAGCTCAAAGTCAGGCAAATCAACAAAATCAAACCGCCGCCGCCAATACGAGTTCGCCACCGAACAAGGAAAATCCTTAAAAAATCGCGTCGCTCAGTTAAAAAACGCCGAGCGGTTGAGATTGGCTCAAATCCGATAATCCGGCGTGTTCGGCAAAAGTCGGCGGGTGATTGGTATTTCTGATTACTATTGAAAGTTTGTTTGAAATCTGTTCGGAAATCTTGTCTTGAAGCAAGAAAATATTCGAATAATCTTCATCGAATTTTTCCGACCAAAGCAGCGTTTTATCCCTCGTTTTATAAAGTTGTACAGAAATGGTAAAGATTTCATTCTGCTGCTGAATTGTTCCGGTCAAAACCGCGTCAACATTGAGGTTTTTTCCGATTTCCGCCAAATCTGCGCCGTTTTCATCTCTTCGATTGATTTATCGAGTTTTCCCTGATAAACATAACCCCACGCCAGACGGACGCGAGCCATCGAATTATTCGGATTGATCTCCAACGCTCTGGTCAGCATTTTCGAGGCTTCTTCCGATTCGCCCTGCATCAAAAAAATTGTTGATAAAGCCGTCATCGCTTCCGAACAATTGGCGTTGAGTTCCAATGCTTTGAGTGCCGTTTCCTTACCTTTTGATAACGCCAGATCGGACGGCATCGTGCCCATCCGGTAATAACCGATTAATGCGTAGGAATCAGCTAAATAGGCGTAGGCGTAGGCAAAATTCGGGTCTTTTTCAACGGCGATTTGAAAATAACCGACCGCCTTTTCCATATTTTCCTGCGTTCGCTTGTTCCAGTGGAAAAGTCCCATCGAATAGGCTTGATAGGCTTCGATGTTATCGGTGTATTTTAGATAGATCGGAGAATTCTCATTTTGATTTGTTTTGAGAAAGAGTTTTCCGGCAATTTTATCGGAAATTCTATCCTGAATGCTGAAGATATTGGAATATTTTTCGTCAAATTTTTCCGTGGCGATTTGGCTGTGGTCGCTTATCCGGTAAAGCTGGACATTAACCCGGATCAGATCATTTTCGCGCTGAACCGTTCCGACCAGAATGGCGTCAACATTAAGTTTTCTGCCGATTTCAAATAAATCCTGATTTTCATCTTCACTGAAACGAATGATCGAACTCGTCGGACGCACCGAAATTCCTTCGAGATTTCCGAGTTTTGAAATCAACACATCCGCCATTCCCAAACCCAGTTTTTCGTCTTTGGCTTGACCGATAATGTTAAACGGCAAAACGGCGATGGATTTTATCTGCTATGCTTGATTTTGCTCCGGCGACGCATTTGAGAACACATTACTTTCGTAAAGCGAATAAGCCAAAAGAGCAATTCCGGAGATAACCAGACCGACTAAAATAATATAATTTTTCGCCGGAAACGAGTTTGGGGGGCGCGGCGCAGCAGTGGTGGTTTTTGTTTTTTCTTCGACGTAAGCGGGGATTTTTCCCGATTCCGTCAAAGACTTAAAGTACACTATTTCATCATTTATCGAAGTTGAAAAAGATTGGGTTAAATCAGGATAAACGTGATTTACGGCGATTTGAGTTCGCGGATTTTCGTAAAAAACTTCTTCGACTTCGCCGACAAAACGATAGCCGATCTTGGGAATTGTTTCGATATAACCGGCTTCAACCTCTTTTTCTTTAAGAGCTTTCCGCAACATATAAATATGCTGCGTGAGAGTTGATTCTTCAACAAAATTCCCTTCCCACAACGCATCGAGCAATTCTTCTTTTTTAAGAACCAAGCCTTTATTTTCAATGAGAAAAAGCAAAATCTCGAAACTTTTTTGAGTTATGGAAACCGGAATATTATTTTTCAGCAGTTGATTATTGGTAATATCGAGCCGATATTCGCCAAATTCGAAGCAATGAATTTTACCTACAAACATTTCCCGTACTCCTTGCAAATGATGCAATAATAATCGAATAAATCAATTATCAATAGAAATGAGGTTGGCGAATCTCGTTTTTTGAATAAATTTGCTGTGTTCTGAATTTACTACGCTTTGCTAAACCAAAAGGTTCAAAGAAATTCCGTTATTATTCAGATACCGCTAAACTTATTAAAGTCTTCGTTTTACCGATAAATTTTTAAAGATTTACTTAAATTTAAACACCGCAAACTCCTGGTTTGTGACATTTCCTTCAAACTAAGCACCAATGGATAATTAAAAATGGATAATGGATAATGTCAGAAAACTCTTAACTTCTCTTACATCTGATGTTTAAAGGGATTTTTAGAATTTTCATAATATCTTACAACTTTTGCTCACCTGCTTATATAAAAAAAATCGGCAATTTGCGTTCCTTAAAAAATACAAATTGCCGGGTAGAGAAAATCGTTGTAAATAACCGATGCGTGGTATTAAAGTCAAAATTTATCTCAAAGAAACCGAATTTTGCGCCTTTTCCTTCGCATTAAATTTTGACTTAGGAACGTGTAAAAAATAACTTGTAACAAAAGGTAGAACAGACTGTTAGTCTGTTCAATTTGGGCAACCGATTAACAACTTTCTTTGATATAAAAGGGTGGTGGTCAGACTACCAGTCTGACCTACTTTTTCGCCAATC
>JBBRVS010000288.1:0-5567 GCA_038246645.1 Pyrinomonadales bacterium
GGTTATGATACAAATTAATAATAGCGAAAACAATCTATACATTTAATGATTTCTCCTGTAGTTTTATTTATGATTTTTGTGTTTAACTCTCGCGTAACTAACAAGAGAACACCGCCCGAATTTAGTTTGTGACAAAAAAAACCGGAATTTTATCCGGCATTTCGGAGTTTATACATTTGAACAAATGTAATTGATGAGGTCTTTGATTATTGGTGAAAAGGTTTAAAAGTGAAAAAGTGAAAATGTGAAAAAGTTTTTGATAATTCCGGTCTTCGGTTTTTCTGAACAATAAACAGCCCTTACCGGAAAAGGTCTATTTATTAGACAAGAATAAATTTTTTCACTTTTTCACACTTTCTAAATATCTGACCTAATCAAATATGAACAAATAAATATAACTTTCGTTTTCATATTAAATGAATAATTTCACAAGCTGAAAAATCGAAGTTGCCGGCGGTAACAACTATTTAAGGTAATGAGTCATCTGACGTATTTACTTTGCACCGCCGATTTGATAGTTTATTTAACTTGGTTGATGCAATTTTACGGAGTAAATAATGATTTTAAAACAAACAAATTTGCATATTTTACAAAAAACTGAAAATTTGAGTAACAGGGCAAAAACGGGCGTTTCGCTTCATTGTCATACCGAGCATTCGATGGAAATGCTCGATTTTGTTCCGCATTACGCCGATAAACTTCCGGTCATCTCTTATTTTTGGAACAGATCGCGTAAAAGATATATCGAACGCGAAGGCAGAGATATTGATTTTACGACCGGATTCTGGTCGCCGCCGATGACGGCTCAGGAAGTTTTTAATATTGAAAAAAAACAAATAAACGAAGCCGGACTCGATGCCGTAATTTCGCTGACCGATCACGATTCAATTGATGCAAATTTGAAGGTTAATGAAGAAACCGATAACAACAGCGCACCCATCTCGCTCGAATGGACGGTTCCGTTCGAATACGGATTTTTCCACGTCGGCGTACATAATCTGCCGAAGACGCGCGCCGTTGAACTGACCAAAACGCTGCTCGATTATACCTTTAACGAAGAAAAACACAGCAACGAAAACCTGCGCGAAATGTTTGCGATGCTCAATGAAATTCCGCAGGTTTTAATCGTTCTCAATCATCCGATCTGGGACATCGAACTCGTCGGCAAGGAAAGACATTTAACTCTTCTCAAACATTTCTTAAAAGAACACGGCAAATGGATTCACGCGCTGGAGATCAACGGTTTTCGTTCGTGGTCGGAAAACAAAGCGGTCATTGAAATGGCTCAGGCTCTTAATTTTCCGCTGGTTACGGGCGGCGACCGCCACGGCTGCAAACCGAATACGGTGATTAATTTAACGAACAGCAAAACATTTTCCGAATTTACCGAAGAAATCCGCGTTGACCGCCACAGCGAAGTCGTTTTAATGCCGGAATATCGCCAACCGCTTCATTCACGGCAGTTACAGTCATTTTCAGAAATTCTGAAGGATTATTCCGAATTTCCCGAAGGACGCAAGCGCGGATTTGACCGCATACATATTGACGGCGGCGACGGTAAAGGCGTGCAGAAGGTTTCCGTCCACTGGAAGGACGGCACACCGCGCTGGCTGCGCTGGGCGATCTGGACGCTGGCTGTTTCCGGCAGTTCGAAAATGCGTCCGATCTTCTCGCTTGCCAGACATAAAAAAGACCGCGTGCCGAAAGACATTGAGAAAACGAATTTCGAGATTCCCGATCTGCAGGAAATCGCAGCGAGTCTGGCGGCTGAACAACCGCAAACTAAAACGGAATTTGCATCATAAATTTAACTTTAGAGAAAAGGGCTGTGGGGCAAGAAGCGAAAACTTGTCCCATTTCCCTTTTCTGCCTGTTATTTCTTAAATTTTACTATCGTGAAAGAACAAATTCGCGTCGCATTTTTCCCCGATTCATATCTGGAAGTCAACGGCGTGGCAATGACAAGTAAGCGTCTGACCGGGTTTGCCCGCAAAAAAGGCTACCCTTTTTTATGCGTCTATGCGGGAAAAAAAACCGAGGTAACGCAGGATGAAAGCATCACCTACGTTTCTCTCAAACGCTCGCCGCTTTCATTCAGAATGGACGAAGATTTAAAGTATGATCCGCTGTTTCAACGCCATGTCGGATTAGTCCGCCGCGAGCTGGAAAAATTTCGTCCCGACGTTTTTCATATCACGGGTTTAAATGACGTGAGCATCATCGGCGCGTATCTGTCCTGGAAAATGAAGATCGCGATGCTCGGTTCGTGGCACACGAATCTTCACGAATACGCCGCCCGCCGTCTGCGGAAAATGTTTGCTTTTCTGCCCGCCAAACAACTTAATTCATTTACGGATTTTCTCGAACGAAAGATTTTGGACGGCGCGAAACTTTATTACAAAATGCCGCAGATCATTCTTGCGCCGAATCAGGAATTGATCGAAATGCTCGAAAAAGGAACGGGCAGACAGGCAAAACTGATGATTCGCGGCGTTGACACCGAGCTTTTTTCGCCCGTCAAACGAACTGTCAATGATAATATCTTGCGTTTCGGTTTTGTCGGCAGACTTCGCGCCGAAAAAAATGTGCGTCTGCTGGCGGATTTGGAAAAGGAATTATTGAAGGCGGGAAAGAAAAATTTCAAATTTTTGATCATCGGCGAAGGCAGCGAACGCTCGTGGCTCGAACAAAATATGCAGAAAGCTGAATTCACGGGTTTTCTGCAAGGTGAGCAATTATCCGAGGCTTATGCTAATATGGACGTTTTCGCGTTTCCTTCGGAAACCGAAACTTTCGGAAATGTTCCGCAGGAAGCGATGGCTTCCGGTGTTCCCGCGATTGTCTCTGACAAAGGCGGACCGAAATATATCGTCAAACACGGCGAAACCGGATTTATTGCCAAAGATTTAGCCGAGTTTGTCAAATATTCGCTCGAGCTGATGGACAATCCCGAAAAATTAGCGAAAATGAAACAGTTCTCGCTCGAATTTGCGCGTTCGCGCTCGTGGGATGCGGTTTTTGAAGGCGTTTATCAAGCGTATAACGAAACGAAGGAGTTTTTGGATAATAAAAAGAAATTAAGGAAAGAAAAATAACTAAAGGCTTTTATATTAAAATTTTATAAATCAAGCAAAGTCATAAATACGCTATTTTTCATAAGTGAATGACCAATTTGGAAAAGATTCATCTTACAGAAGACATACATTTATCGGTTGCCGATGCTGAAGATTTAGAAGAAATTCAAGACGCGGAGATTTCCGTTTCTGATGTTTTTCGCAGTCTTGTTCAGCATCCGGCGCAGATAATTACGCGCTGGAATTGGAAAGCGGCGTTGCTCGGAGCATTATTGCGAGCTTCTTTTTATTTGACAGTTTACAAAGCCAGCAAAGAAAGTTGGGTCGTAACTTTAACCGCAGTTTTGGTCGAATTCAGCTTTCGATTTTTTACTTCCGGCATTTCCGGCGCACTCGTTCAATCTTTCCGGCGAGCAACTCCGGCTTGGCTGGCAACGATAATTATTTCAATTTCGCTGCCGATTTTTAGTCACACAATCGAATTTATCGCGCATTACACCCAGGAAAAATATTTCAGCTCGATCTTTCCGGCTTCGACAAATAATGCGCGAACCATTGCCTTTGCCATTTCGGTTTTGTTTTCCGTTCTTTCGGCGATGTTTAATATTTTCATAATGCGACACGGAGTTTTACTGGTCGGTGCAGGCAGCGAATCAAGAACTCTGTGGGAAGATTTGAAAAAAATTCCGCTGCTCGTCATCGAATTTATGGCGTTTTTGCCCGTTCAAATGCTGAAATTTCTGCGCGGCGGCAAATTCATCTATGCAATCGGCATCTTTCTCGGCTTCGGCGTAACGGTCGGTTTTATTCTCGGAACATTTCGCGGCAAATGGTCATGGGCATGGACGACTGCTTTGGGCGCGTGGGCGATTATGCTTGTCTGGACGATTATGGTGGCGATCTTCTTTCATTTCTACAACAAACCCGTGAAAGATTAAAGGCTTTCAAAATCAGGCTTTTTCTGCTAATCTTCCGATTATGCAAACTTTAGAAACCGTCCAAAATAAAATAGCTTTTTCGTCTTTGCTCAAACGCTACACACTCGAAGAATTTTGGGCTTTACCCGAACCGGACGACCGCTCGCACTACGAACTTATCGAAGGAGTCTTAAAGTTTGTGCCGCCGCCGAAAAATGAACACGATGAATTAGTCGCTTTTTTAAGCCGTTCTTTAATACTTTTTTTAGCTCAAAATGATGATCCCGGAAAGGTTTTTCATCCGCGTGCTTCGATTTATGTCGAAGATATTTGGGGAACATATCTCGAACCGGATATGATGTATGTTTCCAACGAATTGCGCGAACAAATGGGTGACCGCCGCACGTCCGCCGACATCGTTTTCGAATTTTTATCGGAAAGCACCGGCGTTTATGACCGCACGACCAAAGCCGACACCTATCTCGCGCTCGGCGTAAAGGAATTGTGGCTGATTGATGCGGACAAAGAAGAAATAGAAGTCGGAAATGCGGATGCAGAAGACGGTTTTCTTTTCTGGCAGAGGAAAATCTACACAAAAGGCGAAACGGCAGAATCAAAAATCCTTGCCGATTGGAAAGTTTCCGTCGGCGAAGTTTTTGGAAAATAAATATTCGTGTCAATTAAAACAGTTCATTTAACCAATTATTACCATAAAAATTCGGGCGGAATCAGCACGTCTTACAACGCACTTCTTGCCGCCGCCGGAAGACATAAACGCTTGATGCGTTTGATCGTTCCGGGCGAAAGCGAAGCGGTCGAAGAAGTTAATGACTACGCCAAAATCTACTATGTTCCCGCCAAACAATCGCCCGTTTTCGATAAACGCTACCGAATCATAATGCCGTGGCAATATATGCCGGGCGATTCTTTGATTCGCAAAATTTTACTGGACGAAATGCCCGATCTGATCGAAGTTACCGATAAATACACGCTTTCGATGATGGGCGCGATGATTAGAATGGGCAAATTCAAACAACTCAATCGCCCGGTTCTCGTACATTTTTCGTGCGAACGAATGGACGATAATATCGGTTCATTTTTGACTTCGGGGAAAATCGGAAAATGGTTGGCGCGAAGATTGATCGGAAATTACAATTTGCCTTCGTTCGATTATCACATCGCCAACTCGCCCTACACGGCTGAGGAATTTTACGAATCTTTTGAAAAAAACGAAAATCCGAAGCGTTCCGATTGGTTTTTCAACAAATGCTGGCAATTTTTTAAAGCTCCGCGCGTGCCTTTTGCAGAAAGAATTTTCGTCTGTCCGCGCGGCGTTGATATTTTGCAGTTTTCGCCCGACAGAAAATCGGAAGAAGTGCGCCGCGAAATGATCGAGAAAAGCGGGATTCCGAAAGACGCGGTAATTTTGCTGTACGCGGGCAGAATCTCGCCGGAAAAAAATATCGAACTTCTGCCGGAATTTATGAAATTGCTGGCAAAAGGCGAAAAAGATTATCGACTGCTTGTCGCCGGCGCGGGACCGCAAGCCGAGTGGCTGAAAGAAGAAACCGACAAA
>JBBRVS010000289.1:0-5502 GCA_038246645.1 Pyrinomonadales bacterium
CCGCGCCGTGCCGCGTTTTAGCTTGACCGAAACGAGTTTCAGATCGCCGTAGCCAGCCGAAACGTAACCGAGTTTTTGTTCTTCTTCGGTCGGTTCTTTCAACATTTCTTCAATCGCCGGACGAAGCGGCGCAGAAGCCGAAACCCTTCGTTTAAGCGGGAGAATATCATCGTTTATTCCTTCCGTGCCGAGAAAGTAAAAATAAACGTCAACCTCTTTTAAGTCCGAAGATTTTTGCGCGTGTGCAAAATTCAGCGATGATATAACAAAAAATATCACCATTAACAAACTTGAAAACTTGGATTTATTTTTCATATATAACCTCGTTTTTATCTTCTTTTAAATCAATTTCCCGTCCAAGTTTGGTCAACATAAACCTCGCGCCAATTGATAAAGCCCAAAGGATTCGGCGAAAGATTTTTAACATACGGCTGACACAAAAAACCTCCGGCTTTAACCGCTAATGGAATGACGGGCTGTTGCTGAAGCAAATAATTTTCTGCTTCATTTAATAATTTAAAGCGTTTCGCTTCGTCAGATTCGAGATTCGCTTTTTCAACCAGTTCGGCATATTTTTTATCCGTCCAACCTGTTCCGTAACCGTTTTTTTCAAAGTATAAACTACTTAAAAAATTGTATGGATCGTCAAAATCGCCAATCCAACCGCCGCGGGCAATTCCGTTATAATCGAGCGCGTTTATTTTTTTCAAAAATTCTCTAAATTCCAAATTAACCAATTTTACCTTGACGTTAAGCTCCGCTTTCCATTGCGCTTGGACAAATTCGGCAATATCGCGGTTTCTCTCATTTGTATTGTAGATATATTCGATTTCGGGAAAATTAAGTCCTTGCGGATAACCGGCACCGGACAATAATCTTCGTGCTTCGTCAGGTTCATAAAAGCCACCTTTGGCATTTTCATACCCTTTGATTTCCGGCAAAAATGAATCAGTTGGAAATTGTGAAAGTTTTTTTTCTTTCATTTTTTCGCGGTTTATCGCCAGACTAAAAGCACGTCGGACGCGAAAATCGTTAAACGGTTTGATGCTTGTATTGATATATAAAAATTCAGTTCCGTTTCTTTTTATGAGCGAAAAATCGGCTCTCTTTTTGATGGATTCGTCCGGTTCGGACGTTATCATCACGGCATCCGTTTCACCGCTTTCGTAGCGTTTGAATGTTTTTTCGGGATACTCGCTTCCGGCGGGAACTTTGTCGTAAGAAATAAAAACGATCTTTTCGAGTTTCGTGTCGGCGTTGTTCCAAAACTGCGGATTGCGTTCGACGACAATTTGATTTTTCGGTGAAAATTCTTTTAATTTGAACGCGCCCGAAGTAACGATATTTTCCGGTTTTGTCCAATCTTTGCCGAATTTTTCAATCGCCGCTTGCGGAACGGGACGGAGAGCGGTTAACGCGATTTGTTTGTAAAAATATGGTGTCGGTTTTTCCATCGTAACTTCCAAAGTATATTCATCAATCGCCCGAACGCCGACATCTTCCGCTTTGGCTTTTTTCGTGTTGTAAAGTTCGGCATTTTTAATATTGAAAAGCATAAATCCGTATGCAGATTTTTCATCCAAACTTAAAAGGCGTTTCCAAGAATAAACAAAATCATTCGCCGTAATCGGTTTTCCGTCAGACCATTTTGCGTCTTTTCGCAGATAAAACGTCCACACGGTTGCATCGGCGTTTTTCTCCCAATTCGTTGCCAACGACGGCGTTAAATCGGCATTTTTATTATTATTTTCCGCCAAACCGTCAAACAAAGCATTTCTGACTATCGCTTCGGAATCGAGTTGAGGATCGAGTGATCTCGGCTCATTCGCAATAAAACGCACGGTTTGTGATGTTGGCGCAATAATTTTTCCCGTTTCCTCCGACTTTTTCGCCGACCACAAATAATAACCGTAAAAACCGACACCGCATAAAATCGCGCCGCCGATCAACAAACCCAGACAGCCGAACAAATAATACAGACCTTTTCCGCCCGATTTCGCGTTATAATTTTGCGGTGTCGGCGAATAAAGCCTTTCGGCATTGACCGTCGGCAAAGTTTTGTCGGCGGGCGGCGATAAATTTACGCTCGCGCTGCAATTGGTGCAAAACGAAAGCGTTTCGTTAAAATTATTTGAAATTACTTCGCCGCATTTTCGGCATATTTGTTTGTTCATATTCATTTTTTCTGCTGTCAACATCCACCGCATCCGGCATAATTATTTCACCTTTTTCCAATCAACCTGATTTTTCAGCGTTTCAAAAGCCTGCAAAATCGCCTTTACTTCAGCAGTATTTTTTACCGAATTGTTTGCCTTAATAGTTTTAGTTTTACCCGCATAAGTTACGGTCAGCAACATATAATCTATTGGATTATTGGTGCGTTCGGTCGAATCTTTCAGGTTTGAAAAATCGTTGTCCGCTATTGTTTGAGCGAAATTTTGAAACTGCTCTATCGAAACAACTGCCTGAAATTTTTCTCCGTCAGTATCTTGCTTTTTGCCTGTATCGTAATGTCTCGCATCATAATACCTGAATGCCGTTCCATTTCTTGAAAAACTCACCCCGCCCGAACTCGTATTACTTTCGTCCGAATCGCCGAGCGGTCCGTAATGATACTTTGTGGAAAATTCAGCCTTCGTAATTTCCGAAGCCGAAATGAGATTGAGTTTCCGTGGCGAAGATTTTGCCGCCGGTTCGCTGTCAGACGGATCAATAGCTTCAAACTCCAAAACCTCGAAACTCAGTTCATCGTCAAACACACCGGGCTGATCCAAATCTACTTTTTTCGGATAACCGAGTTTCCAGTCGTATTCGATTTCACATTTACCACATTCGGCGTTTTCGATATGTCTGAAAATTCCTTCCATTGTGTCATAACCTGTAAACCGTATTTCCGTATCAAGCATTTCAACATCGGGTTTATCAATCGGTCTTATGGATTTTGCAATTCTGTCGCGCACCGTAATTATAAATGTCCCGTTGGGCGTAGCGTGTCCCGTTTTTTGAATTTTGACCGTCATTTTATAATTTTCGATCTTGTTCCAACGCCACAAAACCTGATTGCGTATATTTACCGTTTGCCGTATCGGACTGCACGCAAATTGAGTTGCCAAAACCGCAAAAAATATAAATCCTATCAAAAGTTTATTTCTCATAATTTCAATGTTTAAAATCAATTACGAGCCGCGACGGATTTGATAATTCCTGAACGCGAAACTCCGTGTTTTCTTTCACGCCGATCAAAAAATCCCAAATTCCTTCAAACCAAATTGCGGATTGAATCTGCATCAACGCCGGAAAATCGAGTTTCTTTTTCGGATATTTTTTAAGTTTGCACGGCGGATCGTCAACGCCGATCGAGTAAATACTTATCAACATAAAAACATTTCCGGCAATTTTTATCTCGCTGTCGCCGCCATCGGTTGAATAAATATTTGATTCCAGATATTGAATGACATATTGCGGTTTGCCGCCGTCAAACTCGAAAACAACGCGGTCAAAGTCTTTATGTTTGGCGACGCGGATTTTGCAGACGCTATACGTCGTGTCGTCGGTTTCCGGGTTGCGCTGAACCTTTTCCGTCGTCCAAGTATTTAATTTCCCTTCGTTTTGAAACTGCGCGGAAATCGAGATCGCCGCCAGACAAATTATCGAAAGACAAATTATTAAATTTTTCATAGCCATTTTCTCCATAAAGTTACCTCATCGGATGATCGTCATTTTGCAATACCGATTCTTTTTTATTCTGTTTCGCCCTGAACCAAAAACCGAGAACCGCAAAAATTATTGATAAAATAACGATCACGATTTTGAAGGTTTGAATTCCGCCTTCGGTTATAGACATCGGCTTTCCTCTACCGCCGGGCATTAAGTAATATCCGGGCGATGTTTCCCGCGCCAGCGAAAGCGGGATAAAAAATAAAAGCGCGATCAGTGCGAAGGAAAAAGCCAAAATTTTCACCGTCTGAAAAATATGAATGTCCGATTTTTGTTTTTTATGACACGCCGGACAAATTTCAGTTTTATTTTCAATATCTTTATCAAATTCCGTTCTTCATTCTACACAAGTAATTTTATTCATAATTTCTTCTAAGCAGTTCAGTATAAATAAACCGTTATTATGATAATTCTAAAATCTCTATAAATATCAGATTTAAGATGGTTTAGAAGTTTTCTGACATTATCCGTTATCCATTTTTAATTATCCATTGATGCTTATCTTGTTTTCCATTCTCCCCGAATATTATATTCCGGCAGCTCTCGCAAATCTCGTATATGTATCGGCGTGGCGAACTCTCTGTGCCAGCGTCAATTTTGCAACATTTGCAATTTCAGGTTCGCCGTAAGCACCAAAATCGTCTATACGCCAACCCATCCGCACGTCGCCGCAAAAATGTGAAAGTTCGTGAACGATTGTTCCCGCCGCATTATTTATCGGCACAAAAAACGACATATTTTCCCTGACAAAAAATATACTGTCGGCGCGTAATTCTTTCTGAAACTGATTCGGCACGCTGCCTTTAAAATAACCGCCGTAATCGGTGTGTGCTGCGGTTATCGGATTTTCCTTGAAAGCCTTTCCCGAAGAATCTATCTCGAACGCCCGTTCGCCCCATAAACCGCCCGGACGCTCGAAAACTTGGAGCATCGTCGCATAAACATACCGTATTCGTTGAAGAATAAAACGCCGCTGACTCATATTCACTTCATCAATTTTGAAGTAACGGTTGGCAAGCCGCATCCGTTCGGCACGCCCGAAACTCGGTAATAAAGTCGGCACGTCGGGTTGATCCACATAAATAATCGCAATATCCAGATTGGCTTGCGCGGCTTGAATCCATTTTTTCGCCTTCTGCAAACCCGCCGTCAACGCCGTTTTGAAAATTTCGTTCGCCGTTTCATCATCCACCGGCGTTGAACTGCCGCCCGAAGCCGCCGGACGATTTGTTCCGCCGAGAATTTCGTTGAGCCGCGTGATCGTCTGTCCGCCCGGATTTATTTTCCCGTCCGCGCCTGACCAACCGAACTGTTGTAATTGAAACTTTTGGATTGCATCCTTTGTTTTCTGCCCGCAAATTCCGTCCACGACGAGAAGCGGCGACGCGCCGCCCTCAGCAGGCGACACGCGATTGAGCGTGTCCTGAATCGTCTTAACATCATTCGCCAGATTTGTGCCATTGATTCCGACCGGCGCACTAACCGCAATCGCGCCGCTTGACGGTTCAACCGCCCACGGCTGTTCGCCGCCATTTTCGTTTATTTTAATGTTTGTGCAAACATTGTTCACCGTGCTTGCAATTCGTATTGACATAATTATTCTCCTTTTGTGTTCAATCCTTTTTTTAGGGCGTAAAATTATAAACAATCACGCCCTTAACTTTAACGGGTTTGCCGCTCAAAAGCGTCGGCTTAAATTTCGCCTGCCGCGCCGCCGCAACTGCCGATTGGCGAAGAAGCGGATGACCTGAAACGGCATTTGCCGAAACGACATTTCCTTTTTCG
>JBBRVS010000290.1:0-5455 GCA_038246645.1 Pyrinomonadales bacterium
CTTAAATTAGAAAAGTAAGAATGAATATTGTGTCTGCGATCAACTTTTTGAAAATAAAATCGCTGATAATATCTTAATTCCGACGAAATTCGCCAGAGTTTAACCTCGAATAACCACGAAGAAACACTAAGGTAAATCAAAAACACTTCGTGAAAACCTCGTGTTCCTTCGCGGTTGTTTTATATTTCAACCTTTTCGATCACACCAACCCAATGTTCGGCATTCATCGTACCGTCCGCAAATTCTGTGACCAGATTGAAAACTTGATCGCTGAATCCGCCGATATTTAATATGTCGGCGCGAGTCTGGGCTTGAGTATGGGCGTAAGGTTGAATGTCAATGCAGACGAGTTTTGCCTGCGCGTTGCGCGTTTTAAACTCGTTCCATTGTGTCATTGTTTCCGTGCCGCTGTTCCACGAGCGGTTTGTGTCAATCCACGATTCGTTGTCGGAAACGTAGATTACCAGATCGCCGCCGGCTTTTTTGCGGTTCAGTTCGGCGAGCGGAGCTGAACAGCTTGTTCCGCCGCCGCCGATTTTCGCCAGTTTTTGTGCGTTGGTCATTACCGAATCACGCGGATTCAAAGCGATGTTGACAACGCCCGTTTCAAACGGAATAATTTCCGCCGTCGGATTTTTTCGCAAAATCGCCGAAGCGACCAAACCCGCGACATCAATACAGCGAACTGCGGATGTCGCGCTTTGGTGATAACCCGTTATCGCGCTCGACATCGAACCCGAAACATCCGGGAAAACATAAACTTTCCCTTTGATTTCCGGCACGTTTTCGGTCGCAATTTCCATCGCGTCCTGCAAGGCTTCGGTGATTTGGCGCGGAATTTCCGCATTTTGTGAAGCCATCGTGTAAGCGGTCAAAAGTTGGTAAGGAAAAACTTTTGACCGTTCGATAGATTCACGATCACGCAGACGATTCGCAATAAGTTCAACCATTTCCGCGTCCTTGAAAACTCCGTGACGCTGAAATGTGTTGAGATTCATCCGCGTCATCTGCCACGGCGCGTTTCTGGCAATCTCCGTCCATTCTTTGGTTGAGATCGGCAGAGCCGTCAACATTTGAAACGGAACTGCGGGAACTTCGCCGCGAGAATCGCCCGATTTGAATTTTTCAAATTTTTGGACGATTTCGGGAAGTTTATCCGCATCAATATCGCGCCCGATGAAATAACCGTAAAGTGCTTCTTTTTCGGCACTTTTCGGTTTCGGGTGAACCATTTTCAAGATGTCGGCAAAACTCGGAGTTTGACCGATTGATTGTTTGAAGATAGTTTCCGCCTTACGCGTTTCAAACCATTCGCGAACCAATCTTTTCGGCAGAGAACCGAGCGATTTTCTGCCGACAACGCCGGAACGCATAATTTGAACAAAGTTGCGAAGCATCTTGCCGTTTTCGATGACACGCGGAAAGGTTTTCTCGAAGAGTGCTTTATCTTTCGTCGAAAGAACCGCAACCAGCAGCGCGGGCATATCCTTCATAAAACCTTTTTCGCGGGCGTAAATCGCGGTTTTAGCGATAAATTCCGCGTCGAGTTCGCGGGTTAGTTCGAGAACCTTTTCGAGCTGTTCGCCCGCGTCCGCGTAAAACGTATTGGAAAAACAACCCGTCGCCGCATACTGCGCGAGCGCGTGTTTCGGCGCGAGTTTGTAAGCAGTTCCGCCGGCTTCGTTGATCGTGTCGGTTTTCGGTGTGAACAAACCTCTGACGGTTTGAAATAGATTTTTATTAGCCATTTTGATTTCCTCCTGGAATAAGTTGACAGAGTTTTCAGAGTTACAGGAAGTTTGCAGAAAGTTGAAGAAAAAAACTCTGTCAACTTTCTGTCAACTTTTCGTAACTCTGAAAACTCAAAAAAAAACGGGTGACAAGGGTGGAAAAGACTTGTTTGCGCGTAAACAGCTTAGGATCACCGGAGTTATCCGACTCCGCGAGGCGCGTTTTGGATGTAGTCTTTTCAGCATTCACTCCGTCATTTATCATTTATCATTTATCATTTTCCATTATCCATTTTTCATTTTGCATTGGTGCTTAGTTCCGACGGCATTCGCCGAAAAGTTAAAAGATTGTAAGATTGCCGGATTTTTGAGAAGGGTTTGTCATGTGTTTGCTTTTCGGCAAACAAAACAGGGAAGTTGGTAAATTTGAAATTCGACGGATTGATAAGAGTTTCAATCCGCCGGATTTATGCTGCTACGAGTTCTTGTTCAAATTCGAACTCTTCCATAAAGAGATATTTCTTCCATTCGGGGCGCGATTCCGCGTAGTGGCAGAGCAGAACGCGGTCGAGTCCGATGTTGAAATTCTTTTGCGGTGTAAGCAGAGGCATTCTCGCTTGTTCGGGCGTGCGGTTTCCTTTGCGCTGATTGCAGGGAACGCAAGCCGTAACCAGATTTTGCGGGGTGCTTTCGCCGCTTTGCGCTCTCGGCAAAATATGGTCGAGCGTCAGGTCTTTGGCGTGTTTTTGGTCGCCGCAGTATTGACAGCGGTATTTGTCGCGAATGTAGATTCGCGCACGTTTCATCGCGGTTTCGCGGCGTTTTCGCCGGACGTTGACATAAGTTTTCAGACGGATAACGCTCGGTACGCGAATTTCCGTCGAAGGCGAATGCAGAACATTATCGCCGTCGTATTCTTCGATCGAAACTTTTTCGCGAAACCACATACAAACGGCACGGGCAACGCCGACCGTTCCAAGCGGTTCATACGAAAAATTTAGCAGTAAAACTCTTCCGGTTATCAACGGAATCACCTCCTTTTGTGTATATAATTTGATTTAATTTGAAAGTCGAGTTCAAAACGGAAAATCAATCGCTATATCTTGTGTATTAAAAATCTAATACCGCTATATTAAACGATTTACGACCGATTTGTATATGAATTTTTTGTAAATTCGGAAAATGGTGATGAGAAAGTAAGTCAAAGATTTGATTTTTTTTGACTTACTTTCCCGCGTGAGAAGACAGAAATTTTTTTATTTGAGCATTGTTACGTGAAAATGGTTATCGTGTCCGCTATATTTACTGACACGGTCGAGCGCGTAAATGACGGGATCATTAAAGAGAATGCTTTTGACATTCTGATGGGCTAAAAACGATTCGATCAAAGCTTTCGTTTTATCCTGATCGTAATTTACGGTATCCGTATAAATGACCGGAGACATTGCATTATCTATGCGGCACGGGCGCAAATCTATGTGAATGCCGTCTTTATGTGTTCCGTGCGGAGCCATCGTGCCGCCGAACCGAAAACTGAGGTCGCCGATTGCCACCAATGTATCGGGATTATTCCAGCGAAAGTTTCTGGTGATTTCGAGCAATGCGTCAACCGTATCTTTTGTTCCCCATTGTCTTTCGTTCCAGTTGCCTTTGCCATACGAATAATATCCGTAACCCGATACTTGCGGCAGCAAAATAAACGGCTCCATATTGAGTTTTCGCAAAGTCGTTCCGTCTTTGCCGACTAATCCGTCCGGGTTTTTCATAAAGTACCCTTGAAATTTTTTGATCGCAATGACGGTTGCGTCGTCGTCTTTACCCGTGCAAGTTCCGGTTACAGCTATTTTCGGTTCAATCCATTTATTGAGCAGCAACTGAATCGCTAAAACATCAACGGAATTATTTGTGCCGCCTTTCCCGACGGAAGCAGTTATTTTTACAGACATTTTTTATTTCTCCAAGTAGGTTTATTTTTAATAATTGTTTGACGTTTGGTGAAAAATGCTTTGCCGAAATTATTAAAATTTAAAAATTCTGCAAGAATTTTTTTAGCCATCCATTCTCTGTTCGCAAGCCAAAATTAAAACTTGTAAATAAAACAAACAGGAGAATTTTAGTAATGAAACAGAAAAATGTTTTGACAATAGTAGTGTGTCTTTTAATGGTCTTTTTCGCTTTTAGTGCAGAAAAAACATCTGCCGCGCCGCCCGCGCCGCCGAATTTACGCGTTTTACTGACCGGACCGAATTCGGCACAAGTCGGTTCGCCATATCTTTACACGGTCAATGTGCGGAATATCGGCGGCTCGACCGCTTCGAACGTCAGCGTTATCGTTGATCTGCCCGAAACCAATACGAGTCCGCAAAAATATATTTTGGGAACGCTTTCGGGCATTGATTCGCGGTGTCAGGTTGTTACGCGCAAGCTGAATTGTCAGTTGGGCAATATCACCAAATCGGGACCGAATCAGACAAAAATATTACATTCAATTATGCTTTCCCCGTAACTTCGCAAACCGTCGAGATCAAAGCAACGGCTTCGACGACGACCGCCAACGAAACAAATCCGGCAAACAATATAGCATCTTTTTTCCCGACACCGGCGTATGCCACAAATCAGCTGACATCGGCAAATGTCTTGATAACAAGCTGCACCGGACGCGGTTTGACTTCGTTCTTTGAATGCGAATTATTTCCGAGTTCGCAACAATCGCATATTTTCAGCTTAAATGCAGATATGACGGTGACATACGAAGGCGATTATGTCGGAAACTGGGATCAATTCGCATCGAATCAACAGCTTCATTTATCGCTTTCCGACGGAAGCAGCGGCGCCGATTTTAACGGATTTGCGACCACCAACACTTGCTTTGAAGGCATCACGACATTTACGCCGACGAGCGTTTACAACAGCGCGTACAAAGTTTGCGTGCAATAAAATGAAGGTCGAAATGATTTTGATAAAAAAGGATGTGTCTGAATCGCACATCCTTTTAATAGACATCTTTCCAAAATAACTTTTTCACCGCAGAGACGCTGAGACGCTGAGAAATTTAAGTTAAAATCGCTGTAAATTCAATAATATTTTGATAATAGGCAAATTTCTTTTTCTTTTATCTGAAAAAACTCTGCGTCTCTGCGTCTCTGCGGTTAATTTCCACTTGAATTTATCAAATTATTATTTAGGAAAGACCTCTAATATTTGGAGCGAATTAATTGCATCAAATCCGCTCCATCCGGCAGACGGACGCGGCTTACAAGAGACTAGCCAAGAACCGGGCTGGTCAAATGTTTTCCGCCTGCGAGAATCAAAGTCAGAACCGTCTGCGGTAGCGGATGGTTTAATTTTGCAGTTCGAATTTGAATTTGAGTTGAGAGTTGATGCGGTTCAATTAGCGACGGCACTCGAATTAGAAAATAGATTTGCCTCAAGAAAATTAGCGTCAATCACTTTTATTTCCGCCGACAATCAATTAAATCAAGCTGCTCAAAATGAAGGATTGACGGTTGATAATCCGAATAATCATTAGTGGAAAAATTGAATCTTTCCACCAGCTAAAGTTCTACTAGTTATACACAAATTAAAAAAGTCCCGTTTTCTTCGCGGCTGTGCCGCCCGATGTGCGGAAAAGCTCCGCTTTTCCGACGATGTGTAGTTTTCTTTGCGGCTCTGCCGCCCTGATGTGCGGAAAAGCTCCGCTTTTCCGACAAATCAACAATCTCTTC
>JBBRVS010000291.1:0-5446 GCA_038246645.1 Pyrinomonadales bacterium
TGCGGAAATGCCTGATTTGGTTTTGTGCGACATCGGACTTCCGGGAATGGACGGCATCGAAGGCATCAAGCGTCTGAAGGAAATGTTTCCCGATCTGCTCACGGTGATGCTAACGATCTATGACGACGACGAACGGATTTTTAATGCTTTGTGCGCCGGCGCGTGCGGTTATCTTTTGAAAAAAACGCCGCCTGTTCGTCTGCTCGAAGCATTGCGCGAAGCCGTCGCCGGCGGTTCGCCGATGTCGCCGGAAGTCGCGCGGCGCGTTATCACTCTTTTCCGCGAAATTCGCCCTCCCGAACGCGCTGATTACGATTTATCTCCGCACGAAACGCGCCTTTTGAAAATGCTCGTCGAAGGACACAATTACAAAACGGCGGCTTTAGAGATCGGCGTAACCGTCCACGCCGTTTCTTTCCACATGCGCCGCATTTACGAAAAACTGCAAGTTCACTCGAAAACCGAAGCCGTTACCGTCGCTCTACGCGACCGGATCATAAAATAATTTCACAAAAAGTTTTATTGCTACCCGCACGGGTAGTGATTCGTCCGCCGCAAAAGAATAAATTTTCATTGCGCCGAAAGTTTTTAACCAGACGCGCCCGATAAAAATATCGGAAAAAAATAAAATTTATGCGAGGAATCAAAACAACAATGAAATTCAACTTAAAACAAAATTTACTGGTATTAACAATTCTTTCGTGCATCGCCGGAATAATCGGTTGCTCTTCAACTACCAAATCAACAACCAACGCCGAAGCGAATAAAGCGATTGTCAGCAGCGAAAAACCGACGGGCGAAAAAACGGACAAATACCCGACATCGCCGACCAACCGCGACACGCCGACCGATATAAAAGCATCGAGCGGCGACAAAATCGGCGTTCCCGAATGCGACGAATATATCGAAAAATATGAAGCCTGCATCACCGGAAAAGTCCCGGAAGCGGCACGCCAACAATTACAAACTTCGTTTGAAATGATGCGTAAATCTTGGAAAGACCTTGCCGCCAATCCGCAGACGAAATCAAGTCTGGCTTCCGCCTGCAAACAATCTCAGGAAGCGGCTAAAAAGAGTATGAGCGCGTATCAGTGCGATTGGTAAATATTAAATTGCGGCGGAATTTTTAATAGCCCCCGCATTTCATTATTCGAGTTTAAAAATCCGTCCGGCAGATCATTTTGAAGGTGGTATTACCTTCAAAATGATCTGCCGGACGGATTTTTAATAAACTCAGCCAAATTCTTACAAAAACAAGAATCCGCCAACACATATTTCAAATAACGCGCCGCCGCTCGACGCGCGGACGAAAAGCGTGACTGCCGAAGGCGGCGTATCCTTGCTGCATTTAGAAGGAAATAATTGGAAAATCGTTGATTTATCATCTGTTCCCGAAGACCTGAACGATCCGATGGGCGCGGATGATTTGAGCAAAGTTTATCTCGCCAATCTGCGAAAAACTTTTCCCGGCGCACCTTTGGATATTTTCCCGAAACCGAGGTTTTAAGTTCTTCGGCATTTTATAAAGCGATGTGACAGGCGATATAAATGCGGTTTGACAAATTAAATCGCCAAATTAATTTTTTGTTCAAAGCTACCCGTGCGGGTAGTTTATTCCGAAGCAATTTTTTGTATGTTTATTTATGTCGCGGCGATGCCGCAAATTTTTACAAATATTCAGGAGAGAAAATTATGACAACCGAACAAATCGAAATCGTGAAAGAAAATTTTAATTTGATCGCGCCGCTCGCCGATATGGTGGCATCCGAATTTTACAAGCATCTGTTTCAACTCGACGCTTCATTGCGACCGCTGTTCAAAGAGGATTTAACCGGGCAGAAAAAGAAGCTGATGATGATGCTCAATTTCGCCGTCGGAACTTTGGATCGGATGGACGTTTTTGAGCCGAAACTCGAAGAATTAGGACTCAAGCACGTCGCTTACGGCGTGAAGGAAACGCATTACGAAACGGTCGGCAATGCGTTGATTTTAACTTTGCGGGCTATGCTCGGCGCGGCTTTGACGGAACATCTCGAAGCCGCGTGGATTGCCGCTTATACGTTAATCGCCGGAACGATGCAGCGAACCGCTTATCAGGCGCAGGCGCAAGCCGCCGGATAATTACAGATGTTGCTACTTAAATGAGTAGTGAACGGTTTGTTGCAATTATTTACTTTCAAACCGATATGAACTTTGGATCATATTGAATTCAAAAAAAATAAATTATTTGAGGAATAAAAATTATGAGTTACGACTACATTAAAAAATTACGCGCGGAAGGACAAACGCATTCAAATGCTTGCTGGGCGGCATCAATCAGTTGGTGGACACAGGCGATGGCTTTAAACGGCAAAAGGATGTGGCAAAACCAACTCGACCTTTTGGCGGAATTCAATCAGTATACAGCTATTGCGGGAGCGATATTCGGATCGGGCATTAGAACGGTCTGTGAATCGGCTAAAATTCGGATGTTTTTACAATACGTTTCACCGGCAAGACTTAAAACGGATTTCGATTTCGATTCGCCGTCAATAATTATTTTCAACTATCCTGCCGTCGGCGGAACGCATATGAACGTCATCTTCGACCGAAAGGAAGATACGGTGATGTGTATGGAGCCGTTTTATCCGATGATCGCCACGCGAACCGGAGAAAGATCGGGAACATATCTTCGTCGCCCGCTGAGTTTTTTTGCCAACAGTCCGCAGGTCGGCATCGGTTGTTTGCCATTGCAGGATGCGTTTTTACAAATGCAATAAATCATTTCTAAAAATTGCATTCAAAGTGATCAACTGTCTATTCGGTTGCTCACTTTGTTTTGTCCGGTTCGATAAGTTTATTTTTGTGGGCGACTCCAAGTTTCCCTCCCGAAAATTTAATGAGTTCTCCGTAACCATTGACGTTTTACACCGTTTTATTGTCGAGATTAACGACGTTTTCGACGTGCATCATCCGAAACAGAAAACGACAGCAATTCAAATGACCGAAAAGATTCGGCGCGTCTCGGTCATTCTGTTCATTGGTGCTGTAAATCTGCCGATGACCGTTACATCTTTACGCCCGAAATCGTTCTAACGGCGATTCATTTGCGCTTTGTCAGAATCGCCTTGGGTTATTAAAGATTTGTCCCATTCCGCCCACATTTCCGCCGGAAAATTTTTGGGTGCTTCCGGCGCAGAACCTTTTTCACAGCGTGAATCGTAGAGATACATTTTCTCGAAGCCGATAAAATAAATCGCCTGCAAACGAACTACATTGCGGTCATATTCGGTGGCGTTTCGGACGAGTTCGCAATAAGTTACCGTCAGAATTTTCGATAAATCTGTTGGCATAGTTTCTATTTTGTTAGCGGTTTCGATTGGCGTTTTACTCGTTGACGGCAAGGAATTAACTAATTTATTGTTTGTATTGTCTTTTGCGGTCGAACCGGCGGTTTTTGAATCGCAGTTCGTCAACGCGCCGAGCGTCGGGAGAAGGCTCACCGAAACGATTATTTTGACAATTAGAGTTTGCATAGTCATAAATTGTTTTTCAAAAGAACCATCGGCTCAACCGAATTTTTTTAATTTTTCCGACCGCTTGGATAATTTTCGGCGGCGAAATGTAGAGCGTTCATCATGAACGTATTTTGCCGCCGGGTAACTACCCGAACTGCTAGGAAACTTTTTCGGCATCGAAAAGAGAAAATCAGTTTCTTGCATCCGCTCGTTCAGCACGCGAATTTTTATTACTACCTGCATTGGTAGTGCAACCTTTTTCTTATCGGCTTAAAGTTTAAGTAGTTGGTGATTAAACCGAACGCAAAACCTGATTGATGCGGTTCGGGTATGAGGTGATTATTATATGAAAACGTCTGTATTTAAGAGCCGCGGGGCAAAAGATTTGACCGACCGATGGATTGATGCGGTGATCGAAAAGTCCGATTTGAACTACGAAAAAATTGACGCGGCGACATCATTCGGCAGGACGCGCGTTTTGGCGGTCAATCATTCGGCGCAGCACTTAAAACCGCTCGTCTATGTTCCAGGGGCACGAACCTGCGGCGCGTTTCTGGATTTGTCGAACAGCCTGCGGATTTTGAGCGACCGTTACCGAATTTATCTGCTCGATGTCGTCGGGCAAATCGGAATGAGCGATGGAAATTGCCCGGATCTGAATGACGCGAGTTACGGCGTTTGGCTCGACGAGACGGTCAGAAAACTCAACGTCGAACAAGCGGTCTTCGTCGGCGCGTCGTTCGGCGGGCAAATTATTATCAAACTCGCCGCGGCGGCACCGGAACGCATCGAAAAAGCCGTGCTGATGAATCCGATAGGTTTTTCCAACGTCAGTTTTTCGCCGATCAATTTATACCGTATGCTTTTGCCAGTCGTTTTTCCGAGCCGCAAAACGGTCGAAAACTTTCTCAGGCACAGCGTTTTCGCGCCCGGCGACGGAATCAGCACGAACGCGAAAACGCGCGTCGCAGATTTTGTCGAAAACGCAGTCATAAACTTTAAGTTCGCGGGCGCATATCCGTCGAGAATGAAAGACGCGGAGATAAAGAAACTCGCCGCCGAAACGCATCTGCTCGTCGGAGAACAGGACGGATTGATTCCGTTTCGGAAGACAATCGTGCGCGCCGAAAACTTACTGCCCAATCTGAAAACCGTCAAAATATTTCCCGAACAAGCTCACGGAATCGAAGTATCGAAGGCGGCGATTGTTCAATTAAACGACATTCTGGCTAAATAACCGCTTAATGACATATTTAAGGAGACGAAATGCCAATTAACTACAAAAAATTTCTTTTTATCGCCGCGCTGATGCTGTTTCAAATGGCTCAATGCGACGGGATTTACGCTCAAAAATCTGTTGATAACAAAAGCGCGGAAGTCGCCGCGCGTGCTTTTTACAAAAAATATCTTCCGCTTTTCGGTTATCCGAGTGCCTCCGGTTTACGCCCTCTGCGCCCTTTTTTGAGTGGAAGTCTTTATTCTTCGATTAGATATGAAAGAGAGCGAATGAAGATTTGGTCGGCGATAAATCTCGGCGATAAACCGCCCGACATCGAAGATTTATTCGTCTGCAATCACTACGAACCGCCGACCCGGTTTCGGACGGGCAAGACGACAATCACCACGCCGCGAGTTTTGCGAATCGCCGGTTTTCAAGTCAGCCCGAAAGATTTAGTTTCAATCGGCGAGAGCAGAAAAAAGTGGGGGAGATTATGATTTTCACACTACCGATTAGTGAAAAATCATTAATCCGGGCGCCGTTAAGAAAAGTTTATAATCCGGTATTTTGAATTGAATTACAAAAATCTCCCCTGCTTTTTTTCGCTCTCAATTGTTATGACAACGCGCAAGCCGAGAGTTTCTTTTCGCGGTTCAAAGCGGAACTGATTGAAGGCGGAGCATTTGAAAATGTCGAAGAAGCCCGGTCAGAGATTTTTACTTATATTGAA
>JBBRVS010000292.1:0-5434 GCA_038246645.1 Pyrinomonadales bacterium
ATCATTGCCAAACGGCTCGGCGAATCCATAGGTCCGATTCCGACATTTTATTTAACCGTCGAGATCGAAATGGACAACGCGCTCGAATTTCGCAAGAAGATCAACGAAGCAATCGCGCCGGAAAAAGTTTCGGTCAATGACGTAATTATTAAAGTTGCGGCGATGGCTTCGATGAAACATCCGTTCGTCAATTCATCCTACCGTGATGATAAAATCCGTTTTTACGAAGATGCGGATGTCGGCGTGGCGGTGGCGATTGAGGAAGGTTTGATCACGCCCGTCATTCGCGGCGCAAACAAAAAAGGAATTGCGGAAATTGCCGAGGAAGTCAAAGAATTAGCCGAAAAAGCCCGTGATAAAAAACTTCAACCCGAAGAATACACAGGCGCGACGTTTTCGATCTCAAACCTCGGAATGTTCGGCATCAAAGAATTTACCGCAATCATCAATCCGCCCGAAGCCGCGATTTTCGCCATCGGCGCGGCAAAACCGACGGCAGTTGTGAAAGACGGCGAAATCGTCGTGCGAAATATAATGAGCGTTACAATGAGTTGCGATCACCGCGTAATTGACGGCGCAACCGGAGCGCGCTTTTTGCAGACATTCAAACAAATGCTTGAAAATCCGGTTTTAATGCTGATGTAAAATTGGAAAAGGTGAGTAAAAGATTACTCACCTTTTCCATCATCCCCGCCAACAATCTCCGCAAACCGCGCATCATCACGAATAAAATCAAAATCCGCATCCGTTTTCGCATCTTCTTTGCATTTAGAATCCAACTCAACCGCCTTTTTCAAAAACTCAAACGCTTCTTCTTTATTTTCATCCTTCCGCGAAACCGACCGCAAACAAGCCAAATTAAAATATGCCTTTGCGAATTTCGGATTCAATTCAATCGCCGTGTTATATTTCTCTTCCGCTTCCGCCCGACGACTTTCATCTTCGGCAAGCAAAACTCCGAGATTGTTGTAAGCATCTGCGTCATTCGGATTCAATTCAATCGCCTTCTCATATTTAGCTTCCGCTTCCTCCCGACGACTTTCATCTTCGGCAAGCAAAACTCCGAGATTGTTGTAAGCTTTTGCGTATTTCGGATTCAATTCAATCGCCTTGTTATATTTAGCTTCCGCGTCCGCCCGACGACTTTCATCTTTGAAAAGCAAAGCTCCGAGATTGTAGTAAGCATTTGCGAATTTCGGATTCAATTCAATCGCCTTCTCATATTTAGCTTCCGCGTCCGCCCGACGACTTTCATCTTTGGCAAGCAAATTTCCGAGATTGTAGTAAGCCTCTGCGTCATTCGGATTCAATTCAATCGCCTTCTCATATTTTGCTTCCGCTTCCGTCCAACGACTTTCATCTTCGGCAAGCAAAGCTCCGAGATTGTTGTAAGCCTTTGCGTATTTCGGATTCAACTCAATCGCCCTGTCATATTTAGCTTCCGCTTCCGCCCGACGACTTTCATCTTTGGCAAGCAAAACTCCGAGATTGTTGTAAGCCTCTTCGTTATTCGGATATTTTGCCAACCATTGCAGATATAATTTTTCGATAATTTCAACCCGTTTTTTTATTTCGTCGGGACTCAGATTTTTTTTAACGGCAAACGACGTTTCCTGCAAGGCAACGGCTTTTGTGAAATCTATCAAATCCAAAAAATATTGCCGACTCGATATTTTTTGGTCAACGACAAGATAGTTTTCCAACCGTTCCCAACATTCGACCAGTGCCAAGTGTTTGTCAAAGAGTTTCTTGTCCCAAGCCTTTTCTTGTTTATCATTCATTTGGTCGGCAAGCGTGGTCAGATTGTCGGGATTTTTACGGGCAAAGTCGGGAAACATCGTCTTGGTGATGTCGCGGACAAAGCCGTGTAGTGAATAATAATGAATTGCGTTTTGTGCGCCCGTTGTTTCGTCGGTTTCGGGCATTTCGTCGGTTGCCTGTAACATTAATTTGTGTTTTGCCAAACGGTCAAGCGGTTTGCGAAGATCGTTTTTGGTGAAATCTCCGAAATCTCCGAGCAGAATTTCTTCGGGAACGACGCTCTCGAAAAAGGCTGTCAACATTAAAAGATGCGCGGCGTTTTCGTCTAACTTGCCAATCTGATGTTTGAGCAAGGCGCGTGTCGGACGCAATTTCTTCGGTATCTGTTTTTCCAAATCCGTTTCGTCCGATTCTGCGGCATCGAACACATCCCAGAATTCCGTCATCAATTGCTGAAACGTCAGAGCTTCATCATCAATAAAACCGAGCATTGATTGAATCGCTTGCGGAATATAATAGACGCGCTCAAAAAACTTTTCCAAATCCGCGTCGGAAACATATTTGAAATCTTCCTCATCGCCTTCCGTCCGCACCAATTTTAACGCGGATTCTTTATCCAAACCTTTGAGAAGTTCGTCTTCGATGTTTTTTAACTCGACGATTTTTCTCTTAAAGTCTTTCTCGGTATGCGGAAGTTTTTGCGAAACAAAAAGCGTGCGTATCTGATGATTGGAATTTAACAGCGTTTCGAGAAAAACTCCGACATCATCATTCAAATACTTCTCGTTTTCGTCTATCCAAGATTCAAAATTATCAATTATCAGTAAAATCTTGTTCGATTGGAGTCGGTCAAAAACTTCCTGTTTAAGAAAATTCACCTCGTCGCCTTTGGTATATTCCAAAATCTTTCCCTGCAAACTCGCAAACGGTTTGATGATCTGCGGAAAAGTCTGATTCGCATAGCAAAAGATATAGACAACCTTCTCAAAAAGCCGTTGATATTCGTCTTTGACTTCCGTTGCATTGGTCGTTTCCTTCAAAAATTGAATTATCAGCGAAGTCTTGCCATAACAAGTCGGCAAAACTATCGCGCCGTGTTTTGTTTCTTCTTTCAAAAACCGCAATATTTCCTTAATCTCTTCATCGCGTCCGTAAATCCCTGAAATCCGGTTTGGTAAGGTTACAAGATTTAACTCGATTCCCTCTTTTTCGGGAATAATCGCTTGCTTGACGGCTTCTTTTAATTCACGAAATTCTCTTATCAAGTCGGAAAAGTTTTTTTCAAACCAACTTTGCAGATTTTTGCTTTCTTCGGCAATTTTTTTCTTAATATTTTCTTCCGATTCGCCGACACGCTTGAGAATTTCTAAATGACCGTCGCCGAGTTTTTTGACAAACTCATTGTTTTCAGACAATTTATCCAAAAATTCGCCCAACGGACGCAGTAATTCGCGGTCATCTTCGGAAAGTCCGTTGTTTAAGTTGTTGACTTGTTTCAAAATCGCTTGCAGATGTGAACGCTGAAAGGCTTTCCACGAATCTCCTAAATCTTCCCGCGTAACTAATTCGTTGATTTTTACGGGAATTAATTCGCCGATTTTCTCAAAAACAAATTTATCTAAACACGGCGGAAAAGTATATTCATCTGCCAACTTCGGATTTAACTGCACAAACCAACGCCGCAGTGAAATTTCGACCTCTTCAGCAAGTAATTTCTTTGCTTCCGCCGAATTATCGGAAATTTTCAAAATAAAATCTTCGGACGTAGCTTGTGAAAGTAGATCATCATTAACAGATTTGAACTCTAACTGCTTTTTACCCAACAACCGGCGAAAGAACGGCACTTTCTTTTCGCCGTCTATCGTGATTTCCAAGAGATTTTCAGCCATCGGAAACAGTTTTTCCAAATCAGCGGCGCGTTCCGTTCTCAAATGTTCGTCAATTTCTTCTTTAATACTTGGCAAGATTAATGTAACTAAATCTGCAAATCTTCCAAAGTTTTCGTCGGTTTCGGCTTGCACCAAAACATCTTTAATCGCCTCAGAATAAGCATTCCCAAGCAATCGCGCCAGATTTTCATTTTCGTGCGAAGCCTTAAAACTGTCTTTTATATCCCAAAGCGCGTTGGAAGCAACACCGCCAACGGTCGCAACACCAGCTTTGCCTATCTCGATCATCGCCGGAGATAAAAAAGCCAATACAAAAGGCGCAAGGTAAGGCGCACAAACGGTTACACTGATTGCTCCGGCAATAACGGCACTTTTTTTTAATAAATCAGTTTGGTCAATTTGCATATTTGCTAAGGTATTTTTGAATTAAAATGCAATATCTTTGTTAAAGCGTAGCATCAAGATAAATTAAAACAATAAGTTTTTGCAAACTTTTTCTCCGGTTTGAAATAAAAACAACCGGCTACTGACATTTCAAAGCAGGATTTGGTAGCATCGAATTTTGTTTTTGTGATGGAAGAAATTATTGATTCCGAAAAAAATTACGCGCCGCATATTGCGCTGATCGCCGTTCAGGTATTTTTCGGCGCGTCGGCGATTATGGGGAAGATCGCGCTTTTGGGATTTCCGCCGATGGCGATTGTCGGATGTCGGGTTGGCGGCGGTGCGCTGGCATTTTATGTTTTGCAGAGATTTCGCGGGAATCTCCATCTCGATAAAAAAATTCATTATCTGTATTTTGCGATTTTCGCGCTGTTCGGGATTATTCTCAATCAACTGCTTTTTTTTACCGGATTGTCACTGACGACCGCGACGAATACTTCCCTGCTGGCGGTTCTGATTCCGGTATTTACGATTGTCGTCAGCGCATTTGTCGGGAATGACATTTTAACGTGGCGCAAGATTTCGGGCATCGTGATTGCGGCTCTCGGCGTGATCTATTTGATTGATCCGCGGAACGCGAGCTTTTCTTCGACGACGACGCAGGGTGATATTTTGATTATTCTCAACAGTTTATCGTACGGCGTTTATCTGGCGATTTCCAAAAAACTGTTTAGCCGCTATGGTGCTTTGAAATCTATCTCGTGGCTTTTTATCTTCGGAAGTTTGATCAATGTGCCGCTCGGTTTGTATTCGTTTCAAGCGGTCGAATTTGAAAAAGTCGCGATTATTTCGTGGCTCGCGCTCGGCGGAATCGTGATTTTTTCGACGATTCTGGCTTATTATTTTAATGCGTGGGCGCTTGTGAGAGTCGAACCTTCGGTCGTCGCCGTTTATGTTTATTTGCAGCCTCTGATCGGAACATTTCTCGCCATCACCGTTTTGGGCGAACCCTGGAAACCGCAGATCATCGGCGCGATGCTCCTGATCTTTACGGGCGTTTTTCTGGTAACAAAAAAGAAGGCGGTAAATGGACAATTGACAATGGACAATTGACAATGAAGAAAAAATGGAAAATGAAGAAAAAATGGATAACGGAAAATGGACAATGAAGAAAAAATGGAAAATGGAAAATGGAAAATGAAGAAAGGATATTCTCAAGCTTTTCTACGTTTATAAAACGACAAAGTTTTTAGCAGTTTTACTAAAAACTATTAAAATGCGGCAGTCAAGTTAATCAAGTCCTCATACCATTTCTACCTAGAAACTGTGCATTAGAGTCAGTAGCGGTTTGCGTCAGCAACTGCGTCAATTGCTCATCATGGATAACGCATCGGCTCACG
>JBBRVS010000293.1:0-5406 GCA_038246645.1 Pyrinomonadales bacterium
AGTTTGTAAATTAAGTTTTAAGGCGTTTGAAAAAAGTTTGGAGTCCCGCGTTTACGCGGCATCCGCCAGCGAAGCGCGGCGGAAAAAGCCGCCTAAAGGCAGGACTCCAAACACTCGAAAATTTAGTTTACGGACTATTAATTTTTATTGTCTAAAATTTCTCTGACTTTATTGGTGAGTGTGTCGAAAGTAAATGGTTTTTGAATAAAATTGTTGGCGGCATCTATAATATTGTGGCGGGTAACGGCATCGTCCGTGTAACCGGACGTGAAAAGAACCCGCAGACCCGGCTGAATTTTCGTCAGTTTTTCAGCTAATTCACTTCCGCCCATTTGCGGCATCAGGACATCCGTCATCAATAAGTCAATTTTAATATTCTGCTTTTCCCAATTTGAAAGAGCTTCGACACCATTGCTTGCCTCGATCACCCGGTAACCGGATTCTTCCAGAATCTGGCGGGTCAGCGCCCGTACAATATCTTCGTCCTCGACGATCAAAATCGTTTCCGCACCTTTCGGCGTATTTTCAAATTTATCGGTTTCTATTTCCGGAGCAACTTCCCGATCAATTCTCGGCAGATAAATCTCAAACGTCGTGCCGTGTCCGACTTCGCTTTTCACCCAGATAAAACCGTTAGATTGTTTGATAATTCCGTAAGCCGTAGATAATCCGAGTCCCGTTCCCTTCCCGACTTCTTTTGTGGTAAAGAAAGGTTCAAAGATGTTTTTCTGCGTTTCCGCGTCCATTCCGATGCCGGTATCAACGACCTCTAAGAGAATATAAGAGCCGGGCTGAGTCGGCGGAAAGCGAGCCGCAAATTCTTCATCGAGATACCTGTTGCTCGTCTTAATGGTCAGCGTGCCGCCTTCGGGCATCGCATCCCGCGCATTGACAACCAGATTCATCAGAACTTGCGTCAATTGTCCGGGATCAGCCTCGACGCGACCTAATTCCGAATCCAAAATAGTAGCAAGTTGAATATTTTCGCCCATTAAACGCTCGAGCATTTGAATGGTGTCATTGATTATTTCATTCAAATCAATCACTTTCGACTGCAAAACCTGTTGGCGGCTGAAAGCCAAAAGCTGCTGGGTCAGCGCGGCGGAACGCTCGCCGGCTTTCTTTATTTCTTCGACGTTTCGGCGCAAGGGATCGTCCGCACTCAAATGGCGGAGCGTCAAATCACTGTAACCGTTAATAGCCGTCAGCATATTATTGAAATCGTGGGCGATTCCGCCCGTCAGCCGACCGACCGATTCAATTTTCTGGGCTTGCCGAAGTTGTTCTTCACGTTCGCGTTCCTGTTCGATCAGCCGGACATTTTCGATGGCATTAGCGGCTAAATTGGCTGCCATTCGCATCGCCGTCGCGTGTTCTTTCGTATAAGCGGACGGCATTTCGCTTTGAATTTCAACCACCCCGATGTTGCGCCCCATAACCGACATCGGTGCCGCCAGACAAGATTGCGGCACGCCCAGATAATCATCCAGCCCGATATCGGCAAAATACTCGTCGTCTGCTGATTGAAAATCATCCGTAATAATAACCTTTCCGGTCAAAATTGCGCGGCTGTTCGGGCTGTCGGACATTTCTATCGGCGGAAAACCGGAAACATCTATTTCTTTACCGTAAATCCGGGCGTATTTGGCGAAACGCATATTTCGGCGATCATCATAATGACAGATAAAGAATCCGGTACAAGGCGCGGAAATCCCCGCAAAAGAATATAAAGCAAGATAGATCGTCGGCAAATCCCGGGCAGTTCCCAATGCCTCAGCCAAATGCGCGACGCGATCAAGTAATTTTTCATATTCACAAATGGCTCGCTCATTGGCTTCGATTAAGGCTTGTTCAGCTTGCTTGCGGTCGGAAATATCAAAGGAAATTCCGACAATACCGATTAAGTTTCCATCATTATCATTGATCGGCGAGTTCATAATTTGCGCCGGAAAAATCCGACCGTTTTTGTCCTTGACCGAAAATTCGCCCATCCAGCTTTTACCCGCCTGCAACCGAGCCATAATATCAATCGCCGATTCATATTCGGTTTTCGGCGTTGTAATATCCATAATATTACGTCCGACCGCTTCTTCCGATGTCGAGCCGTAAAGTTCTTGGGCAAATTGATTCCAGTAGATGATTGTGCCGTCCAAATCGGTAGCAATCGCGGCTTGTTTTACCGTATCCAATAATAGTGCCTGAAACCGGATGGCTTCTTCCGCCCGCTTGCGCTGGGTGATGTCGCGGTTGATCGAGATTATCGCTTGCTGACCTTGATAGATGATGGTTGAGGCATTAACTTCAAAAAACATCTCGGTTTCGTCCTTACGAAACTGCACGGTTTCAAAATTAAGACTTTCTCCAATCTCCAGAGTTTCTTTAATTTTTTCTCTTCCCCGAACGGGATGTTTCGAGATTGTTTCAAAGGACATTCCGATAAATTCGGCACGGCTAAATTCATAAAGTTCACAAGCCCGCTGATTAACCTCCAAAATGATCTCGTTTTCGGGAGTGAAAATTATGATCGCATCGTGCGCTTGTTCAAAAACGGTTCGATAATCCTGTTCGGACTGGACTAATGCTTCTTCGGCAAATTTGCGGTCGGTTATATCAACCGCGATGCCGCGCACGGATTTTGTCATGCCGTCAACAATTTTGACCGAAGCCATTGTGCGAAGCCAGATGATTCGCCCGTCGCTCGTTATCGTTCGATAATCGAATTCAATGTCCGTTTTTTTCTCGACGGCTTCAACCAGCAAGTTACTGACTCGTGAACGGTCGTCTTGATGAATCACAGATGCCCAAAATTCCGGATCGGTTTCCCATTGATCCAACGGATAACCGAGCAGCCGCTCGGCTTGTTTGCTGATAAAGTTAAGATGATAGGTTCGAGCATCTATTTCCCAAACGATGCCGTCAATTGTGTGAAGCAGCGATTCGTATTGCTGTTGGCTATGGAGCAAGGCATCTTCGACTTGCCGCCGCTCATTGGATTCCAAAAGCAGCGAAATCAAATCTGCCATCGAGCCGGCAAAGTTCTGTTCATCGAGTTTCCATTCGCGAACACCTCCGATATGTTCGTGGCAAATTACGCCGACCGTTTGCCCGCCAACCCTGATCGGTACGTCGAGCATAGACGTGATTCCGAGCGGTTCGAGATATGATTCGGTAAATTCTTCGGTTCGTGAATCGGTGCACGCATCATCGGCGGCAATCGCCACATCTCTTGCCAAAGCCTTGAAATAAAAAGGATAATCGGCTTCCGAGAGTTTCAGGTCCTTGGAATGACGGTTCGAATCCAGCTCATACAGATCAAATGCCCGGATCTTTGATTTATGATCTTCATACATCCAAACGCTGACGCGAGCCACATCGAGAGTTTGAGCCGTAGTTTCGACAATTTCTCTGACGGCATCTTCCAGCGAGCCGTGGAAAAGATGCTGCCGTTCGGTTAATTCCCGAAGAACTTTATTTTGTTTTTGCAGTCGTGTCCGGCTTTCTTCTAAAACCATTTGCGCCAATTTGCGTTCGGTAATATCCTGCACCGTGCCGATAAACTTTTGCGGTTGTCCGGTTTGTCTATGATATGTAACTTCGGCTAGACCGTATAGAATTCGCTCGCCCCCGGTCGGCAGACTTATACGAAATTCGATATTGACATCTTTCTGCCGGGTAATGGCTTCGGTAAAAGCTCTCCGGCAGTATTTGCGGTCGTCCGGGTGAATCGAATCGAAATAGAAATTAATTGAAACCTCGACCGCGCCGGGTTCATAACCGAAAATGCGGTAAACTTCGTCCGACCAATAAACTTTATTATTATTGATGCGCCTTAAATCCGTTAGTTCGACTTCCCAACTGCCGAGATGTGTAATTCGCTGCGCCGCCGCTAAATTGGCTTCGCTTCGGCGCAGTTCGGCTTCGGCGTGGGTTTGTTCGGTTATGTCCCGCGTGTGGATCATTACCATATTCGGCGGCACGAAAACATAGCTTACATCCAGTTGTTTTACTTCACCCGTGGTCTTGTATTGATAGAGTATTTCCTGCGAAATTAGTTTTTTTTCATTAAAACAAAGGTTAAAGTTTTTCAATATTTCGGGCTTATCTGCATACATTTCGCTTAAACGGATACCTTTAATCTCTACTATCTTTCCGTTTGTGGCTTTACTCGCGGCTTCATTAAAATCCATGAAAATAAAGTCGTCTTCCGTTTTTTGCCACGTATAAGTCGGAAGCGGAACACCGTTGTATTGAGCTTTGAATTTTTCCTCGCTTTCGCGCAGGGCTTTTTCAGCCTGCCGCCGCTCGGTAACGTCCCGGGTATTGATAATGGCAACCAATCCTTTTGTCGGATGATTGATAAGTTTTCCGACCGATTCGAAGATTCGCCATCCGCCGCTCTTGTCTCTGAAACGATATTCGATGGGCGGACAGGTTACCATCATCTGCATATTTTCTTTAAAAAAATCGGTAACCCGCTCTTGATCATCCCGGTGAATCAGATCAAAAATGTTTTTACCGATTACTTCTTCCGGCTTGAATCCGAGAACTTGTTCGAGCGACGGGCTTTGATAAAGAATTTCTCCTTCAGGCAGAATAATACCGATTAAGTCTGATACGTTTTCAATCAGCGAACGAAATTGAATTTCGCTTTCCTTGAGTAAATCTTCCGTTCGTTTGCGTTCGATCAGCCGTTCGGCGCGGGCAATCAGATGCAGCGGATCAACGGGCAATTCGACATAGTCATCCGCGCCGGATTTTAATCCTTCAATAATACTGCTCGAATCTTTGCGTAATCCGCTCACGAGCAAAATCGGAAAACTACTGAGTTTTTCATCCGCCCGAATCCATCGGCACAATTCGATTCCGCTTCCATCGGGCATTATCACATCGCTGATAATTAAATCAAACCGGGTATTCCGGGCGAATTCGAATGCTTCACGTCCGGATGCGGCAGTTTGAGTTTTATATCCGGCTTGCGTGAAAATTGCTTCCGTCAACTCTCGCTGATCGGGGGAATCGTTCACGATAAGAACCGTTTTATCATTTAGATTAGTCATAATGAATTCTCTGATTCTGTACCATATTTTGATTTTGTTCAATTTTAGCGCAGATTTGTTTTGAAAGTTTATAAAAAAAATGCGTTGTCTGCGCCTCGGCGTGATTTTTTTTGATTTTGCATTAGAGGTCTTTCCTAAATAATAATTTGATAAATTCAAGTGGAAATTAACCGCAGAGACGCAGAGACGCAGAGTTTTTTCAGATAAAAGAAAAAGAAATTTGCCTGTTATCAAAATATTATTGAATTTACAGCGATTTTAACTTAAATTTCTCAGCGTCTCTGCGTCTCTGCGGTGAAAAAGTTATTTTGGAAAGATGTCTATTGAAAAATCGTAACTGATTTAGATC
>JBBRVS010000294.1:0-5396 GCA_038246645.1 Pyrinomonadales bacterium
ATTAAGGCTGGACAGTATCTTAAGACTGCGAGTCTGCATAATTACAAGGTTAGCCCGAACAAGTTTTTGCGTCCTAATAGTTTTCAAAGAATTTGTTTTTTGACAGCATTTCAACTTGACTTTCAAGACAGTATCTTACGCTTTAACAAATTTTCAGCCTGATTATGGTCTTTGAAAAATAAATATCGTAAAAAAATTAAAAACTCAACTTTATGATTCAAATTATATCAAATTTTTAATTTAGAAATTTTCTTTTTTATTTTAATCACTTATCGGAGTTTGAATTATTATAAATAATCGTTATTATTCTTAATAATTCAAAAACATTAAAATATTTCATTCCATAAATCTTAAATTTATGTTAATTTGAATCAATCTTTTCTAAAGTTTAAGAAAAACTGTCTTTATAACCGTAAAAATTTTAACCATTTGGAGGACTAGAAATGACCAAGAAGTCAATTTTTGTAGCTTTTACATTTTCTTTCTTAGTGCTGGGACTATTTACTTTTGCCTTTGCACAAGGAACGACATCACGTCTGACAGGAGTTGTTACCGATAGCGCGGGTTCCGTGGTTCCCGGCGCAAAAGTAACTTTAACTGATGAAAAAAAAGGAATTTCAAAAACCACAATAACGGGAGATAACGGAGGTTATACTTTCGATCTGATTCAAGCCGGAGAATATACGGTAACTGTTGAAAAAGATGGTTTTAAAAAATATATTTCAACTAAAAATACTGTTAACGTCAACATTCCCACAACCGTCAACATTCCGCTTGAGATTGGAGACGTTTCCGCAATTGTTACCGTTGAAAATACTGCCGAAGTCGTTCAAACAAGCACTTCGGGTAATCTCGGAACAATAATCGAGCAGAAAGCGGTTGAAAGCCTGCCAATTGTCGGACTGCGCGGACGAAATCCGCTTGATTTGGTTGATTTTCAACCGGGAGTCAATGTCGGATCAAACACGGGCGGCGGCGTACACGTCAACGGTTCGCGCGACCGTTCGTTTAATTATACGCTCGACGGAATTGATATAAACGAAGCCAGCGCGGGCGGTTCAAACTTTACGCCGCTTCGTCCGAATCCTGATTCCATTCAGGAATTTCAGGTTGTAACTGCAAACTTTACAGCCGAACTCGGACGCAGCACAGGAGCGCAAGTTACGTTTGTAACGCGCAGCGGAACCAATGATTTTCACGGAAATTTATTCGAGTTTTATCAAACTCCCGGAGCAAACGCCAATGAATTTGAAAATAATTTGTTAGGCATTCCAAGAAGAAAATTTATCCAGCATATTTTCGGCGGAAGCATCGGCGGACCTATTATTAATCCCGGATTTGGTGAAGGCGTTCCTTTATTTCAGCTTATGAAGGATAAGGCGTTCTTTTTTACAAACTTGCAATTTTTAAGAGCAACTGAAACAAGTTTGGTACAAAGAAGCGTTTATACCCAAGCAGCCCGAAACGGAATTTTCCGTTACGTTCAGGGTGGAAGAAACAATCCTGCGGGATCAACGGGTGCTTCGGTTGATGGAAATGGAAATCCATTATTTCCAAATTGTAGCGGAACAGTTACAACAAATTGTATTGCTACATATAATGTTGCAAACAATCCATCGGGCATCGGAATTGATCCGACTTTGTTAAACGTCATAAATTCAATGCCGCTTCCCAACGATTATGGTACCGGTGATGGTTTGAATATTGCCGGATTCAATTTTCTTGCTCCGCAAAGAGAAGAACAATGGGATTTTGTAACCAGACTCGACTATAAATTCTCAAGCAACAATTCAATTTACGGAAGATATGCACAAGGAAGACAGCAATCTTTCGGAGATACTGTAAATGGCGGCGGTTCGGCATTTCCGGGAACTCCGATTTTGGTCGTAACTGATCGTAAACCGAAGAATTTGGCAATAAATCATCGTTTTTCGCCGTCAAGTAATACGACGAATGAATTTATTTTCGGTTACAGTACATTTACATTCGATTTTATCGCACCCGAAACCGATCCGTTCTACAATTTTGCATTTAATCTGGTAACAACACCGAACACAAATGTTCTGGGAAATTCACGTGCTGTCAGAACTATCCAATTCGTAGATAATTTTACTTATGTTTACAATTCTCATTTGTTTAAAATGGGAACCAATTTACGTTTCGGCAGACATACCGATGACCGTTCATCCGTAAGCGGTACAGAAATTGAAGGAATTCTTAATTTTAGTGCAGGAGTAAATAACAATTTTACCCCTTTTAATCTTCCTTCAACGGGCATAAATACCAACGATCTGACAAGATTGCGAAGTCAAATCAACGATTATCTCGGACGCGTTGGAACATATAGCCAAGCGTTTGTTGCATCGCAAGACGGAAATACCTTTGCACCGCCCGGAACTCGTTGGACTTTCCAGCATTTTTACCCTGAACTTGATTTTTACTTTCAGGATTCTTGGAGAATCAAGCCAAACTTTTTGATAGATCTAGGTGTTCGTTATGAAATTAAACTTTCGCCAACATCGAGCGGTTTGCCGATTTTAGCTCCGAATCAACTTATTGCCGCAGACGGTGCACCTTCGAATACAATTCGTTGGGAAGAAGGAAAATTGTTTGAAGATGATTTCAATAATTTTTCGCCATCGGTCGGTTTTGCCTGGGATCCGTTTAGTAACGGAAAAACTTCGATTCGCGCAAATTACAGACTCGCTTATGACAGATTTAATTCACAGGTAAACGGTGCTCAGCTGTTCCAAAGCGCACCGGGAAATAATATCGGTGTCAGCAACACGAGTTTTGGGCAAAACGGTGGTCTGATTCGAAACGGTTTGCCTATATTGACTCCGACTACGACTCCTGATGTCTTGCGTCAGCCTAATTCGTTTGGTACTAGTTTACAAACGGTTTTCGACCCGAGAAGCAAATACCCTGAAGTTCATTCATGGTCAGTGAGTTTCCAACAGGAAGTTTTCTGGAAAAATGTACTGGAAGTCAATTATATCGGCAAACGCGGTGAAAATTTGTTTGGTGCATACAATGCCAACCAAGCTGATATCAATGCGTCGCCTGCCGGATTTAACAGCTTTTTAAGTGAATTTAATGCAGTTCGTGCAAATTCAACTTACAACAGTCCGTTGATCAATGCCCTTTACACGGGAAGCGCAGCAAATAATGCAGGAACTGCAACATTCCGCACAACAAACGCCACGAACATCGCTAACGGTAATGTTGCATCTGCGGCGGTTTCAATTTCACAGAGAACTTCAGGCAATCAACAAATGATCGTTGCCAACGGTTTCAGCCCGTTCTTGTTTCTCCCATATCCGCAATTCGGCACGCTCCGCGTTTTAGATACGGAACAGTATTCAAGATATCAAGGTTTGCAAATTATTATGAAACGTCGCATTTCAAACGGACTCGGTTTTCAGGGAAGCTACACCTGGTCGCTTTCTAAAGATAACGGTTCATTTGACCCGACATTTACCGTCATCGGCGGCAGCACAGCCCAATCGGGAAGCAGTGCGGCATTTGACATAAATAATCGTGATCTGAACTATGCTTGGTCTGATTTTGATCGCCGTCATATTTTTAACCTTCAATATATTTGGGAATTGCCCTTCGGAAAAGGACGAAAATTTTTAACAGAAGCTCCCTTAGCAGTTGACTGGTTACTTGGCGGTTGGCAGCTTGCCGGTCTTGTGAACTATTCGAGCGGTCGTCCTTTGACGGTCTATTCGGGTTTATTCACGTTTTCAAACACGATTACAACTCCGGCAAATTGCGATGGATGTCCGCGAGATTTGGGAGCCGTTACAGAAGAAAATGGCACAAGCTATTTATTTAATACGGAACAAAGATCGAGATTTTCGCAGCCCGCTCCAGGTGAATTCAGCAATACGGGCAGAAATTACTTTATCGGCGCACCGGATTTTCGCGCTGATATGTCGCTTTCAAAACAATTCAGATTTACTGAAAGTATGAATTTCGAACTCCGTGTTGATGCCAGAAACGTCTTCAATGCCGTAAATTACGGTCTGCCGACAACAACGGCGAATTCTTCGACTTTTGGAAGAATTCGCACATCAATTGACAGTAGTGCAAGACGAATTCAATTTTCAGGTAAATTCAATTTCTAAAATTTATTTAAAAATGCCTTTAAACGGAATCGTTGTTTCTAATGACGATTCCGTTTTTTTTTGTGAATTATTGAAATAATAAAAGTCATAACTCAATCTGAGTTCGAGATCAAGACCAACTCATATTTACCGGAGAATTATTCTTTTTTCACATTAAATGAAGGAAAGAATTGAAAACCGCTTTACATTTTTATTCTTTTTTTTCATTTTACAATTTAATTAACAAATACGGTCTTTTTACAAAAGCTTGAAAAATAGTTTTATTTAATTACAACGAAATTTTTGGAGTTTTTACCAAAAACATAAAAATAACATATAGATTAATCGGTTATTGAAAAGCAAAGTTTAAGAAAAAAAACGCATCAGTTTTTTTTCTTAAACTTTTTTTATTTCCCACAGGAATCAACAGTTACCGAACAATTCCACAAAATATCTTAAAAAATAGTTTCTGTAGATATTTTGTGAATTAATCTGAACCTGTATATTTATGAATAGTTACCGCTAATTAAACATTGAAAAGGAGCACAAAAATAAAAAAGAATTTTATTCTAACTAACTCGACTTTAGACAAAAAAAGGGACTTTAGACAAAATTAACTGAGCAAGAAATTATGCTAAGTCCAATGTTTTCAATAAAAGATGGATTTTGGGAAAATTTTAGCACGAATAAAATGCAGGTAAGCGCCAATTGATAATTAACAATGGATAATTGATAATGCCGAAAAGTTTCTAAACTCTCTTAAATCTGATACTTATAGAGATTTTAGCATTTTCATAATACCCTGAAACTTTTACTTACCTGCTTAATTCTACTTTGTCAGATTAAAGTTCCACCTTAATCTTTGATATTATTACACTTATTTGCTTTAACCCGCGAAGCGGGTGTTAGCATAAAGCCCCGTGCGCTGAGCGCGGGGGCAGACGTACAACATAAGATGAAGCCCGTGAAAACGGGCGACAGCCGATTAAATAAAGGGCTGTCGCCCGTTTTCGATAGCTTTGACAATTTTTGCCATTTAACCCCGCGCCCGAGGCACGGGGCTTTACGCTAACGCCCGTTATCACGGGCTAAAAACCGAATCCCGTTTGTTAATTTAATCTGACAAAGTAGAATTAAGTAGTCTGTAAATTAAGTTTTAAGGCGTTTGAAAAAAGTTTGGAGTCCCGCGTTTACGCGGCATCCGCCAGCGAAGCGCGGCGGAAAAAGCCGCCTAAAGGCAGGACTCCAAACACTCGAAAATTTAGTTTACGGAGTATTAAGTAG
>JBBRVS010000295.1:0-5364 GCA_038246645.1 Pyrinomonadales bacterium
AGTGGAATATCAAGCGTCGCCTCAAACCTTTTGGCTGAATCTTCGGCAATTTCGGCAAAGTCATCTCTTAAATTGATCAAAATGTCATCGTATTTCTCTAAAACTTCCGCTTTGGCGACGGCTAATGTTTCACACGCCTTTTTGTATTCCCCCTCAAACTGCTCGAAGGCGTTCCACGGAATCCATTTATATTCGCTCGTTCCGAAAACGGTTTCGCAGAGCGTAAAACTAAAACTGTATTTTTTAAGGGCGTTATGAGCCTGCGACGCTCCACGCATAAGTTTTCGGCGATATTTGTTGGGAAGCAAACCTGCACGCGGCGGACTGACCAGAACGGTTCTGTTTTCGGGAAGTTTCACGCCCAAGGACTTCCAATCAAGCTGGCGAGTCAAAGAGCCGAAACCGTGCGTGTCTACATTTAGAAAAATGCCTTCGGTTTCAAGTGCCGACAAATCAAACGGCAAGGCTTCGACTTCATCAGCTTCAAGCCTCAAATTCACCGCCGCTTTTTCCTTTTTGTTTTCAAGCCGCGACAAAATTGAATTGACCATATCGGTATTTTCTTGTTTCGGTTTTTCAGAAACAGATAACTCGGAAAATTCAAGTTCTTTTTCTTCCGGTTTACTGCTAAAAACACTACTTAAAACAGAATCGGCAAACGAATTGCTTGAAGTATTTACAGAAGTAGATTGGGTATCGTGTTTTGAATTCATAATTGGTAAAAATTAAAAATCTGATTACTTTTTTCACTTTTTGCCAACCGCTTTTTTTTTGAGTATGGACTAAGAATTCAATAATGCTTGAGTCAATTCACTCTCCAAAACAGTATGTTTTCCGCAATCCTCGCAGAAATTGTCATTTTCTTCATTAGAAACATAATCAATCACCTCATCCGTATTCGGATTTGCCCAACATTTTCCCGACACATTTTCCGAACCGCACACGGAACAGGAAAACTTGTAATCGGGGAAGCGATAGCAACGGAACAATTTTTTACTATCTTCGCTTAAAGATGCTTAAACCCAATTTCAATAAGGACTGTGGAATTTGTTTAACTTGAGTTATTTCAACACTTATTCGGAGTCGTAGTTAATTGAGTGGACGGCGTTGTTTTCCAGATTGTCCAAGCCTTTGTTGTAGATCATCAGAGTTTCCACAGACTTATGTTTGCTCATATTCAGAATCGCCGTAACCGGAACATTTTGCTGAAATGCCTTGGTGATCGCCGTTCTTCGCAGGTCGTGTGGAGCGAGTTTGCCGAGTCCCGCCAGTTCGCCTCTCCGTTTGACGATGTGCCAGATATGTCGGGTTGTCAGCGGTTGGCAATGACCGAAATATCTTCTGGAAATATCCGCTTGAAAGATAAAGGCACTTTCGCCGCCGGTTTTTGAATCTTTTCTGTTTATTCGATCTGATTCGAGATAATCGTCAATCACCTCTTTGACATCCTTCGGCAGCGGCTGGCGTTCCTTACGGCCGCCTTTCGAGCGGTAATCAATTACCCAGAATCGTCCGTCTTTTTTGATGTCGGAAACCTTCAAGTGACAGATTTCCGAAACTCGAAGGCTCAATCTTAAAATCGAATAAACAATTGCAAAATCTCTGAGATCAACCGGATTATCACGGTGAATCGTATAAAGAAGATAACGAACTTCCTTAACGGTCAGAGCTTTTCCTTTCGGACTTTGCAGAGGTTTTTCGGGGCGCGGAACTAACTTGGCGGTTGCCGGATTCCGTTTGATTATGCCGTAATCTCTAAAATACTCGAACAAAGCGCTCAAAGTTGCCAGTTTGGTTGAGATCGTGTGCGGGGCGAGTTCGCGTTTTTCCAATGAATCGCGCCACGCCAGAACGTCTTCAACCCGAACGTCGGTCGCATCCTTTTTCCCGGAAAACAAAATAAACTGATGCAAGTTGGACAGATAATTTTTTCTGGTGAGTTCGGAATTCGATTTATTGATAAACTGCGCGGCGATTCGACCGTTAAGGCGCGTGTCGAACTCGCCCGATGGCGTTAAAATCTGCGATTCGGGAATGCGGATGACGGCGGAATGATTCATAATATTCATTTAACCTAATAAATTCAATAACTTAGCAACTTCACTCTATTTATTTTCGGGAAATTTCTGCTATTTTCAGAAAAAACTATATCATAAAAGCGGAATTTTATGATATGTCGCAGACAAAAGTCGGCAAAAGATGATTATCTTGTTAGTAGAATTATACTTATCCTGTCGTGCCACATTTGCCAAAACTTTTTGAGATTAACTAAATTTCTCAATCTAAATAAAATTAGGCGAGTTATGGACTTAGATCAGTTAAATGGCAAATCAGCTAGAATAATATCTGGAATGGAAAATATACTATCAAAAATAATTACCCTTTAAAACAATAGTTTTAATTTCAGTGCTTTTTAGCTTTGGATTATACCTGAAAATTTCATCTTTATTGTGGCGAACATACAACGCCCAGTAATAATTATCCCTGTCTTCATTATTGGGGCTACCGGATATACCACTACCTTCACAACTATCATTATTTGGTATTTTTTCCCAGTCTGTTTCAACTCTAATTTCCAAATTATTTGGAGATTTATATTTTTGGGATAAATATGAAAAAAGTATTTTCAAATTTTCCTCAGAAAATGATTTTTCATCTAAAAAAACTAATACTTCACGAGAACTTTCCAAAGGATTTTCTTGCTCTGAATTTTCGTTCCAAACAACCAAATAATGAAATTTGATTCCATTATCACAATTGTCATCAAGTGCTTTCTTAACTTGTCCAAAACTGGTTTGAACGAAAAAAAGAATAATTATAAATACTAAATATTTAATCATCATATATATTTTTACCTTCATAATATTAATTTGTTCCAGGTGGTTGCCCCATGGATTGTCGCCTTCGTGCAGAACTTATTTCCCTGGGATCACATTTATTATTAAAAAATCGGCTGACAGCATCTGACCATGATTCTTGATAACCACCTATACCAGTTTGTCTTTCAATACCAAGCCTTTGTGCCAAAAGTTGATCTAAATTGTTATTATTGCCTCTAAGAGTTTTGGGATAATACAGATGCGTTACTTCGTGAAGCCGTTGGTAAGTTCCTAATTGTGTTTTGGAACTTCTTAAATAAATACCAGGAATCCCAACACCTCTTACTACCTGATAAGAGGATCCTTGGCTATCAAAATATTCTCCAGTTGTTTGCCCTGGTTTAGCATACCTTCCAAAATACGTCTGAGCAGGTTGATCTTGTATTGAATCTACATCTGTAACTGCTGTATTTAAGTTTTCTAATACCTTTTTTAAAACACCGAGAGTATTTAAGGCATCTTTACAGTCTTGAGAAATATCTTCATCTTCTTGAGGGCTAGAATTTCCAGAAGATCCACCTCCAACTCCACCTGAACCACCACCTCCACCTGAACCACCACCTCCACCAATATTATAAAAAGTCCAAGTGCATTCCGTATAAGTTCTTGACTCTCCACCACTTATAACGGTAATGGTATGACAACTGGGAATTGCAAGCAATAACCCGCTCGGATCAACAAAATTCGTCGGCTGATTTTCAACATAACTGTAACGATTGAAACTCTGCGGACTGCCCAGATTCATCGAACCGTTGTACGGATCAGGACTTGTCCATCTTCCCGCTTGATTTTCTAGCTTTCTAAACCAAGTGTGATTTAGTCCCGTCGCCTTATCTCTTTCCGTTTGAGCATATTTCTGACTGAGATTAGTGTTGGCGGAAAATCCTTGCGCCGTCGTTCTAAGTCCAACGCCTGATTGGATTTCTTCACCGAATGCAGAGTAATCCATCCTTGCTTTGACAACTCCGGTATTTCCAATAATTGCTCGATTTGAGCCTTGCCAATCGGAGAGAATATATTTCACGCCGCCTTCATCTGTTGCTTGCAAACCGCCGTATTCGGCAATCATTTTGCCCATTGCGTTATAGATGAAAAATGTCCACACGCCGTCTATTTGCTGGGCGACTCTCTGCCCCGGTGCGTCATACACGGCATTAGATTGATTTGTTTGATTTGAGTTGGAAGTTTTATACATTCGCCCGTTGGCATCGTAGGAATAATTCAAGTTGCGGAATTTCGTATCCTGAGTAACATTTCCGGCATCGTCGTATTGCGTGTTTGTAGTTAAACGATTCGTCTGCTTGCTGATGTCGGAGTCCTCAATCCACGAAGTCGGCAGCGGATTCTGTTGTCCGGTTGGATTGTTCGCCTGTTTGCGATACAGATTACCGAAGTTGTCGTAATCAAATTTCTGTTTGTAACTTAAAGCGTCTGTATCACCGCGCCTTTCTTCAGCTTCGCTCAAACGTCCGATCGCATCGTAAGAGAACTTTTGCGTCCATTGTTTTGCTGCGCCGATAAAGGATTCGACCTGCGCTAATTTACCGTTGTTTTTGAGAACTCCGTTTGAATCGGTCTGCCCGTAACCGTAATTATACTTTTGCAGAATCTCGGCATTCTTCGCCAGCGTTTGATTCTCCATCTGCAAGCGGTCGTTATAAGAAAATGTCTGATTTGTGCCATTGCCTAAACTGAACGCGCTCAAACCCGTTCCATTGCCCTGAAATTGAAAGTTATTAGCATAAGTCCGGCTTTGATCGGCAATGCTCGAAAGTCTGCCGTTGGCATCATAATTCATCGAAACAATTCTGCCCGACGGATATTTCTCGCTGATTAATTGTCCTGCCAGATTGTAGCCGTATTCCAGATTATAAGTCTGCGTTCCGATAGTTTGCCGATGTGCTTTTAATCTTCCCATCAGATCGTAATCAAATTCTGTCGCCGTATTCGGCGTGTCAGGTCTCGGATTTGATGAATTTTGAACGGTTTCCACTCTCGTTAACGCACCCTTATTGAAAAAGCCCGTTCGTGCCTGATCGTAAATATAATTGACATCCGGCGTGTCGTCGGAAAATGTAACATGTTCGATTCGGTTCAATCCGTCGTAACTAAAATGGGTATTTATGCCTCTGGCATCATAACCGTCAACTAAAAGTCCGTCCGTATTATATTTCAAAACTTTCGTCCATTTATTTGGATCAGGACTTCCGTAAGTTCCGCTATCATTAAGTGTCGCAATTGCTTCGACCTGTCTTTCGTGCGTCAGACGCGATAACGAATCGTATTTGAATTTTCTCTCCTGTGTTATTGCGCCATCCGTTTGGATTACTTTGGAGAGATTATCGTTGCCGTCATATTCATACACGGTCGGCTGATTTGGAGCGTCAACCGCACCGAGATTCCCGCTTATTTTGTCCGGCTCGTCAACCCGCACGATTCTGCCCAAAGCGTCAGCCACTTGTCTTCGCTGTTTTCCGGCTTGATC
>JBBRVS010000296.1:0-5332 GCA_038246645.1 Pyrinomonadales bacterium
CGTATTTCGGTGCTAAATCCGGTAATTGAGCCGCAAAAATCCCCATCCATTCGGCAAACGCCGACAAGCTGTAAGGTATAAGATCTTTACCCGGTGACATATAAGAAGTTCCTCCAAATCTAGTTTTTTTAATTAGATTTTCAGATTAGGGAGCTTGAGCGTTTTTTTTGAAATGATGAGTAAAATGTTAAAAAACAGTTGTTGTAGAGGTTTTCAACATTAATGAAGTCTAATCAAATCCGACGTTTGAGCTTTGTGTCTGAAAATGTGAGCAAATTATAAAATCAAATTATCCGGCGTGTCAAGTTTTTTTTGCAAAGAACTTCGCAATCAGCATAAAATACTACCCGAATAAACCAAACACCCAACATATAGAACCCCTTGATTAAATCCTACGCATTCCTGAATTGAATATTGAGGGCAAATCAGTTTTTTCGCCTGAGTCAGAACAGCGATCGGTAGCGACCTGTTTAACTCAAGCAATCGAGAAGTTGGAGTTTAACCAACCGCTGCCGCAAATGGTTCTGACAAATCAAGTCAGCGAGTTTATGCGGTGAAATTTTTGTTTTTAAAAGTCTAAGGCAAAAAGGCAATGCGTTAAAGCGTCATTTATTTTGCAATAAATTAAACTTGTGAGGTTTGCCGAAATGGTTGACGAACAATTTTCCGCTTTTGAAACGAGAGAAGAAATTTTACAGAAAATTTCTGCAATTGATGAGTTAATAAATCTACAGCTCAATGAAATTCTGCATCATCCTGAATTTAAGGCTCTGGAAGCAACATGGCGGGGTTTGCATTATCTCGTCAGTGAAACCGATCCCGATCTGAAAGTTAAAATCTTGATGTTGAATATCGGAAAAAAGGAATTGCTGAAGGATTTTGAACGGGCGTTGGAATTTGACGAATCGCAAATCTTTAAAAAGGTCTTCACGGATAATTTTAGTAATCCTCGCGGAATGCCTTTCGGAATGCTGATCGGGGCTTACGAGTTTGGAAATCATCCGCAGGATATTGCTTGGCTTGAATATATGTCTCAGCTGGCTGCCTTCTCGCACGCGCCGTTTATAGCGGCAGTTTCACCCGAGATGTTCGGTTTGGAATCTTTCGGGGAAATGACTGAATTTCTTGAATTTCCGGAAATTGTCAATCGCCCCGAACATAAAAGATGGCAGAATTTCCGCGAATCGGATGGCTCCGATTATGTCGGATTATGTCTGCCGCACATTTTGCTGCGCGAGCCGTATAAAACAAATAAATCATTCGACTTTCAGGAAACGACCGGAAAAGAAAATTTATTGTGGGGCAATGCGGCATTTGCTTTCGGGGCGTGTGTGGCGCGGGCTTACAAAGAAAAAAGCTGGCTTGGCAAAATGCGCGGGATTGATGACGATGGAGCGGTCGAAGGTCTCTGTTTTTATATGTTTGATGCGGAAGATGAAATCAACGGCAAATCTTCACTCGATGCCGATTTAAGTACGAAAAAAGCAGACCAGTTATCCGTTGAGGGATTTATTCCTTTAATAAAAATGCCGGGAACTGACCGAACCGGCATCTTTAGCAGCCATTCGACCAAAAAACCGAAGGTCTATGATACGGAGCCGGCTAATGTTTTTGCGCGGGATTGTGCAAAACTGGACAATATTCTGGCAGTTTCACGCTTTATCATTTATCTGATGTGTATCCATCGTGACCGGTGTGATTCATCTATGAGCCGGAGCGAGCGGGAGATTTTCTTGGGAAAATGGCTCGATCAATATTGCGGGGTTTATAAAGCCTCGGACACGGCAGAAGAATTAAAAGCACGGCAACCGCTTCGAGAAACAATGGTGTATGTAAACGAAATTCCCGGCAAACCCGATGAATATCGGGCTGTAATGTTTATCCGTCCCGTTTATCAACTTGAAGAGTTACTTGTCGCCATGCGAACAGTGGTTTATCTTCCCGATCCCCGATTGATTAATAAGGCGAATCAAGAATAGAAATTCAGACCATAAACAAAGAGAACTTAAAACTTTGCATTTTTTTGCGCCTGCTTTGCAGTAAAAACTTTTTCTTAACCGCAAAGAGCGCAAAGCTATACGCAAAGGACACAAAGTTTTAATGTATCCGCTTTCTTGCTCGGGAATGCGGTTTCAACGTAAACTAAACTCAACTTAATTCAAAAATAATCTGGAGAAATTTATGAAACAATTCTTATCTGCGCTCGTCGCAACGGCTATTTTTTTTACGTTTTCGGGTATCGAGATTACTGCTCAGAAATCTGCGGATGAAGCGGCTTTGATCGCCAAGGCGCGAAAGATTCATTCGGAAGTCATTACGCTCGATACGCACGTTGATATTGATATCAAAAATTTTACCGAAGCGGTCAATTATACGCAGAGACTGCCGACAACGCAGGTTGATCTGCCGAAGATGAAGGAAGGCGGACTCGATGTGGCATGGCTGATCGTTTACACCGGGCAGGGCGATCTCGATGACGCGGGTTTTCAAAAGGCTTATCAAAACGCCATTGATAAATTCGATGCCATCGAGCGTTTGACCAAAAAGATCGCGCCCGATCAGATCGAGCTGGCGCTGACTTCGAAAGATGTCCGAAGAATTAATAAAGCGGGCAAAAAGGTGGCGATGATCGGCGTTGAAAACGCTTATCCGCTCGGCAATGATCTGAGCCGCATCGAGGATTTTGCCAAACGCGGAGCGCGTTATATGTCGCTCGCGCACAACGGACACAGCCAGCTTGCCGATTCGAACACCGGCGAGCGGGAAAATAAATGGCTGCACAACGGTTTGAGCGAAATGGGTAAAAGCGCAGTTGCCGAGATGAACAAATGGGGCATTATGATTGATCTGTCGCATCCGTCAAAACAGGCGAATATCCAAACCCTCCAATTGACGAAAGCTCCGGTCATCGCATCTCATTCGTCGGCGCGTGCGCTGTGCGATCACAGCCGGAATCTTGACGACGAACAACTCGCGCTTATCAAGAAAAACGGCGGAGTCGTCCAAACGGTCGCTTTTCGCGGTTATGTCAACAAGGAAAAAAACGACCTCCGCAACAAGATGTCAACCGAGATTTTGAAGGAATTTGCCGAAAAGGAAAATTTCAAAATAATCGAAAAACGCGAAGATATTATGAATCTGCCAGAAACCGAACGCGCCGCATATATCGCTAGAGTTGCGGCTCTGCGGGCGAAACTAAAACCCGTAATTACGGAGCGTCTGAAAGACAAAGCACCGGATGTCAATATCAAGGATTTTGTAGATCACATTGATTATATGGTGAAAAAGATCGGCATAGATCACGTCGGCATCAGTTCGGATTTTGACGGCGGCGGCGGCGTTGAAGGCTGGGACGACGCTTCCGAAACTTTTAACGTCACGCTCGAACTCGTCCGGCGCGGTTATACGAAAAAAGAGATCGAAAAACTCTGGAGCGGGAATCTTTTAAGAGTTTTGGATGAAGTGCAAAAGGTCGCCAAAACATTGCAAAAGCAAGGATAAAACTTTGAATATCTGAATAATTATTTTGTGTTTTCTTGCAAAAATTCGAGCATCACGGGTTTTGTGATCTGCGAGCCGAAGCCGTGAAAATTATAATCGAAGCCGTGTTGCGCGTATGGAATGAAGATCGTTTTATGCGTAATTCCGGCTTCGTTTAGTTTTTCGTCGGCAAACTGTAAATTTTCTTCGCGGACGAGTTGATCTTTGCCGCCGTGAACTAAAAGGGTCGGCGGAGTTTTGTTTGAAACGTGTGCGGTTGGCGAGGCAAGAATGAATCGTTGGCGAATTTCTTCCGAGTGATGCGGATTACCGCCGAGAAAATCCGCGAGCGTTTTTGGTCCGTTGATGACGAATTCGTTTGCCGGATTATCAAATGCCCAGAGCAATTCAATCGGTGCGTAAAATGAAACGACGGCGCGGACATTTTCAGCTTTATCGTTTGCGTCGCAATCCGGCGGAATGCGCGAATCGTTTGCCGAATATGCGGCGAGAAGTGCGAGATGCGCTCCGGCGGAACGTCCGAAAAGCGCGATGCGTTCGGGCGAAATATTAAATTCGGCGGCGTGTTCTTTGATAAAAAGAATGGCGCATTTTACGTCGCCCGTCGCATTCAGATAATTCGGCTGCGGCGCGAGTCTGTAATCAATATCGAAAACCGTAAAGCCGTTTTCAGCAAGCCATTTATTCCAGTTTGGAAAATCGTTGCGGTTTCCGGCGTTCCACGAACCGCCGTGAATGACGATGACCGCCGCGCCTTTGTTTTCGTTTTCAATTTGCGGTTTGTAAAGATCGAATTGCAAATCTTTGCCGTCAACATTTGCAAAGATTTGTGTTGTAAATTCTGCTGAGGTATCGCCGCTTAATCCGCTGAAATATTTGCCGAATGAAAGCGAAACATTTTGTTCCTTCGCCAAACTCAAAACGCTGAAAAACGGATAAAGCGAAATAATTAGAGCCGCGAATGAAATGATAAGCGTGAAGATCGGAAGTTTGCCGTCGCCGGAAAAAAGAATATAAACGCTCAAAATAATAGCTAATAAAGAAATTATTGCAAGCCACAAACTCCATTCGCTCGCCGCGACCGAAACAAGCCAGAGAAAATAAGCCGGCGCGGGAATTATTATCCAGATCGCCGCCAGAAATGCGGAAAGACTAAGAATTAAAGAGAGAATTTTTAACATTTATTTACGTGATTTCGATTCAAAGTTTCAATTATCAACTTAAATCAAACAAACTTAAATATTAAAGTTTGTTTTTCTATAATTTTTCCGCAGATCAAATAGAAAATCAGTAAGCAAAAAAAAATACTTTTTCCGTATTTGAGTTAAGACATAAAAAAAATTGGATATTTAAGCAGTTAGAAATTGACTTAAATTTTAACCACCTTTTCCGGTGGAAGGAAAAATAAAATGAACAATGATAATTTAGCGGAATTTGATGATCTTGAAACGAAGTTTATGGACGAAGTCAGAGGTTTCGGTTCTCTGGCGGTAAATATTATCAGCGATTCGGCAGATAACTCTGACGATGGAACATTTCTCGGATACGATATTCGCCCCGAAGATATTGAAGCATTATATTTTGAAGGAATCGGGACTTCCCGATGGGAAAGCATCAAGGCAGACAATGTTACTGAACAAAAAAAGATTTATGAGGAATCAATGCAAAAGATAATGTCAGATTATCCGTTTATTCAACGGGTTATGGACACCGATATAAGAGTAGAATACAAATCGAACGAAGTTTCGGAACTTCAAAAAGAATGTGCCCGGGTATTGAAAAATACCGATAATGAAAAGGCGATTTGGGCATTACAGAAATTTTTACTCGC
>JBBRVS010000297.1:0-5297 GCA_038246645.1 Pyrinomonadales bacterium
TACTACAATCGGGTCAGATTACATTCGGGATTAGGCTACAAAAGCCCAATGGAATTTGAGCAAGAATTGAAAATTAAAAATGGAGGAAAGATAGAGAGCTTTTTGTCTATTTAAACTTGACCATATCATCAATTGCTCATCATGGATAACGCATCGGCTCACGCCGACGCTACTGACCAATGCACAATTTCTAATGGTAAACGGTATCAGTAGTTTGTAAATTAAGTTTATGGGTAATCTTGAATCTTTCTCTCTCTCTCTTTCTGCGTTCTCTGCGCCTCTGCGTGAAAAAAAACAGTTAATTTCACGCAGAGTCGAAGAGAACGCAGAGAATAAAACACTCAAAAATTTAGTTTACGGACTACTTAGTTCGACTTGTTTAGCTTTGCCAAAGCATTTATCCTTCCAAACAAAATTGCCGGATTATGTCCGTCAAATCCATCCGGCAAACGTGTCATCTCCAAATTTATCTTTTTCTGAGCGAAAATCTGTCCGAAGTTCGCTAGAAGCGCGACAAAAATTGAAATTAGAATTATTTTTTTCTTCATATTATTCAGAATGAGTTCTTGCCTGAACATAAATCGAATTTTTCATGCAAACAGGCACATTGGTCGGAAGCTGATTCTTGTAAATGTTTTCTGAATTAAGTTTTGACGGCTGGCTTGGTGCGATAGTATCAGGTTGATTTTTGCCGTTATCATCAGTTTTCGGCGGCTCTTGTTTTGGTTTTTCGACTTTCGGTAATTTCGGAATTTTTATCGGAAACTGCGCTGAAACTACGCGAAAACCAAAAGCGATTATAACCACAAATACGAATATTAAAATTGAATTCTGTTTAATAATTTTTCTCTTTTTCAATCAAGCCGGACTTCAATATTAGAAATTGTAAAATCGCCCGATTTGCGGTCAGCCAAAAAGATGATTTCTTCCTCATTGCCGTTTGGTTTGACGTTTTCGACCACGACATCAAAAAAATCGGTGGTGGTGCCGGAAATAAATTTTCCGTTGGCATCGTATTTATCAAAAGTCACAGTTATTTGCGACAATGCGGCATTTGCGGCTCGAGGATTCAACCACCTTAATTGTGCCATCATAAAAAGATGAATTGAGTAAGCCTTTGTATTTCGAGTGATGGTTAATTTGGGAACGCGAACCGAGTTTACAAATTTTTGACCGACACTGGCGCTTGTGATTTGGAAGCTGACGCTGCCGCCGCGAATCGGAAAATCTTTGATGGTTAATTTCAGTCTGCTACTCATAGTCTTTTGCCGATGTTGTGATAATTTTTAATGATTAATGTCTGTTTGCTACTTATTGGTTTTTATTTCGCTTTTTGGCACTTTGTATCGCCGAAAATATAATAGAAATGAAGATTTGCTATAGTTAAAACTTCCTTAGCATTTTGGCGTTAAACAAAGTATCTTGCCCGAAATTTGTTAAATTAGCCAAGATAAAATCGGATCCGAACTATTTTGTAGAAAAAGCGGGTTTGTTTAACCGGGTCCGGGCGTGGGCACCATAGAAGTAAATTCAAAAGTGAATAACTTTGCCGGAAGTGGAATCCTAATTTCCGGTTTTTTTAGGTGCAGGATTTTCGGTGTTTTCAAGACAATTGTCGGATAACCCGGAGTGCCAATCAGTTTGACACCATGAAATGAAAACGTTTTTCTTTCAAGGTTTTTCTTATATTTTTCATCGTCAACATAGAAAAATATATAAATTTTATCGTAATCAAAATTAATCTTTGTATCAAGCATCCCGCCTATCTCAGATGTTATCAAAAGATTATTTAGTGCCTTTTCCTTTTTCCTCGGTTTACTCATATTTGCAACATCATCTTCTAGGTCTCGCGCATTATTTGAAGTTGCTGAAATCACCCGGCTAAATTGGTTTCCTATAGTAAAACTGAGAATGTCATATTTATCATTCCTGTTAAGACTCAAAGCGCATCTAAATTTGAAGCCAGCGTCAAATGGTTCATCATCCCAACTACTCATTTTCTTTTTCTCCTTTTTTGATTAAATTATTGCGGTCATTTAATTTTGTAGTGGCGCACGGCTGACCGCTGTTGTGCCTTTCACGCAAACTTAGGTTAAAAAATTGACTGCTAAGTGTTTTTTTTACACATTTGTTAGGTGAACATAATTGTCGGAGCAATCTTTTTTACAGCCACCGGAACATCACCTAATTCTTGTTGTATCGCTGTTTCAACTGCTTCTATATTGAGTAAGGTAATTGCCATTAAACGACTTCCTTTATAAAGGGCGTTCTTAAGAACTCTATCTTTGTAACTCGCCGGATGAATTTTTCCGTCAGCACTAAGCAAGCGAGAAGACATTATTCTTTGAAACCCCCAAATTGCCAGAATGGTTTTGACATCGAAAATACCCGTTGGTTCGGGTATATCATTTGCAGATAACCCGAAGTATCTCTTTGCATAGATGTCCTGAAATCCAACAAGTTTGAATAAAGCCTGAATCAGCATCACATCGTTTCTTTCATTTATCCCACCCATTCCAACGACATTGGAAACATTTGCGTGTTGCGTTTTTACATTTCCCAAAGTTGCAAATTCTATTTTCGCCATTTTCTTTTTTCCTTATTATCAAAATTTGTAGATACAAAAATAATTTCAGCCCACCTTGATTTGTGCTATCATTTGCCTATTATCTTGGCATTGAATAAACAATAAAATTCTCTTCTCGAATAAAAACTTTGAATTTTGTGAGAGAATTATTAGAAAGTTATTAGAGGGCGTATGTCGTTGGAAACACACAGGTTTGAGTTTGGTAATTTTTTGCTGGACGCAAAAGAAAAAGTCTTATTACGCAATGGCAAGCCTCTTCCGATTACACCGAAAGCCTTTCAACTGCTTCATCTTTTGGTTGAAAATCACGGTCACTTGATCGAAAGAGATGAGTTGCTGAATACCGTCTGGGCAGACAGTTTTGTCGAAGAAGGAAATCTGACTTTTACCATTCGACTGCTCAGAAAAGCCTTGAACGATAGCAGACAGAGTCCACGTTTTATTGAAACAGTTCCCAAACGCGGCTATCGTTTTGTGGCTGAAGTAAGACAAACTACTCAAGAAAATGCGTTTTCCGAGCCGCTTGAAAAAAACTTTACCGCGCCGCCCGTTGTTAAAAAATTTCTGCTTCCAATCGTTGCCGTTTTAATCATCCTTATTTTTGCTGCTTTCTGGTTTGTGCGAAGTAAAAATATTACGGCGGACGCACCTGTTTTGACCGCTCAGTTCAGTTCCGAAAAACTTTCGACCAACGGAAAAGTTCTGCGCGTGATTATTTCGTCCGACGGTAAAAATGTGGTTTATACCAACGGTGGAAGCAACGAAAAACAGAGCGTCTGGCTTCGTCAACTCGAATCTTCAAACAATGTCGAGATAATTCCGCCTTCGGACGATACCTATTACGGGTTTGCGCTTTCGCCCGACGGTAATTTTCTTTATTTTAACCGCAGTCCGAAAAATGTCTTACAACAGGACATCTACCGCGTTTCGATTTTCGGCGGAATTCCAAACAAAATTATTGACGATACGGAAGGCTGGATGAGTATTTCGCCCGACGGAGCAAAGATTTCGTTTGTTCGCTGTTCCAGCCAAACGGAAGGAAATTGTTCTTTGTGGATTGCCGACGCGCCGGACGGCAAAAACGAAAGAAAGCTCGCCTCGCGTCCGCACCCGTTTAGAATCGGCGATAACCGGATTTCACCCGACGGGCGTTCGATTGCGTTTGCTGTCGGACAATCGGAAAATCAGGCAAATGAATTCGGCTTGGTCAAAATTGACATCGAAACGGGCGCGGAACGCGAGTTGACGACGCGGAAATTTTTCAATATCAGATATTTGACGTGGCTGCCCGATGGCGGCGGTTTGCTTCTGACTGCTTCGCAAATTCCCAACAAAATTTACCGCATCTGGCAGGTTTCTGCCGACACGGGCGACGTTCAATTGTTGACCAAAGATTCAGAATCTTATTCCGCTTTAAGTTTGGACACAGCGGCACAGAATTTAGTTGCTACACAGGTTAAGCAGGATTTTCATTTGTCGCTTTGGCAGACGGAAAATGCCGCCACGCCGCAAGTTCTGGCAGATGCGACAAATATTACTTTCGCGCCAAACGGTAAAATTATTTTTACATCATGGATAACAGGCAACGACGAGATTTGGAGCATCAACGCCGACGGCAGCGGACGACAGCAATTGACAAACGACGCGGCGGACGACAGCAACCCGGTTGTTTCAGCGGACAATAATTTTATATTTTTCACCTCGAATCGCACAGGCAAAGCCCAAGTTTGGCGAATGAACGCCGACGGCGGTAATCAAACGCAGATTACACAAAGAGAAGGCGGCTTTCCGATTTTTGTTACGCCTGACGGCAAATGGCTTTACTACCATCACGGCACAAATCGGTCGCTCTGGCGCGTTTTCACCGCGGGCGGCGACGAGCAGATCGTTTTTAACAAAACCAAATTTCGTTTCGCCGTTTCGCCCGACGGCTCGCAGGTGGCTTTTCCCGAAAAGCAAGGCGCGGAGAATATTTTAGAGATTATTTCGCTTGCCGACGGGCAAACCGTCAAAACTTTCAAACTTGCCGACCAAAACGCCAGACTGATTGAGGTGAAATGGTCGCCGGACGGAGAAAGTCTGGCGTATATTCTGGCGGACAACAAATTTGGACATAATTTTTTATGGTTTCAGCCGCTCAATGCGGATACGCCCCGCCAAATTGCCGTTTTGGGAGATGAGGTGCTAGCCGCATCCGGCTTTGCGCTCGCGCCCGACGGAAAAAGATTCGCCGTCGCCCAAGGCAGATGGCTGCACGATGCGGTTTTGCTGAAAGGTTTGAAATGATTGAAGCCTCTGCCTATTTAAAATTTTTTCACCATTCAAAGAACAAATGATTCAATGACCTAATCAGCTACGAAACCTCTTTGATTAATCTAGAGCGGCAAAAATCCAAATTAACTTTTTTATGTCTAAACAGCAGACGAAAAAACAAATGCGGCAAAGTGCCGTCGCGTTATTATTGGCGGGTTTGGTATTTTCGCTCGTCGCCATCGGTTTTTTCTATTTGGACTGGCGCGAACAGTTAAAAATTTTACAACTTCCGGGAACGCGGCAGCGGTTTAGACCTCAAGACGGGAAAACCGATTCCGAATTATCAGCCGCCGCCGTTTAAATTCCGCTTTGACAGAGCGGCTTTTGTTCCGCTCGTCGGTATTTTCGGAGCGGTCTCGCTTCTGTTTGTATTTATGGCGGTTCACGAACTCCGAAA
>JBBRVS010000298.1:0-5254 GCA_038246645.1 Pyrinomonadales bacterium
ACTCCACGTATGCCCCGCGACAAATCCGTATGGATGGCTCCACAAAGAAGTTGCCGGAGTATCGGGAAAAGCTGACTCACCGGCGATGTTATCCCATTGATAATTACCCCGGAAAAAAAGTTGATGATCGTCATTGATATTGTAATCAAAACGGGTGATGTGTGTATTTTCCTTTACAAGCGTCGGCGAGTTAAATAAGAATCCACCGGTATTGCGTCCATCACCGATGATTGTGTTGTTTGAAGGATAACGTGAATTTACTCCCGCAAATACGGCAACGGCTGCCGGATTAATTCCAACTTCATTATAAATCGTATTCAATTCCGCCAATCCTAAAGTGCAACTGCCGTTAACACAACTCGGACCTGTTCCATTGAATTTCAGCGATCCTTGTCCCATATGTGCCAAAGGAACAACTCGATTGATCGTAGCATCTTCTTTTTGATACTGTCCTTCATACGAATAGAAAAAGAAGAATCTGTCTTTTTTGATCGGTCCGCCGATCGTTCCGCCATAAACACTTCTTGCCAGGCTCGGTCTTTCAACTCCGGCTAGATTATTGAAAAGCGAATTCGAAGACAAAGCCGTAGGTCTGTAAAAGTAAAACGCCGCCCCGCGAAAATCATTTGTTCCGCTCTTGGTTACGAGCGAAATCTGTGCGCCGGACGAACGTCCCTGGTTGGCATTTGCTCCGGTTGTCGTGATCCGAAATTCTTCAACCGCTTCGGTCGTTGTTCTTAACGCCGATCCCTGAGCGATAGCGCCGCTGCCGCCGCGACCGCCGGTTTGCTGATCGTTGATATCAACGCCGTCTAATGTAATATTAGCCTGATCGCTTCTGCCGCCGTTGACATAGCCATCTCTGGTAACGCCCGGTTGAAGTTGCAGCAAATTGGTAATTCTTCTCAAATCGGTCGGAAGCTGCGTGATCTGCTCGGGCGTAAAATTGTTTCCGATTGTTGCATCCTGATTATTGATAACGGCTTCAATCGAATTTGAAGTAACATCAACAATCGCCGTTATTTCGCCGGGTTCAAGCGCGACGTTTAAGGTAAATGTGCTGTCAACGAGAGCCGAAACTTCTCTGACAACCGATGTTTTGAAGTTCGGGGCAGTTACCTCGACGGTGTAAGTTGACGGTTGAAGTCCGGGAAAACTATAACTTCCGTCGTCTCCGGTCGTTACGCTTCGGGTAAATCCCGTGGCGGGATTTGAAAGTTTGACGGTTGCGCCCGGAACAGCCGCTCCCGTTTGATCTGTAACTGTTCCAATAACCCGCGAAATGCCCGATTGAGCGTTGATGGTTTCTACCATAAAAGCCGAAACCAACATCACCGTTAAGGTCATTAAAACTTTTACTTTAAAAGTGTTAAAACTCATAGTGCCTCCTTATTGTCTTAATTAAAAAATAATGACGAAAAGAAATTTACAACAAAATAAAAGGCATTTTGTGGTTTTTGTATTACAAGAAAATCATAAAGGCATTTTGCGTTCCTATTTACAAAAAAATCACAAAGTATAGAAAAATACTGATTAAATCGGAAAACAGGTTGTATTCGTATTTAAGAAAAATCCAAAAATTTATGAATAAAATTCAAATTTTCGGGAATAAGTCGGCTAATTATAGCATAAATGCGAATCAAGAGTAGAAAATGATAAAAACTTTGCGAACTTTGCGCTAAACTTTGCGTCCTTTGCGGTTAAGGAAAAGGTTTTTACCGCAAAGAACGATGGAGTCAGGAGCAAAGTTCGCAAAGAAAAACCTTTTTTATGGCATTTAATTTTACTCTCGATTCACATCATAATTAGCCGTTTAACCAAGAGGCGATTGTTTTAACGGCGGTTGCGCCTGCTCCGATTGCGCTGCTGACGGTCGGCGCAAGCGGATTTGCCACATCGCCGATGGCATAAATTCCTGTGACGTTTGCCGCACAAAGATTGTCTGTTTTTATATAGCCGCTTTCATCCAAATCGAGTTTTCCGCGCAAAAAACCGGTGTTCGGCTCAACGCCGACGCGGATTAAAACCGCTTCGACGGGTAAAATTCGGCTTTCTTCCGTCTTCAGATTTTTTAATTCGACTGCTTCGATTTTCTCGTTTCCGCTGATCTTGGTGAGGAGCGTGTCATAAAAAATTTCCACATTTTCGATTTTTTGCACCTGTTCAATAAATTCCGCACGGGCGCGAAATTCGCTTCGGCGATGAACGAGAAAAACCTTTGACGCGTTTTCCGATAAAATCAGGGCGTTTTCAAGCGCGGCATCGCCGCCGCCCGCGATTACCACGTTTTTATTTTTTACCGAATCTTTATCGAGTTTTCCCGACCGGAGCATTCCGCGACCGGAAAAATCGTCTTCGCCTTCGATATTTAATTTTCTGCGCCGGACACCTGTTGCGATAATTAAAGCCGACGCGGAAAATGATTCTCCGCTTTCGAGAAAAACGATTCTTTCTTCGACATCAAGGTCTTTGATCTTTGCCTGTAAATGTTTGATAAATTTACGATTCTCCAATTGTTTTAGGAAAACCTCAAGCAGCTCGCGTCCGTTTTTCGCTCGTATGCCGAGATGATTTTCGATGGCGTTGTGCGTCCACAGCAGTTGCCCGCCGAATTCTTTTTCCGCTTCAAGAAGCAGTGCGTTCAAGCCGAGATCATCGCACCAGAGCGCCGCCGAAAGTCCGGCTGCGCCGCCGCCGATAATTATTACGTCAAAATTCATCGTCTTTTATTTTCAAGGCTTGGCGGTTTTTCGTCAAACGGTTTCCCACTTATTTTTTTTGTGGTCTGGCGTTTGCATATTGTCAGATCAACAAATTGGCTGCGAACCAATTTTCATTTTCTTAAATTTCCTCTTTTCCCTCACTTTTTCTCATTTTCGACGGATAAAACTATATCCGTCGGTTTTTTGTAACTGCAAATTTTTGTCATTTATTATCTGTCACTTTTTGTCACTTTGATTGATATGTCCATAAAAATCACTTTACTCAAAAAAGTTCCCATATTGGCGTTAAATTGTTCTATTGCCGCAGTTACGCATATCTGTAAAAGTTCCGAATCAATTACTTTCAGATGGCATTCGTTTTGCTTTAAGATGAGTTGGTTTAAGGCATTAGTGTATTTGAATGCCTCAAATTCATCTTGGAGCTCTTCCAAAATTTAGATATTTCATTCCGCAAACAATATGAAACTACAAATTGAAAATAATTCATCGTCCAAGTTTATGGACAACCCTGATTTATCCAGCAATGTCAGTTCGGCAAACGGGTCAGCCGAAGTAACGGAAATGCTTAGCCGCGGAATCAAAGCCGCGCAGGACGGAAATCGAGCCGAAGCCCGACATCTGCTGCTTCAGGCAACCGAACTCGAACCGAAAAACGAAAATGCGTGGCTGTGGCTGGCTTCAATCAGCGAATATCCGGAAGAATTACTTATTTTCCTGAGCAATGTTTTGAGCGTCAATCCGCAAAATGAGCGGGCGCTGGAATGGGAAAAATCCACAAAATCTTTACTTTCAAGAACTTTTGTTCAGCGCGGAATCGAAGCTTCAAAAGAATCGCAGAGCGCATTTGCCAGACAATGTTTTCTACAAGCGATCGTTCACGATGGCAAGAACGAAATGGCTTGGCTCTGGCTGGCTTCTATTTCCGAAATAATCGAAGAAAAAAAATCGCATCTTCAAAAGGTTTTGAACATCAATCCGCATAACGAAATGGCTTTGACGTCGCTCAAATCGGTCAAAAATGAAATGGCGCAAACGCTTCTGCGAAAAGCGCAAGTCGAAGCACTTTCCGGTGCCAATGAAGTTGCCGAAAAAATGCTCGGCGAAATCCTGAACCACGCGCCGGAACTCGAAGATGCCTGGCTGCTGAAATCTTATCTGACCGATTCTTTCAGCGAAAAAATGGGCTATTTTGAAAAAGTTCTGGAAATCAATGCCGAGAATGAAACGGCGGCTTCGTGCTTGACGGCGATGCGTTCGGTTTTGGAAAGATCCGAACCGAAACCCGATTCGACCACCGTTAAATATTTTGATGTTACCGAACCGGCGGTTCAAGAAGAGTTGCCGGAAGATTCGGCGGATGTGCTTGATTTAAATGTTTCGGATAAAACCGAAGTTCCCGAAACGACGGGTGAATCATTTGACGAAACGGAAACGGATGAAGATATTTCGGTCGAAAACTATTACGCGACCGAAGAAATAGCCGATGCTCCGACCCAAGATTACAAGTTCCCGAAAGATTCCGTGCAGGAAGTTGGAGCGGTCGAAGAAGTCGAAGAAAATTTGTTCCGCGCAGTCGAAAGCGTTAAAGAAGTTTTTGAAATGCCGGCGGAAGTTTCCGAAGAATCGGAAATGAATTTAGCTTTTTCGAAAGGGCAGGAAACGGAAGAAAGCATTTTTGAAGAAATTCAGCATAATGTCGCAGCCGCCACTGCCGAAACGCCGGAATCTGAAGAAGTTTATATGGTCAGCGAAATGCCTTCTTATCAAGAGGTTATTGAAGAAGAGCAATTATATCAGGAAGAACAAAAAGCTGGAGAAACCACCGTCGAATTTCATTATGTCGAAGATGCTGCCGAAGCAGATCAGACTGAAGAAATGGTGTCCGAAGAACCTGTTTTTGCAGCGGCTGAACCGGAAGAAGAATTTTTTGAGCAGCCGGTTGAAGAAGTAGTAGTACAAGTAGTAGAAGTTCCGGCTTCGTTTGAAACTTATGATCCAACGCCGGTTTCTTTCGATGAAAATGTTGCCGCGCCAGCCGAACCTGTCGAAGAAGCGTTCGAAGCAACGATGCAAATGGAAGAAACTTTTCAAGCAACGATGCAAATGGAAGAAACTTTTCAAGCAACGATGCAGGTGCAAGAAGCTTTTGAAGTTCCGGCGCAGATGGAAGAAAAGCCGAAAGCCGAAATGGTTCCGTGTCCGTTTTGTGATACCGAAAACGAACCGCAGGTTTTTGTCTGCTATTCGTGCCGCGCCATGCTGACCCTTTCCGATGTAGAAATGATGCTCGGATATCAGGAAGCCGATCAAGTGATGCTTAAGGAAAAAGTCGAGCAGATGGAAATTGAAAACAGTTTCAATAAATTTGACGCGGAAGGGCTGAAAATGCTCGGGATCGGTATGCTGAATCTGAAAAATCTGCGAAAGGGTTTTGAATATCTTCAGGAAGCGGCGCAGATGAATCCGAACGACGTGGTTCTAAATTCACAGCTTAATTCGCTGGCGATCCGCCTTTCGGAAATCGAAGAGCA
>JBBRVS010000299.1:0-5169 GCA_038246645.1 Pyrinomonadales bacterium
GCAGGAATAATGCGGTAACCGTTTTCAACTTTGGACTCGGCACAGATCGCCCCGTTCCCGCTGATTATGACGGCGACGGAATTACGGACATCGCCGTTTTTCGTCCGTCAGACGGCATTTGGTATTACCTGAAAAGCGGTTCGGGTAATTCTTTTTCGGCGGTGAATTGGGGAATAACTACGGACATACCTGTTCCGGCGGATTACGATGGCGACGGTTTGGCTGACATTGCAATTTATCGTAGCGGCACGTGGTGGATTCTGCGAAGTTCGGACGGCAGCAATTACAATGTTCAGTTCGGACTTGCCGGAGACATACCTATTCCATCGGCAAAGCAGTTTTAAGGGCGTGGCAAAACCGTCTGTTCCAAATAGGCGGTTTGGCTTTGTGAAATTCATAAAAATTGGTCGGTTTTTTTCAAATAACAGAGGAAATTCTGCGATTGTGCAAAATCGCAGAATTTAGACAAAATAAGATTCAATGGGCAGTATGAAAAACAGCAACTTCTAAGCCCGACTGTATCCATTTTTTGAACGTCCTTTGAAAATTACTTTACTTGATTTTACAAGTGTTGAAATATAATCGCTGAGAGTTTTCAAACATCACTATTTTGCACGATGTTTGAAAACTCTCACGCAAAATCGCCAAGCCAAGCATCAATGTAAAATGAAAAATGGATAATGGATAATGTAAAATGGATAATGTCAGAAAACTCCTGAATTATAGTGAATCTGTCAGTTAAAAGAGTTTTTAGAATTTTCATAATATCCTAAAACTTTTGCTTACCTGCTTAAGTCTTTTATTGACATTCTTAATTTTCAAAATGGACAAAGTCGAGCTAAAGATTCAATCGGCGCAGTAAATCCTGAAAGCGCGGATCGGATTGCATTTTATCGAATTGCGGCGCGTATTTTACATATAAAATCCAATGTTCGCGGCGTTCAAAAGATTGCTGGAGATAATAGATAGTTTTTTCATCGTTGCCGACCATTGTGTAAGCAATCGCTTTTTCATTTGCCAGCGTGTATGGACTTATTTTCGGGTCTTCGTGTTGTTCGAGCCATTTTTCCCAGTAACCTTTAAAACCGGCGGCGGCAAAGGCTTTCTTCCGTGCTTCCATTTCTTCCGCGCTTCCGCCGAACAGCAATTCGCCTTTGATATGCGCGTCAACCGCTTCTTTGAACATTCCTTTTTGACTGTAAGAAATCCACAAAAAACCGTAACCCCAACCGAAATTCGGGTCTTTGGCGAGAATCTGATTTGATTGGTCGATAGCTTTGTCGTATTGACGCGTGAAATAGAAATAACGGGCGATATTCGTTTTGACAATTAAAGAATTCGGATCAATCTGTTCGGCGCGGCGCAGTTCGGACAGGCTTTCGTCAAACTTTCCTAAAACCTGCAAATATTCGGCATACCATTGATGCGCGGTCGCGTAATTCGGATTTTGTTGGATAGCTTTTTTGAATTCGCGTTCGGCGGCGGGAAAATCCCAATCGTAAAATGCCAGAATATACGCCAGCGAAGTTCGCGCTTCGGCTAGACGGCTGTCAATTTCCAACGCTTTTGAAGCGGCGGCGCGCGCCTTCGGGAAAGATTCGTTTGGCGACATCACCCGATATTCGGCGAGCAAAACATAGCAATCTGCCAAGCCGACATACGCCAGCGCGAAATTGGGATCCATTTGCTTCGCTTTTTCAAATTCGACGATGGCTTTTGCCAAATTATCGGGTGTTCGTTTATTCCAGAGAAAGCGTCCTTGCAGATAAGTTTCAAATGCTTGGGCGTTGCTCGTGTAGCGTTTGGCGATCTGTTCGCGCTCGTCTGAAGTTAATTTGAGCGCGAGCGATTGCGTTACTTTTTCCGAGATCGAATCTTGAACGGCGAAAATGTTGGTGAATTTGTCATCAAAAGTTTCCGACCAGAGAATTGCGCCGTCCGAAACGCGTACGACCTGAACCGTGACGCGAATGTTTTCGTCAACCCTTTGCACGCGTCCGGTAATAATTGCTTCGACATTCAGATCGCTCCCGATTTTTTTCGGATCGGGCGATGCGTCGGTAAATTCCCGAACCGCACTTGTCGGACGGACAATAATCGTTTTGATATTGCTCAGTTTTGAGATCAAAACTTCCGAAAGCCCGTTGCCGAGATATTCTTCTTCATCTTTACCGCCGATATTGGTAAACGGCAAGATGGCGATTGATTTGATTTCGCTGATTGGTGTCGGATTTTTATCACGCCAAAAATAATAAATGCCGAAGCCGAAAAGCAGGATTAGCGGAATGGCGATCAGAACGTATTTTGCCGGATTTGTCCTTTGTCCTTTGTCCTTTGTCCTTTGTCCTTCGCGCTCAATTTGTTCGCTTTTTGATTCTGAAATCTGAAATTTGGAATCTGAAATTTGAAACTCCGCGTCTTTCAATTCAATTGTTTCCGCAATTATTTCGACTTTTCCGATAAAACGATAGCCGCGATTCGGAACTGTCACGATGAAGCGCGGATTTTTGCGATCTTCGTTTAAGGCTTTTCTGAGGACAAAAACCGTCTGTGAAAGATTTGCTTCTTCAACAAAACTTTCCGCCCAGACCGCTTCGAGAATCTCGTTTTTCGCCAAAATCCGTCCTTCGCTTTCGATCAAAAACAACAAAAGTTCAAATGCTTTCGGCTGAAGCGGGACGAGTTCGCCCGTTTCGCGTAAGCAGAGCCGCCGGCTTTTTGCATCGAGGCGAAATTCTCCAAACTCGTAAATTGTTGATTTTGCTCTATCGGACATTGTTTCTGATAACTTCTGAGAAATTCTGATAACAGTTTTGAGGACTTTTGAGCGCAAGTCAAACTTTAATTGATTCATTCGGCAAAAATATTTTGAATTTGAGGCTTTAAGTTCGAGAATACCGGGAAACGCAATTTCAAAAGTCTGCCGGAGATTTCAAGCAAATTAACTTTAATATCGGATTTTTTTTGCGGCTGCAAAGACACTCCGATATACAAAAAAGGTGGTGTAAAAATGAAAGAGAAAGGAAAAATAAATTTAATTGGATCAAAATTTCGGAAAACTATATTGTTTGGTTTTTTGTTTTTGAGTTTTGTTTATGGCGGCACTTCAGTCAGAGCAAACGCGGCGAGCGTTTCGCTGTCTGCGACGCCGACGCTTCAAACGATCAATGTCGGGAAAACGGCAACTTATACGATCAAGATCAACCGGGACGGCTACGCGGATAAAGTGACGCTTTCGGCAACGGGTTTGCCGGCAGGCGCGAGCGCGACTTTTGCCCCGAATACAACAACGGCGACGAGTTCGGTTTTAACTGTTAAAACTCTGACAACCACGCCAATCGGTACATTTAACATCACCGTCAAAGGCACGGCAAACGGCATCACGATTGCCCCGATTACCGTTAAATTGACGACCAAAGCCGGCGGCGGTTCGATCTCGGTGTCGGTTACTCCGGCGACGCAATCAATTATTGCCGGACAATCAACCTTTTACGACGTTGCCATCAAGCGCACAAATTACGAAGGCGCGGTAAAACTGACGGCTGAAAATCTTCCAAGCGGCATTACGGTTCAATTCGAGCCATCAATAACAACCGGAAGCACTTCGCGAATGTATCTCTATTCAACCGGTTTGCCGTTTTTCCCGAATCAATTTTCGATGCTTGTTCGCGCCCGGGGCATTGCCGATACGGTTGAAAATTGGATAACAGTTTACGTCGTTGTTAATTGCGGAATAAATTGGGCTGAACAATTTCCGGCTCCCGATAACAATACGAATAGCGATGAATATACGACTGCCGTAACTTTTGATACGAATGAATCGGGAAATATAAATAATGTCTATGCGGCAGGTTATACAAAGGTTTTTGGAAGTATGGACAAAGATGTTTGGATTGCTAAATTTGATAGATACGGAGTAAAACAATGGCTGCAAATTATAAATAATTCGACGACGGACGAATATGCCAAAGATATAGCCGTTGACAGCGCAGGCAATGTCTATGTCGCGGGTTATTACAGAACTCAGAACCAGTTTGTAAATTATGATATTTATGTTGCCAAATTTTCAGCCAATGGCGTTGCAATGGGATATCAGAGTTCAGGAACGAATTATGAAGACGGAAGCGGAGGAATGGTCCTTAATTTTAATACAGCCGGAAATCTCGTGTTGACGGCTACCGCAGATATCAGGCGCAGCGGAATCATAAATTATGATATTCGGCGATATGAATTTGATGCCAATTTCAATCCGCCGGGGCAAGTTACCTTGTTAACAGATAAGTTGGGAGATCCGGGAGACATTGCCGTCGCGGCTACCGGGGAAATTTATGTCGTCGGTGATGGATTTATAGAAAAATTCAATTCAAGCGGAAATAGCGTCTGGCGCGAAGACACATTGAATACAGGCATCCGTCCGAAACGCGTTGCCCTGGATTCAAATAATGATGCTTATGTAGCAACTGAAAATAGTCAGGTTGGCGCATTGCATTTTGCCGGATTGAGAAAATATGATTCAAATCATACTTTCGGCAGCCAACCGGTGTGGATTCATCAGGAAAGCGCAAGCCAGCCCATCTCTGTCGAGACTTTGGAAGTCGGGCTTGACGATAGAGTATATTACGGCGGCGCGGTTAATGATAACGGTTGGTTTTCCAAACATTTGGCGGCGACGGGAAACGTTATTTACAGACGTGAATTCGTCGTAGCTAACCTGGACGGTTTTAGTGCGATCAAAGCCGGAAACAACGGGGATTTAGTTATCGGCGGATTTACGGTTCTCTTTAAGAACATCAATTTCGGGTATCGAGATGCTTTATTGATGAAATATACGGCTAACAGTTGTTTCTTTTGGTAAATCAGCGGGTAAATGATTTTTAACCAGAAAGCAAGTTCTGTTAAGCAGATAGGAAAATGTTTTACGGTTTATTAAAAGGCGCGAAAAGTTATTAAGTACTCCGTAAATTAAGTGTTCGCGCATTTTTTTAATTTCAGATTTCAAATTTCAAATTTCAAATTTGTAATGAAAACAAATATCGAAAAATCTGCAATACCCAAAAATTTAATTTACGACTATTAAGTAGTTTGTAAATTTAAGTTTTAAGGCGTTTGAAAAAAGTTTGGAGTCCCGCGTTTACGCGGCGTCAGCCAGCGAAGCGCGGCGTAAAAAGC
>JBBRVS010000300.1:0-5148 GCA_038246645.1 Pyrinomonadales bacterium
AGGCGCGGTTTGACGTTCGTCGCGGCGACACCAACGATTTCGCCTTGCAGATTAAAGGTGTATTTCGAGTTTGAAACGAGAACTTCGCAGCGAATCGCGTCGCGCGATTTGCCCACGTTGGAAACCAGATTATCGTCGCGGCTGACCGATTCTTTGGTGATGTTGACGCTTTGGATTTCCGGTTTCTCAATATACGGATTCTTTTTGGCGCGCTCGCTTGCCGCCGTGATTATTTTGTAGAAGTTGGAAATATCAATATCGTCGAGTTGAAATTTTTTCATACTGATAGAACTCTCGGATTTGACTTCGCGCGTGAAACCTCTGACGTAAGCGATTCTTTGCGTTCCGGTGTCGAAAAAAACTTTATCGGCGGTAATGCCAATTTCGACCAGACCTTCTTTGCCAAAGCCTTTGGATTTGACAAGGGCGAAGGCTTCTTCGAGATTGTTCTGGTCGAGCATATATTTATCGGGGAAGAAAAGACTGCACGACAAATTAGTTGACAAAACCAGAAACACTGTCATCAGCAAATTCATTTTCATTTTCATTTGTTTATCCTCGATTCCTACTTCTGACTTCGTTAATCTTATCGAAAACAGCGAAAAACTCCGGCGGAAAGTCTTTGCCGTCCTTCATACAGGCTTTCCATTTCACCGATTTTTTTCGTCCGCCGATTTCGATTGAAACGCTCCTGATTCCCGCATCGAGAATTCGACCGTTTTCACATTCGCCCGATGCTTGTTCGTATGAGTCATTCAGCGAGAAAAAATTTTGATTTTCAAATTCGCGGACAATCTCTTCCAGTTCTTCGCGGCTAATGCGACTTTTGACGGGAACCCCTTGCGGCAGGACATTTGTCCGGTTATAGCCGTTAAATTTCGTCGGCGTATAAATCATTTCGCCGTCAGCGGAAATGGTTAGCGTGAACCATTGACCGAGCGTTTCCGACAAACCGACCGAAATCAAAGTATCAGGCTGAATGCGTGAACCGTCTGCGCCTTTTGTTTCAAGCAACAGTTTTTTTTTTGTTTCAAGCGGTAGTTTGTCTTTTGTTTCAGGCAGCAGTTTGTTTTCCTGACAGCCGCCGGAAATCAGAGAAAAAAACGCGACCATACAAAAAAGAACTTTTTGAAGAAATATTTTTCTCATAAAAATTATTGTTATCTCGTTGACGGAATCGTTTGCATCAGCTCAATTTCGACGAGCATCAAAATGACCAATCCGAGAAATATCCAAACAAAATAATCTGCTCGTTTCAGTCCGCATCGCTTTTACCTCTTATTTAATCTCCGCATTCAATGGACAAAACTTCTTTCAATTTAGCGTTGTCCACTTCATAAATTCCCGAAGACATTCCGCCGTAGGAATATGTGCTTTTAAGAATCAATTCCATTTTTCCGTCGCCGTTCAAGTCAGCAACCGCTGATAGGTCAACTTCGGTGATATAATCTTCTATTTCCGGTTTTTTCGGGTTGAATTCTCCCGCAATTAAAAAGTTTTTCGGTTTGCCTTTGATTATCTTTCTCATCAAAACAAACGAATACTCTCCGGCACGGGCGGTTGCAGAAATTTCGCCGTTTTTGTCTTTATAATTCGTCCCTTCGATAAAAACTTCATCTGTTCCGTCGCCTTCAAAATCAATCGAAAAGATGTTTTCGATTTTCACGCTTTTGATTTTCATTCCTTTTGTTTTTAGAAAATCGAGCGCGATCTTTTGATAAGTTTTATCCGTAAGAGAAATCTTCTTCGGCATTCGCGGCAAAGGATTCCATTTCGCATTTGCGCCGATTGCCAAAATCGGTTTTAAACTTTCATCAAAAGAAACGTCTTTGGGAACTTCTGCTGTTTCGCTGAAATGAAAAAAATATGCACCGCATCCCATCATCTCGCTGATTGTCCCGTAAATATCGGTAGGTTTTTCGTTTTTAAAAGAATCGAAACCGAAAAATTTGGTCGGTTTCTTAATGTTCGATAACACTTCCGTTTCCGTCAACCATTTTCCGTTTTGAGTTCCGCCAACCAGATAATTGTTATGCGTAATCAGAACAATCTCGTCTTGCGAATAAATTCCAAGATTTAATAGAAAAACAAAAATCATTGTTAAAAAATATTTCATAAACACCTCGTAAATATTAAAGTTTCCATCTCCATTTTATTATGCCTTCAAAATCGAAAAAATACCGCCGATAAAAATCATAAATCCGAACAAACCTAAAATTACCCACATCAACAATTTGCTCGCTCTGCCGTGTTTTTTCTGCCACACACCGCCAATAATAGTTATAATTCCCATCGCTAACCCCGCGCCCGTCCAAACAAAACCGATAACAGCCATCACGACATCTTTTTCCGGTAATTTGGCGAATAAAAGAAGGGCGATAACTAATAAAACGCCTAGCCCGCAACCGAGTGAAATCAAAATGCCGAGAATAATCAATAACAGTCCCAAACTTTTGATTTGCGCCTGCGTCTGCATATTTCTTCCGCATTGCGGACATTGTGGATTTGTCGTCTGTGTTTCTTTAAAACACTTCCGGTAAAAATAAATTTCCGGCTGAATTATTTGATTCTGCATCATTTTTAATTCCCGCTATTTCCGTTCAATTTCCCATTTTGTTTCCTGTGCCGTTTCATAAATCGCCGTTTTAATTTCCGACAATTTTTCGCCGCCTTTGCTCGTATTATCGGAAACCGTCTTGGTTTTTCCGCCATATATTACGGTTGTCGAAGTCGGCGGCGCATCACGAACTCCTTCTTCGATATATTCGTCTTTCAAGGCAAAAAAACCGTTTTTATGAACCAACTGTGCCAGTCGTTCAAATTGTTCTTTGCTGATAACACCGGAAAAATTGCCTTGCAAACTCGCTCCATTTTTGACGAAAGCCGAAGCATTATTGCGGTATAATTCCCCGCAAAATTCGGGATATTCGTATTTCGGCTTATCATCTTCTTTTAAATCATAAAAACTGCAATCGCAAAATGCCGTCCCGTCAGCGCGTAACGAAATTGAATACGATGCACTTAAAAGTCCGGTATTTCCTGCCAACCCGACTTCCGAAATATCCTCGACGGGCGGCGCGAAAGTGCATCCGGCAAACGCCGACATTATTGCCGCAAAAAATAACAAATAGAAATAACGCATAATTTTTCTCCAAACGTCAAACCTTAAATTTCAATTCAAATCGAGAGCAACTTTTGCCGCATTTTGACGGTCTTAAAGTTCTCAATAACAACAATCGCAAACTTGTGTTAGTTATAAACCTTGACAGCCGCACTTTGAATAAACCGCTTGTCCAGCAACGCCGTATCGAGCAGTTCTTCTTTAGCCTGTTTAGGAAGACTCGGCGGCGGACTGTTGACCTTTGCTTTATCAACAATCGCCGCTACCGATTTGTCGGATAAAAGAGTCATTCCGACTTGCAGCGGCAGTGCCATAGCTTTGAGTTTCCCGTTTGTGTTAAAAAGTTTCTGAATCGCGCCGGGAGAAAGCTGCTCTCTAATCAATTCACTAAGCGGAGCCGCGCCCGCCTTTATGCTGCCGGAAACAAGCGCATTCGAAACATCTTCGCCGCCGACCCACGCTTTAGCCGGTTCACCGACGAAGTTTTGTCCGAGCGATAAATAAATATTCAAGGTAACTGTTTGCGCCGCCGAAGCGTTTTTCGGAATTACCTTTAAACCCGCTACGCCGAATCCGAAAGAGAAAGCAGCTTCGGCGAGTCCCGCATAAAATTTGCCGGAATCTTGATATTTGCCGACACCTTTGAGAACCGAACCCGCGCCCAAAGCGGCGTATTTCCCCGGTCCCGGTATAAAAGTCGCGCCGACCAGCAGAGCCTCCGCCGATACGTTCCGAACTGCCGCGAAAGCGTCCGCCGCAATTTCGCCCCGCCACACCGATTGGTCAATGTTATACATTGTGCGATCAGCGGCTTGTTTATTTTCTTTCGTAAATTGAACATCGTATTCACGGGTTTCAGCCAATATTTGTTCGAGCATCTGAGTCGCCATATTCATAGAATTCAGAGCCGTATCGTAGAATTCTCTCAACAACACTTCGGTTAAACATTCTTTTTGCGATCTAACCCTCTTGAAATCAGTCTGCGTATAATAAACATCGGGTCCGAACCAATTAGCATCCGTCATTGTCCGGGAATTTTCCCACATCAGTTTTGAATGCAGATAAGAACGAATAAGTGCGCGAACGCCAACCCAATTAACGATAAAAGTTTTGCCTGTTTTGTCTTTAAAATAATCCCAACTCATAATTTTTTTTCACCTCTTTATTTCTTTATTACCGACAACCGAAATTACCGTTGGAGAAACTCCGGTTGTCGGCATTTTTTGTTTCTTCGCAAAACCAAACCGGGAGGCTGGAACGCGAAGGAAACAAATTGTTTGTTATTTTTAATTTGCAAACGCGATAACTTGTCCCCGATTCAACGCGCTCCCAGTTTTCCGTCTTTGATTCGTTGTTCGATTTCGCCCACAGCGGTTTGAAAAAATCCGGCGATTTCGGTTGGCGAAAAATAGCGTGTTTCCGCTCCGCATTGTCCGCAATACGCCGAATTTGCCGCGCCGCCGCGAATTTTGATTATTTTTATTTCGCGCGTTTCGATGCTGATTTCGATTCGTCTTTTTTGGGTTTTATTCATTGCTGTTAAGTTTCTGATTTTCGGGCAAAGACACACTTACTTCGTGCGTGTGTCTGCAATTCTTTCGCAAAATTATCAAACGAGCTGCAAAGCCGCTTTTGTCGCGTCCTGCGGATTAACCTTGGCGGTCAAAGAAATCTGTCGGATTTTGATTTTGCAGAAATGCAGCTCGAATCATATTTTCTCTCCTATTTTTTTATTTCCGAAGTATGGTCGGCAATGATTTTCCACTGCCCGTTTCGCGCGACCCAGGTTGTCGTATAACGTCCGGTTTCTTCAAACGGTTTGCTTTTTGAAGTCCCTTTAACTTTGTAAATGCCGGTTTCAACCGCCCCGTTATTGCCGACAAGACGCACTTTTTGGTCAATCAGTTCTTCGGATTCGATTGTCAAATCCGGGCGCATCATCATCTTTATATCTTCGGCTTTATTGCGTGTTGTGCCGTCTTCGTCAGTGAACATATAGTTCTCGTCGAAGAGCCTCTCTAATCCTG
>JBBRVS010000301.1:0-5098 GCA_038246645.1 Pyrinomonadales bacterium
CATCTCGCGTTTCGACGGTATGGGAATAACAAATTTCACCGTTGCCGACGGCTTGCCCAACCGCTTTGTCAACGATTTTCTCGAAACAAAAAACGGAACCATTTACATTGCCACGGGCAGAGGCTTGGCGCGAATCAATCCGCACGGGGCGCGCGGTTCGACGGAAAATCCGCTTTTCACGGTCTTTTTGCCGGACAACGGACGCGCCGAAAAAATCCAGACTTTGTATGAAGACCAAAAAAATCAAGTCTGGTCCGGCACCAGCGACGGGCTTTATAAATTGATCGAAACCGATGGGCGGATTGTGTTTGAATACGTGCCGCTCGGCGAACCGCTGGGATCAGTCACCGATCCGAACGCCCTTTCCATCAGCACGATTCTTGAAGACCGTCATGGCACACTCTGGATCGGCACATCCGGAAGCGGATTGTTTCGCCTGTCGCCAAACGGCAGTATCCGGCGTTTTACCGTTGCCGACGGATTTGGCGACAATAAAATCACCGATCTGCTCGAAGGTCGCGACGGGCGGCTGTGGATGAGTATGCGGAGCGACAATTCGGGCGGAGTGTGCCTGCTCGACTCGTCAGATGCCGGGAAACCGGTCAGAAAATGCTACACGACGAAAGACGGTCTCGGTTCAAATTGGATTCGTGAAATGCTGGAGACGAGCGACGGCGGGTTGTGGCTGGCGACCGTTCCGGGTCTGTGCCGGTGGCAGGGCGACGACGGTGCGCCCGTTTGCAAAACCTACACGGCGAAAAACGATCTGTGCGACGACGCTTTTGCCCTCGCCGAAGACAAGGACGGAAATCTATGGACGGGTTCGGCATGCGGTGCGAAAAAAATTGTCCGCTCCGGCTTTATCACATACAATGAGGCGGACGGGCTTGACTGGGCAGAAATCAATTCGATTTTTGAAAATTCGACTGGCGAATTATTCATCAGCACCAACCGGGACGGGCGCGGCATCAGCCGTTTTGAGGGCGACAAATTTTCTCTCGTCAAACCGCGTCTGCCGGATTACGTGGATTATTTCGGTTGGGGCTGGGAGCAAACCGTCTGGCAGGACAGCCGCGGCGCGTGGTGGATTCCGACCGGATACGGGCTTTTTCGTTCCCCGGACAACACGAGCCCGGAAAATCTCGCCCGCGCACCGCTCGAAAAACAAGAAACTGGCGGAAAAGCTCTTGATATTTTCCGCCTCTTTGAAGACTCGCGCGGCGACGTCTGGATGCTGACGACCGGAGTAGCTCATGAACTCCTGCGTTGGGAACGGGCTAAAAATATCTGGCACGATCATACCTCGCAAGCCGGGTTTTCAGGGTATCGCGTCGGCTCGGCATTTGTCGAAGACGGACAGGGCAACATCTGGATCGGCGCGGGCAGCGACTACAACAATAGTGCGCTTATTCGCTATCGCCGGGGAGAATTTCGCGTTCTCAGTCAGTCCGAAGGTGCGCCTTCGGGCTGGATCGGAGATTTGCTTCTCGACAGTCGCGGGAGACTCTGGATTGCCTCGACGGTCGACGGCGTGTGGCGGCTCGATGACACGAACTCCGACACTTTCGAGTTTGTGAAATACACGTCCGCCAACGGCTTGGCGAGCAGCGCGACTGCCAGCGTTACCGAAGACGCATTCGGACGGATTTATGTCGGCACGTGGCGCGGCGTTGACCGCCTCGATCCCGACACCGGACAGATCGAAAATTTTACAACCGCCGACGGCTTGCCCGACAGTTTTGTCAGAATATCCTACCGCGACCGGAAAAATAATCTCTGGTTTGGAACAAACGACGGGCTGGTGCGATTCGTTCCCGAACCGGAGCGCGCCAGAAAACCGCCGAATGTTTTGATTACCGGCTTGCGCGTCGCCGGAGTCGCGCAAGCGGTTTCCGTTTTGGGCGAAAAGGAAATCGCTCCGCTTGAATTAAATTCCGACCAAAAACAGGTAACCGTTGATTTTCTCGGTCTGGGCGCGAGTCTCGGCGAAAAAATGAGCTATGAATATCGGTTAAATAGTGCAGATGAATGGATACCGACCTTGGAAAGAACCGTAAATTTTGCGAATCTAAATTCCGGCAACTATCTTTTTGAAGTCCGCACAATTACCGCTGACAGGCTCTACAGCGAGAGTGCAACCGTCGCGTTTCGCATCGCCGCACCATTTTGGCAACGCTGGTGGTTTATTGCTTCAATTTTGATTTTGACGGCATTAGCAATCTATCTTTTTTACAAAAATCGTCTGGCTCGGCTGCTTGCCATGGAGCGAATGCGAACGCTTATCGCCACCGATCTGCATGATGACATCGGTGCGAATCTGACCAGAATTTCACTGTTAAGCGAAGTGGCAAAACAAAAGAGCAGCAACGGCGACGGAAATTTGCTGACTTCAATTGCCGACATCGCCCGCGAATCGGTCGCTTCGATGAATGACATCGTTTGGGCAATTGCGCCCGAACACGACAGCCTGCTTGATTTAACGCGCCGAATGCGGCAGCACGCCGAGGAGGTTTTCGCACTTCGTGATATTGATTTGGAATTTCGCGCACCGATATCGGATTCGGATTTAAGATTAAGTGTCGGTGTCCGGCGCGACGTTCTATTGATTTTTAAAGAAACCGTCAACAACGCGGCGCGACATTCCGATTGCACGAAAGTCGTGATTAATTTTCGTGTGGATAAGGCGGTCTTGTTTTTGCAAATTAAAGACAACGGCAAAGGCTTTGCGACTGATTCTGAAAATGACGGACAAGGTTTGCGAAGTATGACGCGCCGCGCCAAAGCACTCGGTGGAAATTTGAAAATTGATTCGCAGGAAGGCGTGGGAACGACTGTCGAATTTGAATTGTCTCTGCCGAAAATTAGTCATCTTTGAACTCCGCAACTCAGTCAAAAGTTTTAAGATACAAACTTCTTAAGGGTGCATGATGAATGGTGAATGGTGAATGGTGAAAATTCTAAAAGGTTTCTTTAACTATCGAAATTGAAACGGTTGAAGAGTTTTCTTCCATTTTCCATTTTCCATTTTCCATTTTCCATTTTTTATATCCTTTTTTAATTTTGCATTGGTGCTTACCTACTCGAGAGAGTAGGCGACAGCGCGAATTTTTTCCGATAAATTAAAGCGTACCGTGATTTCAACCACCGAACAATATAAAACGACTGAAAATTCTTTGCGCGTCGTCTTGATTGAAGATTTGCGCGAAGTGCGCGAAGGTCTGACCGCGCTGATTAACGGCACGGCGGGTTTCGAGTGCGTGGCAAGCTACGGGATGATGGAAACCGCTCTGGCGCGAATCGAACCGGAAAAGCCGGACGCGATTTTAACCGATTTGGGTCTTCCGGGAATGAGCGGCATCGAAGGCATCAAGCGACTTCGTGATATTTTTCCCGATGTCCCGATTATTGCGCTGACGATTTACGACAATGACACGGAAATTTTCAACGCTTTGTGCAACGGCGCAAACGGTTATCTGCTGAAAAACACGCCGCCCGCCCGTCTTCTCGAAGCGTTAAAAGAAGCCGTGATGGGCGGTTCGCCGATGTCGCCGCCGATTGCCGCCCGCGTCGTCAATCTTTTTCGCACATTCCGCCCGCCCGAACACGCCGATTATCGTTTAACGCCGCAGGAAATAATACTTCTCAAACTGCTCATCGAAGGTCATCACAAAAAAACCGCCGCCCGCGAAATGGAAATTTCCATTCACACCGTTTCATTTCATCTCAAGAACATCTACGAAAAACTGCAAGTCCATTCAAAAACCGAAGCCGTCGCCAAAGCCTTGCGCGAAAAACTGGTTTGAAAAATTCTTCTGAATTTTTCTTCCAACCTGCTCGTTCGAGTAGTTATATTCATTTCAAATTTCTACTAAAAAATTAGACTAACGCAAAATAACTTGTCAAAGAGGAGAAACGACGAGCAGACATCTATTGCAGGAGAATTTATGGAAACAATTGACTTAATAGTAATTAGTAAATCAGATGGCGGGGATTTTACAGAATTTATGACGGGATTGGTAAGGTTCGGAGAAATTGACGCAATCTCAGTAGCAGATATGGTCAGAAAAGTAATAAATAAAGCTATGGAAAAAAGCACTCAAATCCGAAGACTTGATATATTTGCACATGGTACGAATACATATATCTCGTTAGGAAAAGATACTATCCATTCATATACACCTAATAAACATTCAGCACCGCTGGTACAACTTAAAGGTGTTTTTTCCGAAAATGGCTTTGTAGTTCTTAAGGTATGTGAAATTGGTCAAGCCGAAGAATTAATAGTCGCCATTGCTCGTGCTGTCGGTGTTCCCGTTTTTGCGAATAAAGGTGGTGTTTCACCAAATCTTAATGTTGGTTGGGGAACTTGGATTGTTGCAAAGCCTGATGGCACAATTAAATACATGACTTTCTTTAATGCAAACGAAAGGCTTTAAATTATCTGAATCATTCAAGCGGTGTTTCTCGAAAAACCTAACCGGTAAGGTCATCATAAAAAAACCACCGCCTGCGAAATGGAAATTTCCATTCACACCGTTTCCTTTCATCTGAAAAACATCTACGAAAAACTGCAAGTCCATTCAAAAACCGAAGCCGTCGCCAAAGCCCTGCGCGAGCGTTTGATTTAACTCCAGTCTTGATTAGAGATACAAGAGAAAATTTAACACTAGAGATGCACACCGATGAAGCCGGAGAAAGGCAAGATAAAGACCAATGAATGTTCCTAAATCAATGAATTATCTGTCCTTATCATCTTAAATCTGTGTGCATCAGTGTTAAAAACATTGCTGATTTTCTAATCAAGACTCAGGTTAATTTAAAGACAAACTGCTTAAAATCACGTCCCGCGTTTTTTTCGAACCCTACCCATTAAGGCAGTTTTATTCCCGTCGGATAAAAGTTAAAACAAAGTCCTGATAATTTTTATTCTGTCTGGAGAAGAAGGTGAAGTTCGCGTAATGGAATTGAAACTACGTGAGCATCGCCGCCGATCAAAGATAAAAGGCGTATCAGCATAAATTTGGCGGCTATCGCTTGAAGAGAAGATGCGGCGATAACAAATACGTCAGGGTTAAAGCAGATTCTGAAACATCGGAGG
>JBBRVS010000302.1:0-5075 GCA_038246645.1 Pyrinomonadales bacterium
AAAACGGCGGATGAAGTTACGATTATTCAGACGGCGATGATCGCCACCGTTCTCGGACAAGGCGCACTTGCCGGACAGGGAAAATCTCCCGGAACACGCGCCAAACAAGCGGCAATGCTTCGCGCCGAATTAATCAAAGCGCAAGAAAACGCGAAGAAAAAAGAAGCTTCGACGGATTTGAAAGCCCGGATTATGGACAGAGTAATCAAAGGCGAAATCCCTCTGCTCGTGACGGCGCATCAAGCTCAGGACATTATGACCGCGCTCAGGATCGCCAAGGAATTCAACATCAAAATCGTGCTTGACGGCGCATCGGAAGCGCATCTTCTGCTCGACGAAATCAAGGCTTCGGGCTTTCCGGTGATTCTTCATCCGACGATGTACCGCGCGGGCGGCGAAACGGAAAATCTTTCGATGGAAACCGCTTCCAAATTAAAACGCGCGGGAATTCCCTTCGCTTTGCAGAGCGGCTACGAAGGCTACGTGCCGAAAACCCGCGTTGTTCTTTTTGAAGCGGCAATCGCCGCGGCAAACGGTCTGTCAATGCGCGACGCGCTCGCGTCCATTACGATTGACGCGGCAAAAATTCTCGGTCTGGACAAACGCATCGGTTCAATCGAAACAGGCAAAGACGGCGATATTGCAATGTACGACGGCGATCCGTTTGAATACACGACGCATTGCACCGGCACAATTATCAACGGCAAAATCGTCAGCGAAGTTGTGCGTTAAATCGAAAACTGAATTACTCAAACAAATGATAATCGTTAAGAAGGCGGTTTTTGACCGCCTTCTTAACGATGGTAAATATTATTTTAAAAAAGGCTTCTGAATAAATATTTATGACATTTCATCCGGCTCCTTTTTAATAAGTTTCAGAAGGTCTTCAAATTGGACGGGTTTGACCAGATGGTAATTAAAGCCGGATTCGATCGAGCGTTGGCGATCTTCTTCCTGTCCCCAGCCCGAAATCGAAATCAAAAGGGCTTGCGGCAGAAGTTTTCGCAGATGTCCGGCGAGTTCGTAGCCGTTCATCTCCGGCAGACCGATGTCGCAGAGACAAACTTCCGGTTGAAATTCTTTGGCTATTTCTATGGCGGTTTCGCCGGCAAAAGCCGTGCGGGTCGCGTAGCCTTCCATTGATAAAAGAATTTCCATCATTTCCACTGCATCGCTGTTATCATCAACGACCAAAATCCGGCGCGATTTGTTTTGATTTGTTGATTTTTCCTTATTTCCGTTTTCCGGCATTTTCATCTGCGCCTTCTGGATAATATCTTCTTCGGAATGCGGAGTTGCCAAAACTTTTGCCGATTGTTCGGCGGCAAGCGGCAGACGCACAATAAATTCGCTGCCTTTTCCGTTTCCTTCGCTAAACGCCTCGATACTTCCGTTGTGCATTTCGATCAATTTTTCGACGACGCTCAAACCGATGCCGAGTCCGCCGCGCGCCTGTTCGTAAGGCGTTTCGATCTGACCGAACATCTCGAAAATCTTTTTGAGCATTTCCGGTTCGATTCCCAAACCCGTATCTTTAATGCGGATAACGGCATTGCCGTTTTCCGCCTTTGCCTTGAGCGAAATTTTTCCGCCTTTATCGCTGTATTTTGCGGCGTTATTTAAGATATTGAGAAAGATCTGCGTCGTTCGCGTCAGATCGGCATTGAGGAAAATCGGTTTTTCCGGCAGAGAGATTGTCAATTCGTTTTCCGATTCGTCAATTAATCCCTGACTTGTTTCCAGAGCCATTTCAATCGCGGTTTTCAGTTCGATGCGTTCGAGCCGGAGTTTGATTTTGCCCTGCGTGATGCGCGAAATATCGAGCAGATCATCAACCAGATGAACGATCTGATTGGTTTGCCGCTCGATTATTTCCAGCGTTTCATCGAATTTTGCTTTCTCGTTCCTAATGTGGCGGATAACTTCCAGACCGGAGCGAATCGGCGCGAGCGGATTGCGAAGTTCGTGCGCCAATGTCGCTAAAAATTCGTCTTTGCGGCGGTTGCCTTCGCGCAGGGCTTCTTCCATCCGCTTGCGTTCGGTGATATTTGTAAAAACAAGCGCGACTTTGCGGCTCGGTTCTTCACCGATCCGCGAAGCATAAACATTAAACCAGCGATTCATCGGTTCGGAATTATCCTCAAACCGAACCGATTCACCCGTCAGAGCGACTTTGCCGTAAATTTCAAACCATTTCTTTTCGAGATCCGGCACGAGTTCGAGCGCGGTTTTGCCTGCCGCGTTATGAAGTCCGGTCAATTCTTCGAACACCGGATTATATTCGAGAAAACGATAATCTTGCGGATTGCCGTCATCATCAAGCAGAATTTCAATCTTGCAAAAACCTTCGTCAATCGAATTGAACAAAGTTCGATATTGCTCTTCCGAATGGCGCAAAACTTCTTCCATTTGCCGGCGTTCGGTAATGTCGCGGGTTGTTCCGACAACGAATTCGACCGCGCCGTTCGCGCCGAAAAACGGGCTGAAAATATATTCGTAATAGCCGGCAATTCCGGTCGGGCTGGTATATGGCGTTTCATCCGTTACTATCTGCCTTGTATCAAAAACCTGCTGAATCTGATCTTGCAAACGCGCCGCTAAATCAGCCGGATATTCGAGGTCGAAAAAATTTTTACCGACTGCCTGTTCGAGTTTCAATCCCCAAAGGTCTAATAGAGCTTGATTGACAAAAACAAAACGTCCTTCCCGATCGAAAGTGTAGGCAAAATCGCTGATTGACGAAAGTATTGCGTCAAAATACCGCATTTGTTCGTCCAACTGCCGATTGAGTTCGGTGATTTCCGTCTGGTTTTCACGGGAAAGATTCCCGTTTCCCGCCGTAAAGGAATTTTCCGGCGCGGATTCGAAGTCTGAAACCGTTTGATATTTTTCAGTATCCTGAATACTCATTTGTAATTATTTGAGCGAAACTTTTTTTAATTAATAGATTTTATTATAAAGCATTTTTCAGTTTTTAAGCGATTAAATTATTAACCCTTGCTTCCATTAATTGAAAGATTTCCGAAACACGTTTTGTCAGGAAATCAATTGTTTATTAAATTTAAGGCAAATCAATTCAAAACTGTTTGTCTAAACTGTAAATAATCAACGCTTTATTGAACATAAAATGAAATTTTTCTTTGTATTGATTCTAATAGTCGGTTTTGGTGTCGGATTGTGTTTTGCGGTTATTTGGTTAATTAAATGGCATAAAACCGAATCTTTAAGTTCTGCCAATCGTAAACTCGAATTTTTGCCATATGATGAAAATCTATTGGGAAAATTCGATTACACCGGAGATGAATGGAAATACGCGTATCAGATGGAATTTACTAATTTCCTCGCCGGAAAATCGTTTCTACGACCTTCGAGCGTGGAAATTTACGAAAATACCGAAAATTACGACCGCGATTCGATTCCCGGAACAATTTATTTTCTGCCCGATCAGATCATCATCATCAACGGTCTTTGCTCGAAAACATATCGTTTCAACAACTTAAATTTTGCCGGTTACGGAACTAAAGTTTTGTGGGCAAATCTTTCTGATACATCTTTTATGAAAACTCTCGAAATGAAAACGAAAATTATTACCGGTGAGGGAGATTATTTTGAAGATTACAGTATTTTGATTCCGTCGTCCGCCAATGCCGAGATCGAGAGATTTTCTAAAATCTATAATCATAATTCGTAGGAAAATTTGAAAATGAAAGCAATTACCTGTTCGCAATGCGGTGCGTTAATCAAAGGAATTTCGGCGAAAAAAGGATTTGCCGATTGCCGGTACTGCGGTGCCGAGATTCCGATTTTGCACGAAAAGATTTTTGAAGTTCCCGATAAACCGGCGGCTCAGCCGCCGAACCTGCCGCAATTTACCGCAAATGAAAAAGCCAATCTTTTCAATAGTGTAGATGAGGATACAAATTTTGTTAAAGAAACGAGTGTCGGACGGATGATCTTGACATTTATTGTCGTTGGCGGACTTGTAATTATGATTCCGCTCATTCTATTCCAAGTATTTTCGTCGCACATCAAAAAACCCGAACCGCCAAAGCCGCGCATCGCAGTTTCATCGCCGACGGTTTATAAGACACCGCTAATTCCGCCGATGCCGATTGAAACACCGATGATTTACCCGGACTTTTCATACCGCGCTTACGTCAAACATTTTACCGACATCGGCGTTGAAGATGTTGTCGTCCCGACCATCGAAGCCGACCAACTTCCGACGATGGATCTGGTCGAATTAAAGAAAACCGTCTTTAAGGAAAAACGGATAAAGGTGCGAATAGTTATCAATCCCGACGGTGAAGTTATTGAAGCCAAAGCCCTGAACGGTCATCCCGTCTTGCAGGAAATTTGCTTGATTGCCGCAAAGAAATCTCTGTTCACGACGCGCAAAAAGAATTACACGACCGATCTGACTTATATTTTTGTAATTGAAGATTAAACAGGTAAATTGTCGTTTTTTTCGGCGCTTTCCGGTCATTAAGGATTTTTAGGAAGAACTAATTCTACTTTGTCAGATTAAAAATTAGACGCGGATGAACGCTGATTTTTCTCGGATTTAAGCAATTTCATTCGATTTATCCGCGTCCATCCGCGAAAATCTGCGGCTAATTTTCTATGATTTTAAGTTTCAAACTTAATCTGACAAAGTAGAACTAAGCACCTGAGCAAATGTTATGAGATGTTTTGCTTCACGTTCAGAGTTTACGCTTTAGCGCGAAAACCGCCAGCGAAGCGCGGCGGCGCAACAAACTAAAGTTTGAACTCTGAACTTTCAAAATACCTTAAAATTTAAAAATTGGTGTACTTATTAGTCCGTAAACTAAATTTTCGAGTGTTTTATTCTCTGCGTTCTCTGCGACTCTGCGTGAAATTAACTGTTTTTTTCACGCAGAGTCGCAGAGAGAGAGAGAGAGAGAGAGAGAGAAAAAGATTCAAGATTACCCAAAAACTTAATTTACAGACTATTAAGTACTCCGTAAATTAAATTTTCGAGTGTTTAGAGTCCTGCCTTTAGGCGGCTTTTTCCGCCGCGCTTCGCTGGCGGATGCCGCGTAAACGCGGGGCTC
>JBBRVS010000303.1:0-5016 GCA_038246645.1 Pyrinomonadales bacterium
CATCGAAAACCAACAGGTTATTGAATGACAACGTGCGAAGAAACAATCGCTTGAAAGCGCGATTGTGTGGAACGCCTTACATCTCCATCCAAATCCCAAAGCGGATTATGGATGGAGAATTAGGCTAAATCCGGTTAAAAGGTTTTTCTTTGCGTTTCTTTGCGAAAAACTTTGCGCTCTTTGCGGTTAAGGGTCTTTTTTTTACCGCAAAGGGCGCTGGAGTCAGGCGCAAAGAAGCGCAAAGTTTTTATTATTTGCTGCTCTCTCACAAACCGATTTTGGTTTTCGGATAAATTTTCTGGACAAAGCCCTCTTCGAATTGCAGAGTCATCACTAATGTATTGGATTTTTTCGGGTTAAGCCGCACGCCTTTGAGGATTCCGCCTAAAACGACATCCGCTTCATTGTGTTTTCTGACATCCAATTTTACGCCCCGCAGCTCGATATATTCGGAGAAATGAATTGACGTGCCGCTTGAATTGGTCGCGGAAATCCGCAGAAATCCGGGATTTTCCTTGGAATCGCAGACGTAATTTACCGCGCCTTTGCAATCGGCGAGGACTTTTCTGACCGGGAAAACGAATTCTCTCCCGACATAGCTTTGTGCCGCGACTTCCAATCTTTTTCGCGCCGCGTCTTCCTCTTCGCGCTCGCCGGAGAATGAATAGGCAATGACCTTGCCGGCGAGCGCGTAGAGATAAATATAGCGCAGCCGCGCTTTTTTCAGATCCTTGGTTTCCGCGCTCAGTTTTTGCTGATATTCTTCCGCTAAAGCCAGCGTTTTATTCCAGTCTTCAAGCTCTAAAGCCGATTCTATTTTATTCCAGTCTTCTGCCGGAATATCGTTGTTTTCGCTGTTTGCCGCCGGGATATTAGCAACATTTTCTTTTAAGACGAGCTTTTCCGTTTGAGCGGAAATGCCCGCTGCAAAGGCAAAAATCAAAACTAAAACCAAACTCGAATTTTTCATATATTTTTAACGAACCGTTACGATAACTTCTTTTTTGCCGCAATTCGATTCAAATGTAACGGTAAAAATGCCTGTCTTCGGGCTGATTGATTTGATAATAAAAATGGCGCGTTCGGCTAAAACGCCGACATCCTTTTGAAATTCGACGCTGATGTCCTGCGGATTGCTCGATTTTGCCGTCAGCTGAGCAAAATCGCCGCCCGTGCCTTCGAAACTGGCAAAAACGCCCAAATTGCCGCCATCACTGATAATCGAAATTTTGTCCTGACTGATATTTAATGTGCATTGCGCTAGGTTTTCCGGATTGTTTTCCGTTTTTGCGTCCGAAACAATGCGCGGACGCGAAGTTACGGTTTCCGGTGATTTTTCCGGCGGCGCGGTAGAAGTTTCATCCGTGTTCGTTCGGGCAGATTTGTCTTCGCTCTTTTCCTCCGGATTTTCCGGCTTTTCATCCGTTTTCACTTTTTTTTCAGGTTTCGGAACGCTGATAACTATCGGATCAAAAAGCGAATTTAATTTTTTTTCGGCGGTCAGATTTTCCGCCGGTTTACTGTTATTTTTCGGCAGCTCGGGTTCTTTATTTTGCTCGGGTTCTCTGTTTTTTTCCGAATTCTCAACTGTTTCAGGCGAAGTTTCCGCCGGAATTTCGGGAGTCGGCGCGGGCGTCGGTTCAACTTCGGAAGTGGTTTCAGGCGTCGGCGTTGTTTCCGTTTTTACGGAAACCGGCGAAACAGGCGGAAGGTCCGCGTTTTCTTCGGGTTTTACATCGGTATTTTCCGGCTTTTCTTCCGTGTTTTCCGGTTTCGTAGCGGTTTTTATGGTCGGAACATTTTCGGGAATTATTAAAGTTTCAGGTGTCGGAGTCGGTTCCGGCGTTGGTTCGGGTGTCGGTGTTTCCACAGGTTTGACGATTTGCGCTGTTGTTTCCTGCCCGGCGATCTGCGGTTTTGCGCCGATTATTTGATCTAAACCCTCGGTGCTGCCATTGACTCTTTGATAGAGCCCTTCGATGATGAGGCGTTTTGTCGAATCGGGAGCTTCCGTGTTGTAACCCTCGATATAAGCGTCCAGAGCTTCTTTCGATTTGCCGCCGGCTTCGAGCGCATCGCCCAACCGCCAGTTGCTCGAATGCCACCACGCGCTTTTTTCGGGCAGAATGCTGATGGCGCGTCTAAACCGTACGGCGGCTTCATCCGTTTTTCCCTGTTCGAGAAACGCCCGCCCGGTCAATTCTTCAATTCTGCCGCGCAAAATTCTGGAAAGCGTCGGGCGCGGAACATCGGGAACGACCAGCAGTTCGTTTCGCGTCGCGGCAATTATCCGCGCTTCATAAAGTTCGTCCGCCATCACCGCCGCCGCCGGACTTGTTATATCGAGCCCCGTTTCGACCTTGCCGATAGCCGCTTGCGTCATTTCCAAAACCTTTGCCGGCGCGATTCTTTTATCCAAAAGACGCTCGGCAATAAACAGACCGCGATGGAGTTTCATATTGTCTTCGCCTTTAAAAAATTCTTCCGCCGCTTCCGCGGTTTCGGCTTCAAGCGGCTCGGCGGCATTGAGTTTTCGGGTGAATTTCAGAAGCGATTTGAGCTTTTCCGCCATTAACGGATCATCTGCCGCAACGGGTTCGAAAATGCTGGCGCGGCGTTCGAACGAGAGAATTTCGGTAAAACTTTTTCCTTCCTTTAAGACGCGTCCGCCCAAATTTGCCGAAACCGAACCGTCTTTAAAAGTAAATGTTTTTTCCAGTTCACCTGCGGCTTCGCGGTAAAATCCGGCAGCCATTCGCGCCGCCGCAATTTCGTAATTAAGCGTCGGGAAATTTCCGTATTGTCTGGCGATCAAAAGCGTTCGTTCGGCTTCCAGCGGGCGTTTTTGCTGAATAAGTCCGCGTGCCAGAGCGATATGCGCCCAGGTGTAGCGCGGTTCGACGGCAATCGCTTTTTCCGCCAGTTCAATCGCTTTTACGCCTTGATTATGCGCCGCATACCAGTATGCCGCGCCGACCAGCAAAAATAAATTATTCGGATTCGCGTCCAGAGCCCGTTCCATCCCGGTTTCGGCTTCCGCGCGTTTTTCAGCGTTAAAGAGCGATAAGATCAAACCCGTTTGCGCCGTCTCGTCCGCCGCGTCTTTTTCCAGAATCTGCCGGTACAGCGCGGCGGCTTCGTCCGCTTTTCCCGTGGCGCGCTTCATCTCCGCCAGACTTCGCATGGAAATTATCGAATCGGGATTAATTTCCAGAGCTTTGGCGTAGGCGGCTGCCGATTCTTCCAGATCAAAATTCATCCGGTTGGCAAGCCCCAGCGTTTGATACGCCGCCGCCGAAGCCGGATCGAGTTCGATGGCTTTTTCGGCAAGCCTTCGTGCCTCGAAAGCGTTTTCCGTGCCGAGATAAAATGCCGCCAGACCGAGCAATTGTTTGGAGTTTTCCGCTATTTTTTCTTCGATTATCTTTGCCGCCTCGACCGCGGCTTCGCGCTGACCGCGAAAGAAAAGATTGGTCGGAATCTGCAGAAGAATTTCGGTAAAAAGTTTGTTGGAAACAGGTGTCGGGGCTTCCAATGCGGCAAGTTTAAAGAGTTCGATGCCGTTTTGATTATCGCTCAGACGCAGTTTTTGATCGCCTAATTCGGCACGCGAGCTGACGATCAATTCGAGCGCGAATGTTTTGCTGGCGGATTCGGGAAAATCTTCCGTAAATTTTTTCAGCGCGGCGATGCGGTCGGTAATGCTTGTCTGAATGCGGGCATTTTGAAATTCCTGCGCTTCATCGAGCGGCGTTTGTTCGGCAACGGGCGATGGCGGCGCGGGAGTTTTTTTGGCGTTTTTCTGCGGGTAAACCGTGAGCGAAAAGATAACTAATAAAAATATAATTACAAAGTTTTTCATACAAAATGATTGGTAGATTGATCAGGTCTTTGATTACCGGTGAAAAAGTTTAAAAGTGAAAAGGTGAAAAAGTTTTTGCTACTTCCGATATTTGATTTTTCTGAAAAATAACCGGCTTTTACCGAAAAAGGTTTGTTCATCAGACAAAATAAACTTTTTCACTTTTTCACACTTTCACTTTTTCACACTTTCACTTTTTCACCATGTCTAAATATCTGACCCGATCAAATACGATTATTAAGCACGTAAGCAAAAGTATTGGGATATTATGAAAATTCTAAAAACTCCATTAAATCATAGATTCAAAATAAATTAAAAGTTTTCTGACATTATCAATTTTCCATTTTCCATTGGTGCTTAATTGTTAATCGTTAGTCGTTAATTGTAAAGCCTTTCGGCATCTCCGGCGATAAGAAAAAAAGCTTTATACGAATTTTCCCGCCAGTATTAGCACAAAATTGCAAAAAACGGTTGATGGTTTTATGCTTACAAAAGCTATGAATTTAACCGAAGAAGTCTGGCAGGAAAAGCTCGATAAAGCTCTTCAAGCTGCCCAATTGCACGAACGCGGCGATATTGCCGAATATATTTCGCTGAAAGCCTCAAATGATGCCATTCGCACGCATAGCGTCAAATGGCTGATTGAAACCGTTTCGGAGATCGTTTTTGCCTTTAACACGCGCGGCGCACGCATCAAACTCGAACAAGCCGACAGTCATCGCTTTTCGCACCAAAAAGCCGATTTAACCGGCTCGCGTCTTAAACTTCAACACGGTATAAGATGTCTGACTCTGGAAGCGGGTTGGACGCGGCAACCCGGCGACGGTTTTATGCGCGGCGGTGCGCTCGTTTTTGCGCGGATCACGCATTTCGGTTTTCCGAAGGAAGCCGAAGAATTGGTTTTATTGAAATATGAAAACCAGCCGCAATGGTTTTCCGTGGACGGCGAATTTCATCGCATCTCGTTCGACATCAGAAGTCTGCGGCGGCATTTCGAGGTTTTTCTCGGCGATTAAACTTTTTGGAAATTTATTTTTGTTTTGCTTTAATTCGACATAAGAAAAATTCTGACAATCCTAAACTCTCTTTGCGTGCTTTGCGCCTACTTTGCGTCCTTTGCGGTTTAAGAAAATGTTTTTACCGCAAAGGACGCA
>JBBRVS010000304.1:0-4981 GCA_038246645.1 Pyrinomonadales bacterium
TGACTAAAAACTTTTCTTATCCCTGTCAATCCTGTTATCCCTGTAAATTTCTTTTTCCAACTGCGTAACTTCTAATCAATATCCGAATAGAAAAACTATATTTTTCATAAATTAACGTGAGTAAAGGATTTTTCACCGCAGAGACGCCGAGGGACGCCGAGAATTAGAAATAATACCAAGTTGCTTAAATAAACTGACAATCGTTAAGCAGGCGGTCTTTGACCGCCGATTTCGATTTTATCAAACAACGGCGGTCAAAGACCGCCTGCTTAACGGGTAAGTTTTTTTTAATTTTATTCAGGCAACTTGGTATAATTAGTGAGCAACTTCTGCTTACCTGTCTGTTGGATTTAGTTTAATTTCTACCAAATCTGCAAAAAAAAACTCTGCGTCTTGGGCGTCTCTGCGGTTTAATGTTTCTTAACAGAATACTCACGTTACATTATCTTTCAACCGCATCTTGCTTGGGTCGGGCAATTCCGACGCAAATTAATCCCATAAAAGCTGAAACAAGAGCGGCGAAAACCATCGAAAACCGGAGAAAAGTTTCGATTTTCTCTTCATTTGAAATAACATACAAACCGCCGGCGAAAATTGCCAGAAAAAGAAAATGAACGATAAAACTCAGAGCCGCCGCCGCCAAATAAACCCAGCCCGATTTTATTTTTTTAATCAACCAAACCGACAAAACGCCGACGCTCAAACTTGCGCAAACCGCGTAAATAATTTGCAGAATGACGATCAGAAAAAATCCTTTCCATAAAACTTCGCCGGGATCTTTAGCCTGAAGCGGATCTATAACCGATGCCGCGCCGAGCAGACTATTTATTAAAAGCAGCAAACCGAGCGGAATCAGCAGGTGAAAAACAATTCCCAAAACTGCCGCTGACAAAATGCTTCTTGCGAGGATTTTTTTATCCATATTTCACGCTTTTTTCTTTAATCTCGCACCCAGTTTAGCATATTCGGATAAGGCGCAACGCCGGCTTCTTCGGCAGATTTTCCGGCAATGGTCATTCCGAATTTTTGCAACGAAAACGCTCCGGGGTAAACACCCATCGAATATGTCAGGATCAGGCTTTCCGATTTTCCGTGATAACCGCCTTCGTGAAATAAAATGCGCGGCTCGATGCCGAGAAAAGTTACCGCCGCAAACGACCAGGCGGTAACGGCGATTTCGATTTCGTTCATATTTTCACCCGGAATTTTCACTTCGCCGCTCAAGGTCGGGCGCACGTCGCTTGATGCCAGAGCAAGATGTCCGGCTTCGTGAAATAAATCGCCGGGATATTTCAATTTTGCTTCGTCAACCAGAAGTTTCCCGTTTTCGACCAAAATTCCGGGCAGAAAAGTTTCATCCGGTAAATTTGCCGGAACGATTTCAATGCCGATTTCCATTAAAAATCGCGCAATTTTTTCGGTTAAGGGATTTTGAAACATAGTTAAATCAATGGACAATTGACAATTGACAATGGTCAATTTTCTTTACTTAAGAATTATTACCTATCAATTATCAGTTTTTTACCCGCAGTTAAAAAAATAAATTTAGCAGATGAGCAAAAGTCTTAAAGATATTATGAAAATTCTAAAAACGCCGGTATCTTTACAGATTCAACGTAATTTAAAGGATTTCTTAAATTGTCCATTGTCCGTTGTCCGTTGTCCGTTGTCCGTTTTCCATTGGTGCTTATTTAACTAACATGGATTTGATAACTTTGAAAAACAAAGTTTCGGGCAAAAACCGGCGGGCGAATAACATTCCTTTGGTGTTGACGTTGTAGCGCATTTTCTTTGAATCGTCGGTGACGGCATCGAAAATCGTTTGCGCGACAACCGAACCGTCGGGCGCGTCTTCGCCCGCTTTTTTCAGATTCGGCAGAACTTTTTCGATAAAAGAGTCATAAACCGTTAAACCTTCTTTCTTCGTTAAATCCTGCGAACGGTCGTAAAAATCGGTTTTGACCGGTCCGGGTTCGATGATTTTGACGCGAATATTAAATTTTTCGAGTTCGTATTGGAGAGATTCCGAAAAACCTTCGACCGCCCATTTCGTCGCGTGATAAATGCTGTAGAGCGGAAACGTAATGCGCCCGCCGACCGATGCGACATTGACGATTGTGCCGCGTTTTTGCTGGCGGAAAACGGGCAGAATCTCGCGGCAGACGTTCATTAAACCGAAAACATTCGTCTGAAATTGCCTTTCGATCTGTTCGGGCGTTGCCGCTTCAAACGCGCCGACCAGACCGTAACCGGCATTATTGACAATCGCATCAATTCGCCCGAATTTTTCAATCGCGCCGGAAATTGCCGATTTAATTGATTCTGCGTCGGTTACATCGAGCCGGAAGGTTTCGACATCGGCGATTTTCTGCAAATCCTGCGATTTTTCCGGCGTTCGCATTGTGGCGGCAACGCGCCAATTTTTCGATTGAAAAAGTTTAACCGTTTCCTTACCGATTCCGCTCGATGCACCTGTTATAAAGATTACTTTTTCCATAATTTTGAATTGTAAATGGTAAATGATAAATGGTAAATGATAGAATGAATTTATGAAATTCCTACATATTTCCGATATTCATCTCGGTTGCACGCGTTATCAACTGGCGGAATCGCCGCGCGATTTTTTTGATGCGTGGATTGACGTTCTGCAAAAATATGCGATTGCCGAAAAGGTTGATTTCGTTTTGATGTGCGGCGATTTTTTTCATAAACGCAATGTTCCGCCGGAGACGATGAATTATGCTTATGCGGGTTTGAGTCTGCTCAAAGATGCCGGAATTCCGGTCGTTTCAATCGAAGGAAATCACGATCAGAAACACAACGACATCGAATACAGCTGGCTGCGTTCGCTATCGAACTGGAATCTGCTTTATCTGCTCGAACCGAAAAATATAGAAGGTAAAATGATCTATGAGCTCTGGGATGAAGAATTCGGCAAAGGCGGATTTATTGACATCGGAAACGCGCGAATTTTCGGTTCGCACTGGTTCGGCGCGGCGGCAAACTGGGCGATCCCGATGCTGACCGAAGCGATCAAAGCAAATCGCCGTGAAGACGCGTTTCATATTTTATTACTTCACACGGACGTTGAAGGTCATCAAACGCATCCGATTCCGGCGCTCAGTTTAGCAAATTTGAAAGAGTTGAAATCGGTGACGAATTACGTCGGTTTGGGACACACGCACAAATGCTATGATATTGACAATTGGGCGTTTAATCCCGGTTCGCTGGAAATTACGAAGATTGACGAATACCGCGAAACGCGCGGCGCGTGGCTCGTCGAAGTCGGCGAAAATCTGGAAGTTTCGGCAAAACACATCACCGATTACAAACAAAGACCTTTTCAAAGATTAGGTTTTGACGTAACGGGTTATGCCGATAAAAAAGATATTACCGAACAGGTTCTGGAAAAGGTCAAACGCGAAGGACGGGCGTTTGATGAAACGACAGATTCTTCCGCGCCGATCATTGAAATAACACTGCGCGGACATCTGGGTTTTCCGAATTCCGAATTGCAGCTCAAGGAAATCCGCGACAAAGCGCAGGAATTGACCAAAGCTCTGCACGTTCGCGTTAAAAATCATACCGCGCCGATTGAATACGCGGTCGCGGCGGATGTCGGCGAAGACATCACGCGGGAAAAACTCGAACGCCGCGTTGTCGAAGATTTGATTATTCGAGATAATCGTTATAAAACACGGGTCGAAGAAATCGCCGAAGCGGTCGTCGGCGCAAAACGAATGGCTTTAAGCGACGAACCGCCCGAAAAGATTGTTGATTTTATCGCGCTTAAGATAGTTTAGTGAGTTCGGCGAGTCCGGCGAGTCCGGCGAGTTTGTCGAGTCTGTTGGGATCTAGTGAGTTTATTAAGTAAAGCAAATAGTTTAAAACTCGACAAACCGAAAAAGCTGAAAAGACTGCGAAGTCTAATTAAGATTGCCAGACTCGCCGGACTCGACAGACTCGCCAGACTCGACAGACTCGCTAGACTCGCCAGACTCGACAGACTCGCTAGACTTTAAAATATTATGTCCGAAACCCTAGATAAAGTATTAGGAATCAAGCATTTGCCTTTGTTTCCGCTGCCGCTCGTGCTTTTGCCGAACGAGCTTTTGCCGCTGCATATTTTCGAGCCGCGTTACCGTCAGATGCTCAAGGATGTCGCGCTCGATAAAAATATTTTCGGCGTTTCATTTTTTGATCCGAAGGAATCTTTTATCGAAAAGCCCGAAACGGGAACATTCGGCTGTGCGGCGGAAGTGCGCGAGGTTCAGGAATTGCCGGACGGGCGTTCAAATGTTTTAACCATCGGTGTGGTGCGCTATCGTCTGCTCGGCTATGTTGATGCGGGCGAACCTTACCTGGTCGGCGATGTCGAATTTTTTGAAGATTTTGAAGAAGATGCAAGTGTCGTTCAGCCGCTGGCGGATAAGGTTTTCGAACTTTTCCGGCGCATTGCCAAAGCCGCGCACAAACTTAGCGGTGAACGCGGTTCTTTTCCCGATATTCCGCAAGCCGAACCGGAAGCTTTGTCATTTCTCGTCACCGCCGCGTTCAATCTCGAAACCGACCTGAAATATGAACTTCTGGAAATTCGTTCAACCTCTGAAAGATTGGAAAAATTGCAGGAAATCCTCAATCAAGCCGTTGTAAAAATGGAAGAAAGCGCGGAGATCAATAAAATTGCCCGCACGAACGGGCATAGTAAGAAGAAACTGGATATTTGAATTTAGGGACGAGGGACAAGGGACAAGAGTTAAAAGCAGATTTTTTGCCGATAATAAAAAATTCCTTTACTTCAAATCTATAATTGCGAGAGTATTTTTGAATTTGTTGCTTGGTAACTGATTAGGACTGGAGCGCGAGCGTCCCGCTTGCACGCGGCGAGCGAAGCAAGACGCGCTCACAACTTTCGGTTACTAAAAAGTTTCGGATAAATCAAGCAATGCGCCTGTTCTCGCTTCGCTTGAACGCGCCGGCA